>CAYQLB010000009.1:0-38818 GCA_964418415.1 uncultured Candidatus Peribacteria bacterium
CCACGAACGGGAATCGAACCCGTGACCTCACCCTTACCATGGGTGCGCTCTACCGTCTGAGCTATCGCGGCATATACCAATAACGTCGGATGCTTATATAAAAAAACCACAAAAAATCAAATAGTTTAACGACACAAAAAAATAGTATATAAGATTCCCTATATATAGTATATTCGATAAATATTTTTAAAGAAATTTTTTTCTGGATGATTTTCTTGATAGAGAATATACAAAAATATATTGCTTCCCTTTTTCGGATGACTACAAAACTATTAGACGTATTGTAATGTTTGAAGTTTGAAGCGAGATGCACAATATAGTTTATATAGTGCGTCTATCATCCAGCGAAGCAGGCATCATGCATTTAGCAAAATTATTTTAGAAATTCGTAATAATTTACTCTATTACTTATATTAACATGACGTACATTCCTTCTGATGAAATATTGAAAAAATATGCCGATGTTCTTGTAAAATTTGCCCTTCGATGAGGCGCATGAGTGCAAAAAGATGATGTAATTTTTGTGCAAATTCCTGAATGTGCGAAACCATTTTATCTGCACTTACAAAAATCTATCCTCGAAGCAGGTGCACATCCGATCATGGAATATCTGCCTGATGGAGTAGCAAAACATTTTTTCGATCATGCAAATGACGATCAGATTGTTTTCTATCCGAGTGAATTATTTCACGGCAAAGTGGAGCAGATGACTCATGTAATTTCTATCATCGCCGAAGCAGATAAACACGAACTCAAAGAGGTTGATCCAAAAAAATTAGCGGCCAGGATGGCATCTCGTAGACCTTACAAAGAGAAGCGTATGAAAAAAGAATTGGATGGAAAGATGACGCGAACATTAGGATTGTACGGCACCGAAGCGATGGCACAGGAAGCAGGAATGTCCCTTGAAGAATATTGGAATGAAATCATCAAAGCATGTTATTTGGATAAAGAAGATCCTATCGCTGAGCGAAAAAATACAATCACTGCTATTGAAACCATCAAAAAAAAATTGGATGCCTTACATATAGAATGGGTGCATGTCGAGGGGGAAGATGCAGATATCAAGATAAAAATTTGATCCAATAGACAACGATTGGGATGATCATGACGCAATATTCCTTCCTTTGAAATTTTCACTTCACCGGATCGGAGAGGTACAGAGGGATGGATGAGATTTAATCAACCATTGTATAGGTATGGACAAGTAATCAAAAATGTCTATTTGAAATTTGAAAATGGTATCATCGTAGAATTCGATGCATCAGAAAATAAAGAAATACTCTGAGAGATGATCAAGATAGAAAATGCAAATAAGGTCGGAGAATTTTCTTTGACGGATGGGAGACATTCACATATCACCAGATTTATGGGGGAGACTTTATATGACGAAAATATGTGATGACCTGAAGGCAACACACATATTGCAATCTGATCCGCATACAATGAAACATTTGTTGGTGATGCAAACAAGCTTACCGAAAAAGAACTAGATGAATTATGATTCAATCAAAGTGCTGAGCATACGGATATCGTTTCCACTAAGAGAAGAAAAGTTACTGCTACGCTTTCAGATGGCTCAACGAAAGTTATTTACGAAAACGGCCAATTCACCGTATAAGTCTGTAAAGTCGAAAGTCTGTAAAATTAAAGTTGTGGAAAAGAAGCCATCTTGCATTTTTACCGTATTTCAATAATCTATCATCTATCATTTATCATCTATCATGTTTGCAATGGCAAGTAGAACAAATAAACAGGGAATAGCAAAGAAAAAATCTCAACAACAGAAACAGGCAAATAGGACTAAGGGATCCAAGAGATTCGAATATCCCAAAAGAAAATTGACTGTGGAAGAAGCGAAAGATCTTGGTGTTGTTGGTGTGGTAAAAAATCCAAAAGGACATGATTATATTCGGTTTCTTAGGGGGAGAAAAATCTGTCGAGAGACGAGATTGAGAACTGATCCCGATGGATATAGATATATCAAGACACCATCAGGGGGAAGTGAAGTAGTAAGTGCACCACAATCATGATGGACAAGAGGTAGATTAAGAAAAGCTACGGTTAAGCGTTAATCTTTATCCTTATTATACAAAAACATGAAAAAAATTTTTCTATGTGTACTCTTAGTATCCATAGCTTTTTTTGCTGTTCAGCAAACGAATGCAGCAAATGATGTTGACGCTATTTTTAAGATACAGGCATATAGTTACAATTCGCTTTTTGATACGTACACGTTGGAACAGTATGGAAGTGCGGTTTTGGTAGCCAAAAATATTCTTCTAACCAACGCACACGTTATTACCGACGATACCAATAAATTGACCCTACATTATGAAGCCTGTCAAACAGTTTCTGAACAAGAAGCCCCCAAATGTTTTTCTACACTTCAGGTGATGAGTTATGATAAAGATTCAGACTTAGCTTTATTGTGGATAAAATCTCCTAGTGAGAATATGCCATCTCCGGTCAAGTTGGGAACACAAACACTTTCGGTCAGAAGTAAAATAAATATCATAGGATATCCAGCAAATGGAGGAGAAACTATTACGACAACAGAAGGTACTATAGCATGATTTGAAGATGGATATTATAAAACAGATGCAAATATTGATGCGGGTAATTCTTGAGGAGGAGGTTTTGATAGTCAGGGAAATTTTATAGGTATACCTACATTTATAGTAGATGGATATTCGACGATGGGATATATCATACCAGCAGATACTATCAAAGAATTTATGGAAGGGAAAATCGGTACTATCATAAAAAGTAAAACATCGATATGATTTGAGAAATTCCTTAAGAGAATATATGATCTCCAAAAATGAGGAAAAATAGAGAATACTATATTCAGTACGCCAGAAGTATCCGATCATGGATTACAGGTAGTAGATTCTATCGAAAAAACAGAAAATAATCTTTATTCATATAAACTCGTCAATGATAACGGTTCTTTAGTATTTTTGGATGGATTGATAGCTACCAATGATGCAACTGTCGGCAGATATGTAAATGAGTCATCAAAGATATTATCTGATAGTGATTTTATAGTAAAAAAAGAAACTAAGAAAGTAGGCTCAACAATGCGAACAAAACTTTCATTTAGCAATGAATATGCTGTAGGATATAACTATACGCAGAGCAATGGTATTCAAAAATGATATGCAGAATTTTGAATCGTAGCCGATAAAGATAATGCTTCTGATTTGTCATGATTGGTACAATTTGTAGAAAACATAGTAGTCAAGAAACCATATCTCAAACCACAAGTTCTTAATATGCCATGAATTAAACTCTCCAGTACATGGGGATTGGGTATCGTCAAGAGTATGGACGAAGACGGATTATCTATATCTATATTCCCAGATACAGGTAAATATGTTATGGAAATATCTGCATATCCAGGCGCCGCATGAGATACACTCAAAGATATTACGGAGTCGGTGATAGATTCTTATGATACCTTTGATATAGATGCTGTACAAGAAACATCCAAATATCCTTTGAGTGTTTCGATTATTAGGTTGACCGATGATGATGGTAATCAAACGCTCACTATTATTGGGCTCAAAAAATATATGCAAAAAAATGTTTTTATTAGTATAAGGGTAGATCTCAAAGAGAATAAAGCTAAAGCAGATGCTATAAAAATGGTATATAAAATTCTTGGATTAGAGATATAATAGTATATTTTATATAATGCATTAACTATAGTTGCGTTTTTTGCTGAAATTTTGATGTATAGTTTGCTAATCGAATTATTTATTCGTTTTGGTAACTATATATTCTTCAATAAAAAAATAGAAATTATTTTTTTAAGGAGAATATATCGAAATCGTTTCAGATTTTGATTTATCGAGAACTGTTTAGATTCGATATTTATCGAAATCGTTTCAGATTTTGATTTATCGAAATCGTTTCAGATTTTGACAAAAAAATTTTTTTCGTTACAATAGAAACTAGATATTTATTTATGCTACATATATGCCATTCGCTCCAGAAAATCAATTTCAAAAAAAATATCAAAATGAATTGTTTTCTACGCTCATAGAAAAATGAATTTTTTATGTTATTAAAAAAAATTTTCTCTCAATACCATTATCTATTAGGATGATAGGATTTTCTTTGTTTATATTCGTCTTGTGACGAGGATTGTGAGCGGATGTGTTTTTTTCATTGTATATAAAAAATATAGTCAATCATGTATTTCTTATTTCAATTATATGAGCGATATTGTCCTTGAGTAAAATGTTTTTTTCTATTCCTGTAGGAGAAGTAAATAACCACGCGAATCTCAAATCGGTTTTGTTTTTGAGTAAGTTTGTCTATGTGATTATGGGTATCGTCTATGTGTTGGCAGGTATCTATAGCTCCGTTCCTTTATTGATTTTAGCGGTATTACTCAATGGGTTTGCTACAGCTTCATTATTTACGACCTATCAGACCTTTATTCGTAAAAATACAAGATGAGGAGAAAGAGGTAGATCATTCGGATTATACTTTTCAAGTATCAATCTTGCGTATATCGTTGGTGCATTGATTAGTTCATATTTGATTACCAAAGTAGATCTTCCGCATCTCTTTATTTTTATCCCTATTTTTGCGCTGTTATCATTATTGACCGATAAAAAACTACCAAGTTTGGGTAAGAAAAAGATCAAGGAATTTTTAGCAGGAGATACCTTTACCCAAAGGTTCGTCCATGAGGTATTTTCTTTTCGTCCTATAAAAAAAGTGATAATAAAACTCAAAAATTATCCTGGTAGAATGTATTATGCCTTAGGATTTGAGGTGCTTTTCAATCTGATCAACTATGTGGGATTTATTTTTATTCCTATAGTTTCTATTGCCAACAATCTGAGTTTATCACAAGTAGCTATAGTTTTTGCGGCGATGAGATTGCCGTATCTCATAGATTTTTTTACCTGAGATATCGCGGGAAATGGCAGTAAGAGAAAATTTCTGTTTGTTATGCTGTTTTTCCTTTCTCTATTGTATATATTGCTTTGATTCAATGAAGGGTTCCGGAATATTATAGTTATCACCTTCGGTATTTCATTGGGACTTTCACTTATGCGTCCAGTGATTTCCGCATATATTTCTGACTGTACAAGACCAGAAGATGAAGGAACGATTACTGGTGTCGGTGAATTTGTAGGAAAATTATGAGAAATTATAGGAATACTCTGATTCTGAATATGTTCGGCACTATTCGGACTTCAAACTTCTTTTGTTTGTATAGGATTGTTTGTAATGCTACTTGCTATCATAGGTATCATTAAGAGATTTTGGTTCTTTAAATATGACGGATAATTATTCATTAAGTAATATATCACATCCATACTCCACCAATTTATCAAAATCCTTATCTGAATGAACTCGATAGTCTTCGAGTTTTTTTCTTAATTCTTTATGCTGTGGATATCAACCATCTGTCATTCCAGGAAACTCATGATTTAACAAAAACGTGAGAGCTTCTTTTAAGTCTTCAAATTTTTTTTCATCATGAAGTTTGCTCATTATATATTCTTTATAATAGTGTATGGTTTGAAAATGGAGAAGCTCATGAGTAAAGGCAGGAACAAATCATTTCCAATGTATGTACGACCAAGTTTGTCAAAGATTGGTTTTATATGGTCAGCGATTGAGTGATGTAAGGAAAATAGTAAAATCATTCCTATAGATCGGATGTTTAGTAAGTTTTTCCATTGTTTTAAAAATAACATCTTTATGCTTATTTAGTTCTTCTGTCATTTCTTTAATTTTATCCTCTGCTTCTTTTGTATGTTCTTTCCAAAAGTTTTCTAGATATTCACGCAAAAAGGGGTAAACATCTTTTTCTTTCATATTTCGTAATTTTTGAAGCTCAATAGTAGTGATTTCTGCTACTTGTTCTTTTCGTTTGCTTGCATGAGTATTTGCATTGAATGCTCTCCAATAATTTCGAGCATCTTCTTCAAGATTGAG
Source organism: uncultured Candidatus Peribacteria bacterium (assembly GCA_964418415.1). Taxonomy (GTDB): domain Bacteria; phylum Patescibacteriota; class Gracilibacteria; order Absconditabacterales; family Absconditicoccaceae; genus CAJBLF01. The sequence goes on from CAYQLB010000009.1 coordinate 5,968, forward strand.
CTTTACATTGATAGTGAAATTAGTCATGGTGATTCTATTCATATAAAATTTCCCAACCTTCAAGTTTTTTGTCCGTCAACATATACATAGCTCAACTATTACAATGTGCTTTTTCTACCTGATTTCCTTTGGCGTCCAGGATATCTATGATTTCCAGTTCGCCCATCTCTGTAGGACTCAAAAACTTAATCTTCATTCCTGGAGTGATGACTTCCTTTGGCTCGATATGATAATATTTTTTACCATCTTTTTCTATGAATTCATTTGAAAACATTCCGAAATAATTCCTGTTGAATAATGGTCCAGCACTGTCTAAAGTCATTGAGCCAGTATAGCTTTTCAAATCCCTCTTCATCTCCATTTGTCAAGGGAGAGACGTTCCCTCCTTGATAAAGGAGGGTGAGGGTGGATTTGTTTCGCCCTCTGGAAATTCACTCAAATTGTTAAACAAAAATCCATCTCGATATTCTCTATGGGGAATCACATTCACTAAATTTGCTACTTTTTCATCTATTTTTTTTCCTTCGATAATTGCATCACGGACATGTTTATATGCTTTGACAACTGCTCAAACATAAAATTCTGATTTGCTTCTTCATTCAATCTTAATTGCATCGACGTAGGGAATAATTTCTTGTAATTTATCTATCGTACACAAATCTTTGGACGACAAAATATGACTTCATTGTTCGTCTCCTTCCATCTGAAATAACTTTCCTGGTCTGCGTTCTTCCTCTAGCCAGACTTTATATTTAAACCTACAAGCATGCGAGCATTCACCCTTGTTTCCTGGTCTTCCACTCATATAATCGCCAAGCAAACATCTTCACGAATAGCTCATACACATAGCCCCATGGACAAACACTTCTATCTCTATTCCTGGAACTTTTTCGCGGATTTCCTTGATTTCATCGATATGCAACTCTCTCGCGAAGACGATTCTTTTTACACCCATCTCTTTCCAAAATTTCACTGCAGCTCGATTCATAGTCGAACTCTGCGTACTTAAATGCAGAGGAGTATCGGGTAAATATTTTCTGATGATATGGAAGGTTCATGGATCAGAGAAAATGATAGCATCGGCACCGACGTCCGCAATCTGTTTCACCGTCTGTTCAAAGAGTTTGATATCATTGTTTCTGGGAAAAATATTCATCGTGAGCAATGCTTTACTTCCATTTTTATGCAAATCTTCAACAGTTTTTTTTAATTCACCAAAATCAAGAATCTTATTCTGTCTCATCCTCAATGACGTAAATGGTACACCGACATAGACTTCTTCGGCTCCATATTGGCTCGCAACCATAGCCTTTTCATAGGATCACCCGGGTGCTACTATTGTAGGTTTCTTCATAAACTGATTAATAAATTTAAAGGATAATTAAGCGTAAAAATTAGTACGTAAATAATTAGGCGACGATTTTTTAATCTTTATACGCTTATTAATATTTTAATCTATTAAGTTTTCAATTCAAAAAAAAACTGACTTACAGAAACGCAAGCCAGTATCATTTTTTTTTCAATTTTTTTTCAAGGAAATCAATCCATCCAAAAGCTTTTTTGATAATTTTTGTGATGTTTGTCTTGAAATATTCTAGAAGCAAACTCCCTAATAGAAACCCGATACCCAATATCCAGAGGATCATACTGCCTACAGAACTAAATCTTACTCCGAGCATGATGGTTACTAAGAAACAAATGAAGAGAACCATGCTAGTAAGTATGTAGGGAAGTATCTGAGTTTCGAAGAAGGTACGCCTCTGTATTCTTTTTCGTTTGTGTTTACTTTTGTGGTACATCAATATATTTTTTGTTATAATATCTATTTTTTAGATGAAGTCAATGTTTGTTATTCAAGTTCTTCGACTTCTTTCATGACCTTTTTGACACGATAAACTTTAAGCATATAGAGGATTCTAAATAAAATTATGGCGATACCTGTCATGATCCAGAACTCAATTCTGATGAATCCATAGAAAAGTAGGAACATCAAAACGATGACAGATGCTTTGAAACCTGGTTGTTCATAAATTCTTACTATTTCTCAGAGGACATAATCACAGATACCCATATTGACGGTCGTATTATCTTTGATTGCTTGATCGACTCGGGATTTTTTATACTCATTGAGCTTCCCAATGAAGGTAGTATCTTTTGCGCCGTTTTCGATTTCGATTGCTTTGAGGTCGGTGACTTTTGAATTAAAAAAGAGCTCAGTATTTTCTTTCATATGTTTTGCTTCTTCCAAACCGAGTTTAAACGGTTTAGCAACGAAATCTATGACACTATTGGAAGCGGTATTTAGTGATTCACAGGTAAAGGGGAATTTTTCATAGTATCCGATAATAAAGAGATTGTATGCTATAGTGATAAAGACCGTAAACATATATCATCCGGTAGTGAAATAGCTCGTGGAGTCTCGACTGATTTTGTCATATGATGAACCCTGGAGGAGTCGAGCGAGATAGACGATACCGACATTTATGGAAAGTATAGATGCTACGAGAAGTATATGAGAATATCCTATAAAGAATCATTGAATAACGGTTATAGTCAGCATGAGGATAGCAAGATATTTTATGGGAAGCTTACGTACTTCTAGATAGAAAAAATGAAAAAAAAGAAAAAAGAAGAGAACATAGATCATAGATTCCAAGGCGAAGAATTGTTCGAATAATCTAAAGAATATGAGTCCATACGCAATCAATGAGAGTCAGAGAAAAATCCATGCTTTGGGAGAGTGAAGTTTTTTTTCGGTTGCCTTGATAGGTGTCAATCTATCGAGCGGGATATGTTTTTTGGGCATCTATCAGAAGATAAGTATTATAAAATAGGGTAATTTCCATGCAATGATTCGAAAAGCGATAATCATGGCGGGGAAGAAGGGAATGACTTTCAGGGATATGTATTTTGGGTCATGTTCCATGGTCCTTGTTCCGAATGTATTCAGTAGGTATTGTAGTCAAGCTCGTAGTAGTCAGAGTATACTACTCATCAGGATAAACAATATCAAGACATTTACTATAGTGAGAAATGAGAACGATAGATTATGGAAGGAGAGAATGATAGGGAATAACATTCAAATACTGACTGCCAAAAAGATGTCCCCTTGTCAAAATCCTTCGCCACCTTTTTTAAATCTTATTTTGACATATCGTTTTGCAAACACATAGATGAGTAAAAAGGCTGTTCCAAAGATAAGAGTGCTCATCAAAAAATTTCCATCGCTTCCTCAGGATACATTGATATTGGCTACAATTGCCAATGCCGTTAGAAGTATCCATATGATTATATGTAATTCATATTTCTGCAGATCGTAGACCAATAGGAGAATAAGCAATCGATTCATCAAAAGTCAAAATACCAAAGTCTCAATTCAGAAATCTTTTAAGAAGAAATATGTGAGGACAAAAATTCCTGCACACAATATTTCCAAAACGGGATATATTCGAAAGATTCTCTTTCAACAATATGCACACTTCCCTCATTGAACGAGATAGCTTACGACGGGAATAAGATGTGGTACTTTTAATTTCTTATGACAATGCGGACATTCAGAACGACCAAAAAAGAAACAACGAAGTTTAGTTCGTGTTATACCATCAGCGAATCTGGTCAGGAGTACTGAGCCGAGAGAGCCGAAAATGAGTCAGAGAAGAAGGATAAGTAGTTGCATGTTGTATATATATGATAGGCGGGTAAAAAATCAAGGCCCAGAATTTGACAAAAAAATAAAAGTAATATAATATCTATATGTTTTATTCCCTGATTTCCCCATGAATGAAGTGTTTAACGATTATGAATTTGTGGATAATAATAATGTAAATGATGATGAAAATGATGTAGTGCCACAGTTTGTTCCTGATACTTCTCAAGCAAATAAGACATCCAATGACCAAATATCATTAGAAGATGTATATGCAGAATATGATGGGACATTAACGGAAATACAGGATCAACCCACGATAACAGAGATGTTCAATAACAATCAATTGTTGGCATCAAATGTTCTGCGCAATTTATCAAACAAAAACTTTGTACATGGCGAATGATCGGCAGTTTATGATAAGGGAACATGAAGTCTGGATATTCAGGATAAAAATGGCAATAAACTGAATGTGGTGATAGATGAAAAAACACTTTGAATATCTGATTTTGGGGTGTTTTCTCCTAGCGGAACATATTCTACAACTACGAAACTAAATAGTTGAGGCGTTACAACAGATGTACAGAATAAATATGTTATAGAGGGACAAAAATATTTTCTATCTTTTCGTGATACAAAAAACGAACAATATTGCTTGATAATAGATAAAATAAATGACGATTGAACAGTAAATGTCGTCTATGATATCTCTTCAGAAAGTGGTGTCTGGTCTTCGTGAAGAAGTAAGATTACATTAATAGATGCAATAAAGTGACTAATTGAATTGCAGAAATAGTCTTATGATAACTATATAAAAAATAAAAGAAAATTCATGCCGCTTGTCGGCTTGTCTTTTCTTATCTGACCTTGAAATTTCTGGGAAAGTGAGTATATACAAATCACCTCAATTTTACTGTTATTTCAAACAATGGCGAACAAGTACAATCACCAGGAATCGGAAGTAAAACGGCAGAAATTCCGAGAAGAGCACAAGATCTTCGCATTCGATAAAGATGCATCCAAACCAATTTACTCTATAGATACTCCGCCTCCTACCGTATCTGGAAAGATTCATATCGGACATATTTTTTCCTATACTCAGGCAGAGATTATCGCAAGATTCAAGAGAATGTCAGGATTCAATGTCTTCTATCCTATGGGCTATGACAATAATGGAATCCCCACAGAGCAACTCGTAGAGAAAGAATTATGAATAAATATCAAGGACGTCGAGCGCAAAGATTTTATCGCAAAATGTCTGGACGTCGCAGACAAATACAAAGTTATCTACGAAAATTTATGGAAATCACTCGGACTCTCTGTCGATCGAGATAGATTGTATACTACAATATCTCCAGAAGTGCAACAATTTGTCCAACAAACATTCGTGAAATTATATAATGAGTGACATATCGTCTTCAAAGAATTTCCTGCCTTGCGATGCACCAAAATGCAGACGACGGTAGCACAAGCAGAGACAGAGGAGCAAGAATTTAATGAGTTCTTCAATTACTTAAATTTTACATTAGATTGTTGAAGCAAATTAGTAATCGCCACTACGAGACCAGAACTTTTGCCAGCCTGTGTAGCAGTATTTGTTCATCCTGATGATAAGAGATTTGAGAAATATGTCGGCAAGACCATTACGACACCACTTGGTATTACTGTGCCCGTATTGGCCGACGACAAAGTAAAAATGGATAAAGGAACGGGAGTAGTTATGTGCTGTAGTTATGGAGACGAAACTGATGTGTATCGAGTCAAAAAGCATAATTTAGGAGAGAAAATTGTTATTGATAGATATGGGAAAATGCAAAATTCATGAGTGCCAGAGATCGATGGCATGAAAATTAGCGAAGCGAGAGAAAAAATAATGGAAGTATTGGAAGCAAAATGAGGTATCGTAGAAAAAAGAGATCCTATCGTTCAGTCAAAACAAATTTCTGAAAGAGGAAAGGTACCAGTCGAGATTATCCCTATCAAGCAGCGGTTTGTTAATCTATTGGACAAAAAAGAATTATTGCTCGCACAAAATGATAAGATGCAATGGCATCCAGAATTTATGAAAAAAAGATCTAACGATTGGATAGAAAATCTTCAACGAGATCGAAATATTTCTCGTTCGAGGAAATATGGGATACCAATTCCCGTGCGATATTCCAAGACAGGAGACATTATCCTTCCTAGCGAAACACAATTGTCCAAGTGATTGGTAGATCCAACGGTCGATATCCCAGAAGGCTACGAAGCAGGCGACGTCATCTGAGAAACATTAGTCCTAGACACATGGTTTACTTCATGACTTACACCACAGATCAATCAATTATTTCTCAAGAGAGATGGATTTTCCCAAAATATTCTTCCTATGGACTTGAGACCACAAGCACATGATATTATTCGTACGTGGTTACTTTATACCACATTACACAGCTATTTTACATCTGGAGAAATTGCATTCAAGGATGTAATGATGTCGGGATTTTGTCTCGCACAAAAAGGTGAAAAATTTTCAAAATCCAAAGGAAACGCAAAATTTGATCCTGAACAATTGATTACAATCCGATGAGCCGATGCAGTCAGATATCGGGCTTCAGGAGGACAATTGGGTAAGGATATCCTCTTTGATGAAAATGAGTTTAAGATCGGACAGAAACTGATTACTAAATTACGAAACGCAGCAAATTTTGTCTTTATGAATCTTGAAGATTTTGATCGTACCACCAAGATAGAGGAAAAAGATTTGTATCCTATCGATCTTCGAATACTCAATCAGATAAATACTACATCAAAAGCTATGAATCAGCAGTTACATGCATACGAATATGGTCAAGCAAAACTTGAATTTGAAAAATTTTTCCGACATGATTTCTGTGATAATTATTTAGAAATCGTAAAAGAAAAAATCTACAAACCTGAAAAATATGCGGATGGACAAAAACAAAAAATCTCTGCACAATTTGCACTCTATCATACTTTCGCTGCTATCATCAAATTAATCGCACCATATCTGCCGTTTATCACGGAAGAACTATATCAAATGTATTACAAAAACGATATAAAATCTGATTCTATCCATACCTTATCTTTCCCAAACAACGACGTATTTTCTATTGCGCAGGATGTGAACACCATCAATGCTGCGGTAGAAGAATTGCTTACCATCATAGAAAAAGTTCGTGGATATAAGACAGAAAAACAATTGTGATTATGAACAGAATTAGCTCATCTCAAAGTTGTTGCAAAAAATGATCTTTCCCACTTCGCTGATGATATTATGTCAGGAACAAGAGCTATGAAAGTAAGTTTTGAGCAATGAGAAGAAGTGAGCATAACAGTAGAATAATATTTTTTATTCGATAGGTGGATATGTACAACCTTTATCAATCCCAGCTACGAAAGGATATCCAGCATGAGGTCTATCGTAAACCTATGTTTACCGTAGAACTTTTTGGTAAAAAATATTTTTGATCCATCAAAGAAAAGAAATTCTGACTTTTCAATCTAAGCCGATATCAGATCATGGGTGTCGAACTTCCCGACGACGAAACATATGTCCAAAAAGAACTCGCCAAGCTGAAAAAATCATTCAGAAATACATGAATATTTGTTCAATTGGGAATCACTAACGAGATCGTTCATTTTGATAATAGTATGAAAAGATGTCCGGAATTTGATAAGGATATGTACGACTTCAGAATCGGATTACAAAAAACACTTCATCATAATTACGGCCTCAAAACTGCGTTCCGCGAGAATATGCCAAACGCGGGTATTATGTATGATACAACAAAATCTGACGAAGAACTGATCAAAGATATGCACGAAAGTTGTCGCAAACGCGTCAAGAAAGCCATCGCATGAGGTATGGAATTCAGAATCGTAGATAAACATTTTTACGCGGAGTTCTTCGAAAAACGACAAAAAACTGCAGGTGCTAAAGGATTCAATACTATCTCAAAATTACAATATGAATGATTACTTAAATATATTTCCACGGAAAAATGAATGTTGGTCGGTGCATTTCTCGATGGCGAAATGATTGCAGGAACTATTTGCTTATTCACCGACAAATTAATTTATTGTCCGTATGGATTTTTTGATAGAAAATTCAGCAACATAGGAGTACAGCATTTTCTAAAATTCAAACTTTTTTCGCGAGCGAGAGACAATGGATATAGAACGGTAGATACTGGTGGCGGAGCACCTACGGGATTTCCAAAACATCCATTAGCGAGTGTTAGCGCATTCAAAGAATCGCTCGGTGGTACTAAGACAGAATTGTTTGGTAGCTATGATATAGTTTTGAATAAATTTCTTTACTGGGCAGTTAAATTATGGTATAGAATAAAAGGTTAATCGCACCCAGGTGTGATAGTCACAAAAGTATCTACGGAAGCTATATTACTACGATTTTCACCCGGGTGGATATTTTTTTTTAATTTTGTCAATCCTAAATAGCCCAAGAGCGTTCTATTTTTGGTTTTTTATAACTGTTGTGAGTATACTATATCTGTGAGATTTTATTCAAAGAGTCTCGATGGAAGAACAAAAAGAATTACAAAATTCACAAGAGAAAAATCCTAATACCATAAGTTCGCAAGAGCCAGATTTTTGATGAATGGAAAATCTTAAACTCAATGATTTGGAAGTGACAGTTCCTTCGGAGAATCTCATTTCTCAATTGAATGCAGAAGGCGAGAATAGAGATACTGTAGAGGAAGTGAAAATTGAGAATCTCGGTATGAATATTCAACCAGTCGAAGAAATAGAACAGTCGAAAATAGATCTCGGAGAGAGTGGTGTTATCGGTATTCAAAAATCTAGATATCATAATAATTATCGAAGACTTTTTCTTCTTTCGTTTTTTGTGATTGTAGTAAGTGGACTTGCGTCTATTATACTCCGTCTATATAGTCAGTATATCTATTTTGCATCGCAACCGATACTTGATGTAAACCACGAAAAATATATCAGCACCTATAAACATGGACAAGAATTTTTGGATAAGACGTTGAATCTGAGTAATTATCAAAAATATATATCATTATCACTAGAATGAACGTGAGGTATAACCAATACTAGCACCGTCATCGCTGACAGGAGTTTGAGTTATATCCAGAAAAAAGATATTTTACAACAAGCAATTAATCGTTTCTCTGATGATTTTCTTGTGCATACTGAGACATTAAGTACGCTCAAAGAGGATATTTCCAAGTACGGATTTTTCTCTGAAGAACTGTATAATCTCATAGAGAGTCAGGAATATTCTACATCTATCAAAAAATATCTTCTTTTATTGGAGATTATAAAATTTAGTAGTGCTATCAAAGTATTTAGTTATTTAGATACCTTTGTCTCTAGTCTCGCGAGCGCACTCAAAACACCTACAACAATGGTACAGGAGAATATACAAAAATTTGCAGATAGAGGAGAAAAAGACATTCTCGTATATCTCAACAACTGTTATCTTAATCCATATGAGATCGATTATGACTGTAATATGGTCGGTGATTTTGATAGATATTATGATTTAGTTGATAAAGAATCTCCTAGGCCAGATACAAACTTTTTCAAGAAAATGATCTATTATGTAGATAATAAACTAGAACAAACTGATATTCCAAGCTTTTCTATTACTTTCAAAAAATACGATCCAACGCAAAAACAAATTAGTTTTACTGTTGATGTAAATACTTTCAAACAAGATGAGGTGGCACTCATTAAGAAATGAATTATCAATCCTCATATCTTCATCTTAAGTAATTTGTTGAATCTGATCAAGCAAAGCATATTCGTTGTGTCCGAGACTATCGATGTAAAATCAATTCAAATTGTGCCGAAAATTATCCAGATTGGAAGTTCGGTGTTTAATGTAAATAATTCAGTACTTGATTTTGTACTTCCTATTCAGAGATGATCAGAGAGAGAAATTAGTGATTATATAGATCCGATTTTTACTTCTTCTCCATAGTGAGATATGATAGATCAAAACAAAGAAAAAAAACAACATACGATAGATCTAGAGAAGATGAAATATTTTTTGGATAGCTTGAAAAAATATTTTGGCTGAATATATAATTTTTTCAAAGACAATAAAAATAATAGTAAAGTGATGTTGATTATCGCTATTATTACCTTTGGTATTGCTATGTATTTCGGTATTCAACTGTATAATGATATTAGGTATCTCAATAATAAAACATCCGAACTTATCAATCTCAAAAGTTATGATACCCGTACATTAGAAAAAGATACTTTGACGCAACCGATAGTCAAGATATCTGAAACGATAGATGATCTTATAAAAGAGGATATAACAACACAAGGAGATATATATAAATATACAGATTATCTTCATTCACTCCAGATACCATACACGTATTTTCTCCAATATATTTATCTCCCTTCTCTCAATATACGAAAAGAAAAATATACGGAGAAGATAGATACTAATCTCATAGGAATAAAATTTCTGGAGAAAAACCCATTTAATGATATTACACTTTTACAGAAACGGGGAGATTTTTTCAAGAATCTAGGCGACAATAATGAATCCAATGATGTACTTGATATGAAAATAGGTGATATTATCGAAGATGGTTCGGGATATTTTAGTATGCCGATTACCGTTTCATTTCAAGCAAATTCAAAACGTGCATTCTTGTTGATTTCAGATAAATTATCTATGACATCCAACAAAGAAAATATTTCACTCATCAATGAATTCTTCTATTATCTGCGAAATGAGATAAAAAAGAATAAGGATAAAGAAGTTAAAGCATTGGAAGGAGAATATTCACATGTGTTTGGAACAGGAAAAAAAATAGATGAGGATAAAATGATAGGATATCATCTGTACAATCGAATTTTCAATGGAGGTAAAAACACACTCATTGATAACGCGGTTATAGATAAAACTATCAAGAGTATTATCTCTTGCAATAATGAATCTGATGAAGTATGTTATTATAAATTCAGAGAAAGGTATAGAAATATCCCTACGTTTGGATATTTGCTGGGAACAGATTTTGGTACTAACGGTGCTGAAAATCTTAGAAGATTTATTTTGCAGTTACCGCCACTTTTTTCCATCAAAACATTTGAATTTAATAAAATCCCTTCACCAACACTCACCGATGCAACGAACATCAGTTATCAAGGTAAAGTGACTATCGTGGTATATGGTAGAAGTGCATCTAGTCAAGAAGTTGAACAAATAGCTAAGACACTGGGTCAAAAATGTTTATGAGAAGAAAAGTCATTGACGACTAAGGATGGTTTGAACTTGATTCAATCTGCTATCGTGAAATTATCAGAAATCAGTACTATGGATAAAAGTTATGGAGATAATCTTCGAGAGCTTAAAGGAATCATTGAACAGTTGGAAAAAGACTTTCCAGATCTTAGTAATTACAAAAAAACCATAAAGCTTTTTGAACTCTATAGAATGCTTTCTGATTCATGACTCTGTAAATAAAACTTAATGAAAAACTAAAAACTAATAATGAAAAATGTAAGTATCTGTCTATATAGACTATTGTAATTTACAATAGTTTATGCAGAAACAAGTCATACATTATTCATTTTTTACTATTCACTATTCATTATTCATTAGTTTCCAAGGTTGTGCCACACATGATCTACATCTTCATCTTCTTCTAAAGCATCGAGAAGGGCGTAGAGTTTGTTTGTATTTTCTTCATCTAATTTCACAGTATTTTCTGGAATAAACTGAATATCAGCTTCTGTTATATGATAATGAAATTTTGCTAAACCGTCCTGTACTGTGGCAAAATCTTTTTTGTCTGCATAAATCACTACCGGAATATCTTCAGTTTCGATATCACTAATAGGAAGATCCATTGCACGTTCCTCGAGTTCATTTTTGTTTAATGGGAGTATTTTCTCTACGGTCTTTCATTTGTCTTGTACAGTCTCAGAAATGCCATCGACAACAAATACTCCTTGTTCTTTGAATTGTCGGGCTACGGAGCCGATAGCTCACATAGTTCATCCACGCTTCTGCATGATATTTTTGATGCTTGTAGCACTCCTATTGGTGTTTGAAGTAAGTACTCTGATAAGCAAAGCCACTCATTCTGGCCCATATCATTCGTAGAATATTTCTTCAAGATTTTCTCATTCGAGTTGTCCTGATCATTTCAAGATTGCTTTTTCCACCACTTCTCTTGGTAGATTGTATTGTTTCGCTTTGCTTAGGGCGAGCTCAAGTGCAGGATTCATTTTTGGATCCGCTCATTTCCTCGCAGCTATCTGGATGATTTTGCCTACTTTGGCATAATTCTGTGATTTTTTTGCATCTCCGCTGGCTTTTCTTGCTGCAATGCTATGTCGTCTTCCCATGGGTGTATAAGATTATATGTATAAAATTATTGTATTATCTTGTTGATGATATCTGTTGTTGTACGGAAAGTAATCGTATGCTCGTTATCGACACGTCGATCATAAGTGAGATTACAGATGAGATTTTCATTACAATTTTTCAAAGAGAAGGTATCAGCAAATGTTACATATTCCATTCATTCAGATGTTAGGGAATATTTATTTTGAATATTAAGAATAGTTTCTTTGAGTTGATCTCAATGGAGATAATCAAAAGGTTGTATTTCTTCCATTTTTTTTGTAGTTGCGTCGAAGATGGTTATCGGAGAAGCTGATTCATAATATAATAATTTAATCACTATAGTAGTACCAGTTCCTGCAACAACATCCATATGACACACACCACCTCATACTCATTGTACTCCCAGTCCACCATAGGTCAATAGTTCATTACTTTTTTTGGTTTCACAATCGTACGAAAAAAGGGATATTTCGAAATCTTGATCTTCACAGTTAGGGATTTCCGAAGAAGAAGCAGCGACAGCATAATAGAGTATATGCTGATTTTTATAGAATCATCTTACTATGGTGTTTTTTCATGGTCGTTTGGTTTCTAGATCATATTCATGAGTACCGTTTTTTTCTTGGCAAGCTTCGGTTTTGGTCATATGAGGTAAACGTTCCCAATAATTCTTTGATGGAGGAGTATTGTTGATGATTTCACCGAAAAAAGATTGCTTGGTGGTGAAAAAATTTAATTTTATAAGACTATAATAAACGTTATGTTTGGCATATGCACGAACGAGATAAGTATTCATTCCTGCAGATACATTTTTTTTGTCTGGTGAAATGACGAAAGAAAAATCTTTTGTTCCAGGGATGAATCATGGTATAGTATGTATCTGTTTGTCTCAATCTCGTATTAGTTCTATGATTTCAGCATCATTTTTTACGACACCATTGACAATGATTGCTTTACTATCCAATGCATTGATTTCGTCTACGATAAACGACGTTTCGTCTTCTTGCAATACAGATCATCAAATAGGTGTAATATGATCTCAGGTAAAGGTGAGGAAAATATCTGAAACATTATTCGCTATAGGCTTTTGTGCATTGGTATTGATATAGCTTATGATTCTTTTTGTTAATCCTGGAAAATTCTTAAAAAATGTTATATGTTGCGGCAATGTTTCTATTCACGAAAGTATATCCATACCAGTGGTGATATCAGTTATTCCCGTTGTTTGAGGAATGATTACTGGTTGTGTTTTGAAGGTTCGATGAGTCCCAAATCAAATATAACCAAAAATGATCAAAAGTAATGTCCATATAACAATAAGGATTTTCTTGGTCATGATGTAATAAATAAAATGATAAACAACACTATGTATTTTCAATAACTTTCTTGATGTCTGAAAGCTTATATCATTTTCTCATGAGCTTTTGGATAATATCAAATCCGTCTATATCCCTTTTTTTGTACGCCCTGATATCTCTTCTAATCTTTTCGTGGATGCCTTCATTCATGCTAGTCTCATATTTTTTCAATAGTTCTTTGAGAATATCTGGAGGTACGCCTTTCTGCTGAAGTTTTTGGATGATTCTGATCGCTGGTTTGCCTTTATTGACTACTTCGCTTCTGATATAGCTTTCCGCGAACATTTCATCGTTTATATAATTTTTTTTCTTAAATTCTTCTATTGTATGATTAATATCGTTTGTGGGATAACCTTTGGTATACAGCTGAATCCTCAACTCTTTTTCAGTCTTAGGGAAACGATGGATATACTTTAATGCATAATCGATACACGGCATAGTTTATTTTTTAAGAGCAAAATTAATATTCGCTTCATTGTTCGTAAATAATGCTACAACATCACCTTCAGGATTTTCTATAGGTACAAATTCGGAAATCAATGCTTCGTTTTTGAAGAATTTCTCGAATTCGATCAGGATGTTTTTCAGATATTCATCAGTCGTAGAGTAGAGCGCTTTCACTTTGTCGTCGACCTTGTAATCAGCATCCTTTCTCATCTGATTCAAAAATCTTGATATTTCTCTTGCTACTCCTTCCCTTTCGAGTTCTGGCGTCAATTGGAGATCCATCTTCGCTATGATATTCTGGTCAACAGCCATATTATCGCCTTCAAGACCTTCATAAGCTATCTCGTACTCGCCTGGTTCGAGCGTTCGTTCGTTTCCTTCATTATCAAAAATTATGACCTTGCCATCGCCGCCATCCTTGATGTTTCCCTGTTTTCCGAATTGGATGATCTTACCGGTATCCTTGCCGAATTTCGCGCTGAGTTGTGACCCGATAGGCTTGAATATCTTGGTGATTTTTACTGATCCGTCGAGTTCCTCGATTTTTTTCACGTTCACTTCTTCCTTGATGATTTCGCCATATTTTTTCAGGAGATCCTGTGCCGCTATTGCCATTCGTGGTTCAAATAATGATAAAAAATAGCCACAACTATATAGTAATGTCGGTCAAAAAAGCAATTGAAAAAAGTAGGGGAATGGCTACCTTACTATGTAATACATTGTAATATGCCCTATTGGCGTAATGTGTGGTAATGGATGGTAATGTTCATTACGCGAAGCTCATTGCATGAAATATATTACACGAGCAAAGCGAGCTCATTACTTTTAATCTGTTAGTCATAAAATATGATAATCAATATGATCGCTGCGATGGCATCCAATAGAATTGTTGGCAATAACAACCAATTGCCACGGCACTACTCCCAAGATTTGCAGCATTTCAAAAAAGTCACCTCCTGACATATTGTTGTTATGGGCTACAACACATTTTTGTCTATAGGCAAAGCACTTCCCAAGAGAAGAAATATCGTCCTTTCGAAGACACCAGTCGAAGGAGTAGAAACATTTACGAGTATTGAATCAATGATGAAACAGCTCCAATCGGAGAAGGTGGATCAGATATTTATTATTGGATGAGCGAGTATTTATCGCCAATTCCTTCCTATTGCAGATTTCATTTATCTCACGGAAATCAAAAAAGCTTATGAATGAGACACAAGCTTTCCTGAGTTTGAACATGAATTTACTGAGATAGAAAGAGTTCCTGATGAATCCTGAGAGATGGATTTCGTAGTCTACAAGAGAAAATAATTATTTTTTGTCGATAGGATTTTTATAGATGATCTTTATCGCAGGAGATATATTGTCAGAAGTATCATAAATAGTAAAACGCATATCAGGATATTTTCGTCTGATGCCGTTATTTTCATTATGAATAAAATCATGGATACCTTGAATGTTTTTGTAGGTATCGTCGCTAAACCCAACACGAATTTTTCTTGTTGAAAGATATTCTGCAGAAAAGTATTTCATAAAAACATTTTTTGTATGAAGAACAAATTGTTCGAAAGCGGCATTTTTTCTACTTGGCATGGAGTCTTTCAATGTCTTCCCGATCATTTTCAAAAATACTTCATCAGAGCATGGCGCATAATAGTTATTTCTGAGATATGCTTCTATATATGCTTCTTCTGATTGTTCATAATCTCCTAAGCGTTCCTTCATACTGTCCAAAAAATCTTCTTGTTGATTAGAAGATAAAGTATCCATAATAATTTTTCTATGAGTAGATTTGATATCTTCTATAGGATGGCCGCGAGCTGTGATAATGGCTATGGGGCTAGCATATCTATTTGCTTCTATGAATTTCTCCCGGCTTGGTCATTTCCCTTCGTCGTTTGATTTAGCTAATGCGTTGAAAATAGTTTGTTCGAATTTTCCAGCTCATCTAAAATTCTGCATAGCTTCTTCTATATTGTCATTGAGATATCTGTGGGTTTTCTTCTCTTTGTATACGCCTTTTTCTGATAATTCAGCATCTTCTTTTTGAGAGATTTCTTTTGGTACCCATACACCATCCTGTCGTACATCAATCCAAATAGTGTCATCGGTAAAAACAAGATTAGCATCTACATCAAATGCATAGGATTTGAGCATAATATCTAGTATATGTATAAAATTATTGCAATATACTATGTATAAGTAACAATAGGTCACTAATATTTCTTTTTTTCAATGGTAATGGTTTGCCATCTTCTGTTGTCGCAGAATTATGTTCCAAATCCACAGTATATACAATGTTTTTTTTCTGCTTCAATTGAATAATTAATTTTCCTGATTTTTTTTCAATATGCATGACTTCTTGCAAAGTTATTTTATCAGTAATAGTCATACAAAAATCATCTTGTTGTAATAAATCATTTATTACTCAATATATAGATATATTTATTCATTCAAATCAGATAGGGATTTCTTCTGCGTAATGTTTTTCTTTCTTATCTCCACTAGCATAGATAATGTTTACCAAGAATGGGTATTGAGTATCCAAGGTTTCATTTACAATAAGATCATTATTAGGGTTTTTTGGTGGTACATTAATAAAAGTATCAGCAATTTCTTTATTGTTATCTAATGATTTTTGTGCTAGAGCAGAAGAAGTTGTTCCTCCAAGAATTGTTGCTGTTGTTGTAATAAGTAAAGCACGATCAAAAATATTCATCTGTGTTTTGGTGATAAAATAAAAGTAACAAGTATCTTATACATATTTGAAAATAAATGTCAATAGAAAATTACAATATACAATATCTCACGATTTCCTCCTTTTCTTTATAGACATTATGTAATTCTTCCCGGTTCTGGAGCTGATCGATGTCGATATCACCAATCCTTGTTCTTCTCAGTTGGATTAATGTTCCACCCAATCAGAGTTCTTTGCCCAATCGGTGGGCGATGGATCTGATATAGGTTCCCGATCCGACATCCAACTTGAGTTGTAGGAGAGGAAAATCATAGCTGAGTATCTCATAGCCATTTGTTTTCATGAGTTTATTCTCTTCGATGATATTTCATTCTCTGGCATCGTGGTAGGACCTTTTCCCGGCTCTTTTCTTAGCACTGAAGGCCGGTAAAGGTAATTCATATTCCGGGATCAACTTTTGTAATTTTTTCTCTATCTCTGCCAAGGTCGGTGCTTCGATGCTTCCATTTTCCATCTCAAGTCATTTGATTTTTCAATCTCTAATTCGTAATTCGTAATTCGTAATTTTCTCCCGTATTTCCATATCTCGCGTATCAGTGACTTTCGAAAAATCTATGGTAGCGATATAGGATTTATCTTTTCAGATAATTTCTGTCAATTTTTTGGTAGCATCATCCAATGCCAAAATCATGAGTCCCGTAGCCATGGGATCAAGCGTTCATCCGTGTCAGATTTTTTTATGAGGAATATGTTTTCTGAGAATACGGATGACATCGAAACTGGTGATTCGTGCAGGTTTATCGACAGCGAGGAACATACAAAAACTAATGAACAATTAAAAATTAAGAATGAATAATGATGGAATTATCTCAACATGGACTATCGTTGTATAACAATAGTCTATAAGTTTACAATTCAATCATCATTAATCATTCATCGTTCATTATTCATCAAATTTTAGTTGATTTTGTCCATCAAACCGCTATTACTGTAGCAGAAACTTTTTATCCTATTCAAACAAAAGAAATGAAAAAAGTATACGCTATAGCATGTGTGTTTGCAGCACTCCTATTTGCATGATGTTCATTAAAGATCCAAAAACCTAGTGAGGTTTTGACTGGTGAGATGCTCAGTGGAACAGAAACAATACCTGTAGTATCCGGTTCTGAGATGGAAGAATTTACCGATAATTTTGATTCATGAACTGTCCCAGTACTTACGGGTAGTGAAGGTGTTAATGTACATAGCGGAGTAACTGCTGAGGTAAAAACCATGATCGAAGATAGAAATAAGCTCTCTGGAGATGATAGTAAACTCACCGAAGAGGATATCGATCTCATGGAGCAAATAATCCAAAAAGTCCAAAACTTAGAAAATAATTAAATATCTGCAATGTATATTGAGTGTGATGAACATTCCCATAGTGCGGTAATTGCAATAAATAACGGGCAAGAACATCTTCATTGGAGATAAATACTATATTTAGCTGATTATCTATGTGTATGAATACCTTTTTTGAAATCATCAAATGAATATTCTTTTTCCTTACCGTCGTAGTAGGACTATTCCTCCTGAGAGGAGGAGTTATTTTTTGACCGGAATATCACGTGATGATCAAACAGATGTTGATGCCATGATATCTCGTATTTTGTGGAACTATGTTCGGCTATATAGCAGCACGCATTCAGCTCGGATATGAGGATGATCATCCTCACAAAAACAGGATTTATATCAGGTCATTCATCTTCGGTATCGTGCTCGGTATCATACTCGCTATTATCTATATGTTCATCTAAGAATAGACCTTAGACTTTAGACCTTAGACTTTAGATTTGATGAAAAAAACTTATATACTGATCATATTCTTTACGCTATTGTTTCTATGAGGGTGTGGATCCAAAACATCGATTCCCTTAGCTTTCGATGGATTCACTATGAAATTATATAATAATGAAAAACAATATATGAACGATACTACGGAAACTAGCGTAGAAGGAATGATGTTACAGAAACAGATGAAAGAAATTGTACCTTTCAATGATAGTTGATATATAAATTCTTTACTTATCTTTAGGATCCCCATCGCTTCATGAATCGATTTTGAAGAACTGGTGAGTTCCAATATAAAAACGATGCAGACCAAAATGGTAAAGTATGTTACCACTGATTCAGACAAAAGAAAAATAAAATGCGATAATCTACAATATTCTTGATATATTACTACTTTTTCCTATCAATTGGGTACGACAACCATCTATGGTGGACAATATTTTTTTGCTGAAGATGGTACGCTCTATCTTATTTCGCTAAGTAGCGATGAAGAGAAAGATATCAAAGCATTCATCAAGAGTGCAAAGACCGTAAAATGCAAAAAATAATATGTTTTACTTGTTTAGTAGTATCCATGGCATCTCAAAATTTCTTCAATGAACCCAGCAATCTCAGCTGACGACAGTTAGTAGGTAAAGTATGTATTGGTGTGATTATAGGGGGTATTATAGCAGCGTTATTGTTTGTCATTCTTTCCTTTATGGGAGGTATGTTCACTACAGCGTTTTGAGCACAAACAGGCACTACGGTCAATCCTATGCTTTCTTTGATTTTGCTCTTCATAGGATTCTTGAGTACCTTCATAGGAAATATCGGTGTGGGTGGTATCTATAGTTTGTTCTACAGCAGAAAATATTACAATACGAGCAAAATGTTCGGACTTTTGTTTCTTACCAATGGAATATTGTTTTTCTTTCTTGCGCCTATCTATATTGTATTTGCAAGCCAGATCGATGTATTGTTCTTGATTCTCTGATTTCATGTATTGTTTTCGGTTTTCGCTTCAGCAGCTCAGATAGAATTTTCTACCAATCCCAATTATAGTGCATCATCATTTATGGGAAATACCTTAGGATTCGTTATAGCATTCTTCCTCTATGCGTTGATTTACAAGATGTCATGATCAGCAGCAGTACAGCAAAAGATATATCTCTTTATGCTTGTTCCTCCTGTGGTAGGATACGGATTGATTCCATTTGGAGCAGGTATCTGGGAAAAAATCTATTACAAGTTTTATGAAATGGGAAATAACGGACTCTATATACCTTCAGCTACCGAAGAAGAAGAGGAAGAGACGGAGACCGGAAGCACAAATGGCTGAGGAGAGGACGTGAATGTGGAAAATTAAAAATCTGATGATAGATGATAAATTATAGATGATAGATTTTTCATACTAGTAATTTATCATTCCTCATCTATCATTTATCATTATTGGTAATAAAGTATGTATCTCTATCATATAGCATCACTTATCAAATGTATTCTATGACTCCTTATTTTGTTGATTACGTATACATCAATCAATGTCTATGAGGATCCCATTATTGGTATAGGATTATTTATGCTTGGAATATTCATCGCTTCTTGGGGTGCAAGCTTTTACTTATTTCTCGGAATCCAAAAACGGTTCCATGATTTATCGCAGATACGTTTAATCAAAGATAGTTACAAGCTTTCATTGTTGTTTGGAATCTACGTTCTTATCAATGCATTATTTTTGATGCTTGGTTATCGAACTAAATTCCTCTGAATTTTATTGCTGGTAGGATTTATCGCCTTACAAATAACTTTATTCTCTGAGCAGAAAAAAGCAAAAAATGAATTCCCAGAATTCTAATATACAACATCTGATAGAGGAAAAACTAAAGACTGTGTACGATCCAGAGTTTCCTATGATAGATATGTATACCTTGTGACTTATTTACAAGGTAGATGTTGATGAAGCTAAAAAGATCGTAAATATTTTAATGACGTTCACGACGCCTTTCTGTCCTATGGCAGATATGATCAAAGAAATGATTCAGAATGCTATTCTCGAAGTAGTACCCAAATTCACCGTTGAGATAACCGTTACCTTCGAACCACCGCGGAATCAAAAAATGATCAAAGATACTGATTTACAGAGGATGTTTGAATAAAAATATTTCAAAAAATAAAAAAATCCAGCGATATGTCTGGATTTTTTCTAATCTTTAAATTGATTATTCTGCGATTGCTTGTTCTGTTGGAATCGTTCCACTTCCTGGTAATCTCATATATTGCTTATTCATTCATCATTTTTGTCATTGCATCATATTTTCTCTTCCCATCATTGGCATCATTCTTCATCTCTCAAATCAGCAGTCGTGTCAGTTATTAGATACACCAATGATTGATAAAATAAGTGCTGTGGTGCTAATAAATCAAAGACTAATCAAAGCGATAAGCGTGTGTTTTTCCATGATAACATATACAAGAATAAAAAAATTGTTAGTATAACGATAGTAAGTATATCTATTAACCTTAAATCAATCTTAAATGGAGTATAAGAAAAAAACCCGGCCATGCATTCCGGGTTTTCTTTGTGTACTCAGTTCTTTATTGGTAGATTTACTTGTGCATTCACTTTCCCATTCATCTTCACATTCATCTTCACATACCCATTCCCATACCATTACCTCTCTGTTGAGTTATCCCTAGTTCTTCTCTAATTGCTTTTGCTTTTTCATTGTACATATGCATCTCTTGGAGTTTTTTAAATTTTGCTTCCGTATCGATAACATCGAGGATAGGACGTCATGCGTTCAAAGTTTTTCGTGTCGTGTAGTCTCCCGCTTCGAGTGCAATCTGAATGTTTTCTTGTGTAGTTTTTCTAGTGATCATCTCAATAAATTCTGTTTCCGTAGAATACTTCGTGATTCCATATTTCGTATGAGCTGCTACAAAAGCGGTATAATCCTTATTCGTAATCGCTTTTTCTACAGCAGTTCTAAATGCAGCCGCTTCTTCTGTGCTTGCAAATTGAGGCATTATTCTCTGTCCAGATCATATCCCCATTCTTTGTCCGGAACCCATTCTCATGTCATGAAATGGTGTAGTAGTGTTTCCTGCTAATGTTACTGCGCCTACGATCATACTGCTTATTCCAAGCAAACCGATAGTACTCGCTACGATAGATTTTGTTTTCATAATGTCATATAGTAAATAATAAAAGCGTCAATTTATTTTGACGCTCTCAGTATATACATTGACCTTAAACAAAACTAAATATTACCTTAAACAATATTTTAGTTCGGAATCTGGTATCAGAAGCCTTTGATTGTCTCTATGATAGTTTTACCCAATTTTTTTCTAAGATTGGAAATATATACATCGAGCTTCGCATCTTCTTCAAAGATTTGATCATTACCTCGGACTTCATCTATGATTTCTGTTCTTGAAATACTCCTTCCTTTTCTTTCCAAAAGATATTCTATTATCTGGAATTCCTTCAAGGTCAGCTTGATTTCTTTGGAACCCTTCATGACTTTCTTCTGATCCTTATCCAGACGAAGAGATTTATGTTCCAAGATATGTTTCGGTCCATTTCTTTTGCTTATGGCTTGGATCCTTGCGTCCAATTCTTTGAGATCGAACGGTTTCACGAGATAATCATCTGCGCCGGATTCAAATCATTCCAGTTTATCATCCAATTGTCATTTGGCAGTCGCCATGATAATAGCGGTATCTGGATGTGTTTTTCTAATATTTTTACACAAGGTAATCCCATCCATTCCTGGTAGCATAAGATCGAGTACGATGACATTAAATTCATTGCGCTTGGCTACTTCCAAAGCATACAAACCATTTTCAGCTCGTACAACGGTATGGTTTTCCAGCTCGAGATATTTTTTGATATTATTGCCGATAGTCTTGTTGTCTTCGACGATGAGAATACGCATAAACCTCGTTTAGAAATTAAAAATGAGAAATTAGAAATTGATCGTACACACCGTTCCTTTATTCACTTTACTATTAATAGTTATGTTCCAGCTATGTTTCTCTACGAGTAATTTCACGAGATACAGACCAAGTCCAAAACTCTTGGTATCTGTTTTAGACTTATCCGCTTGCCGGAATCTTTCCCAGATGTGCTCGAGATCTTTTTCTGCGATACCTTTACCATTATCCTTAATAACTAGTTTTTTAGCATCCAAACTAATGTCTATCGTTCATCATTCTGGCGTGAATTTATATGCGTTCTCGAGGATATTCTTGATGATGATATTCCGACTTTCTTTATGTACTTTTTTAGAAATATTCTTTTGTAAGCGAGTCGTAAGTATAATATTTTTTTGTTGATAGATTTTTTGTATGTCGCTTACAATAGTTTCCGTAAGTATATCTATATCTACTGATTCTTTTTTTAGCGTTTCTAATGATTCAAGTTTGCTTATGGTAACTAGCGTCTCCAAAAGTGCATTCATTCATTTTACTTGTTGTTTGAGATTGATAAGTCCTTCTTCATACTTCTTCGTTTTGGTCGCATAATCAATTTCCGTACTCATGCTCATGAGTGGTGTCTTCAATTCATGTGAAGCGTTCGTAATGAAGTCTTTGAGACTCAAGGTTTGTTTGTGAATTTTTTCAAACACTTCATTGAATTTTTGACTTACTCTATTGATCTCATCATCGGGATGTCCGGAAATCTCGATTTTTTCATTCAAATTATCGATATGTACGTAATCGAGAAATCAGAGTAAGGTGTTGAGTTTTTTGAGAGAAGATCTTACAAAGAATAAAGAGAATAGATAGGCGATTATGCCAAAGATAATGATTAGATAAATGCTTATCAAAACGAGATTTTTCTGTATACTGATATGTTGAGTGATATTAGTGACAAGCAATTGATTGTTTACTTGTTTATACATGAAATACATATCATCGACTTTGGCGATATCCTTTCGTCGGTGGAGCTGGAGGAGTGTTTGTCCTTCAGGGCTATCGATAGTAAATATTTCCATCTCTGGCATCCTATTTTTTCCGAGTACCATTTTCTGCATCATAATAGGATTCGGTCTTGGTGGGATCAAAGCAGATTGTTTATTATATCGATTTTGGAAGAACAGACCATTCGCCAAAAGACTGAAAAGCAATACTTGTAGCATCGTAAATAGTGTAAACTTCAGGCTAATTTGTGTCGAAGTTTTAAGCTGCGAAAATGAAAATATTTTTTGCATGGATAACTACATTAAAAATGTAAATTCGTAATTGAATATACTGATATACCTTAAATAAAGATTAAATGCTTGATTACCAGACTAAAAAAATCCGCCTAGGCGGATTTTTTCTCTATTGATTTTTTTGATTTCTATAAGTTTGTTGCGTCTACGATATATCATTTTTTACATCCATTCAATGCGTCTCTCTTGATTGCTTCTGTTCGGAATTTTGTCAAAACAGTAGATGCAGTATAGGTCACTGGTCGTTTTTCCAATAATCATTTCATAACAATATAGCTCTCACAGACGATATATTTACTTGGATTGGTAGTCTTGCCAATCATTTTGTTTGCGTATGCAGTTCTTCGTTCTGTATAATATGGATTTTTGGTAGTTACATACGTAAAGTTGATATCTTGCTTGGTAACTAGAGGAATATTATATTTTTGAATTAAATAGAGGATTGCATCCATAATTTTCTGTTTGCCTTGGTTTGTAGGAATTATTTCATTTTCGACAGCAGAACTCTCTATCACCGTACCCGTCTCTTCTTGTATATCAGTAACACTATTGGTTCCACTGAACATATCAGAAGAAATATCTTGGTTGAGATCAGTATCTCATAATCCGCTTCCCAATATTGTTCATTCTCCTGTGTAGACATAGCCATCTGTAGGTATCATCTCTTGTCCGAGAAAGTTTTGTGCGATATAATCAGAGAAATTTGTTTGATATTCTTTATGTACTTGATAATAATCATAGCCAGTAAGGACTAAACTTACTATCATAAGGATGAAGTATACTTTGGTACCCAATAATGCTCGAAAGCTCTTGGTTATACGATGTTTGAAGATAAGTGTCAGAGACATAAAGACTATAAATCCCAAGATTAACGCGAAAAGCAGCATCACTTCAACGGCTCCACTATTGTAGAGAAACATAAAGAAAATGATGACAGCAACAAGGAAGCTGATGATAGATGGCATAGCCAATTCTGATTTTTTCTTATGTTCCTTGACTACTCAGCGGAATTGCTCATGGAAAGAGACTTTAGCTTCTCTTACTGGCTTCTCGTGATCTCTATGTTCTTCATGAGAAGTTCATTCTCTTGTAGTAGAGAGTATCCCTATCAAAATGATAGCTACGAGATTGATAGCTCCCAACCAAAAAAAGTTAGCTTGTCCCCAAAGGACTCCTATAATCAACGGCTGTATGACAAAAAAGTAGATACTGAAGAGGAGAAAAAGGTTTTTTTTCATAGATTTACATAGTATTAGATAAAAATGTCAATTACTTTTACCTATATATCAGTATATATATACAATACAAGATATTTTTCAAGGCCAAAAGTTGCAAAATTTACAGAAAGGGATACACTTAATTATAGCTCAAAGCCTAAAGTCCAAAGCTTCAAGCTCAATGAATTATTTACTTTGTCCGATATGATACTATGAAAAAGCTCATTATCTGATGAATAATAATGTATACATCGTTGATCGTCGTCTGATATGCTCAGATGATCGTTCCTGATTCAGAGAATTATATTCTCAATGAAAATGATCAACAGGTCCTCAATACAGAAAATATCCAAGATCCACTCAGAGATGGTGCCTACAATATGATCGAACCACAGAATGGTACCGGTGCATTGTCATGAGTAGTGGGAGTCGGAGATAAGATTTCTAGTTACGAAAACGCACAGAATAAGACGATAAATGTCATAAAAAGCATTATCAATTATGCACTAAGTCTGTTAGCGTTGATCGCATTAGTATATCTCATCTATCACGGATTCCTTATTCTGACTGCAGCTGGTGATGATACCCAGTACAAGAAATGACTCAAATGAGTAAAATTCGCAGCTATAGCTATCGCAGGAATAGGAGTAAGTTGGTTGATTGTTAGTGTTATATTCTGGATGATCTTTTTAATAATTTGATAGAGATATCATGAAAAAATACATGTGACACAATATCCCAAAATTCATTTTCTCCCTTTGCACTATCCTTGCGGGAATGTTTGCTATAGTAGCCATTACACCTGGTGTATCGCTTGGACAGCTTTCTGAAGTAGATTCAGCATTTCCTTATCAGATCCAGGGAGATGATTATGTACCAGTAACAGATGCTACGACAGAGATTGCAACAGATATGATTAAACCCGATACCAATGAAGAGACAAGTATTCTGAAAAGATTAACGGATTTCTTTAGGTTAAGCGGAACTTCTTATGATACATGAACTTCCAAAGCACTAAATTATGTTAAACGAATATTAAATATCTTATTGTGATTGGTAAGCTTCCTTTCACTCGTTATGATTATCTTTGCGTTCTATCTTATCTTTTTCTCCAAGGGAGAGGAAGCAGTCACGAAAGCGAGGAAAATACTTATCGGTGTGGGTATAGCACTTGCCATCATGGGATTAGCACGATTTATTACTAGCTATTTCTTTGATATTTACACTACGGTAACATAATTTTATCTTTTCGTATGGACAGATGCAATTCGGCTTTTGAGACAAAAACAAAATCCAGAAACAGAAACATGAGAATCTCTTCAATACAGAGACGATGTTACCTATTTCCGAAATTAGAAATGATACGATGATTATGAAAGACGGTGGAATCAGAGCTATTCTCAGAATCAATGGGGTCAATCTTGATCTCAAAAATGCAGATGAGCAGATGATCGTCTTGGAACAGTACAAAAAATTCCTCAACGGATTGGAATTCCCGATGCAAATATTGGTTCGTAATACTTTTTTGGATCTTTCCAATTATTTGACGTATATTAAAGGCAATATAGATACTATAGAAAATCCTACGCTCAAGGGACAGGGCGAAGCATATTACAACTTTCTGCAGAATATCGATATGCAGCAGGGATTGATTTACAATAAAGAATTCTATGTGATCGTACCTTATTACATAGGAGAACAAGATAAGGGACAGATTCAGAGATCACGACGAGGAAAACTGCTTGATGTACTCAATGCAAAGGATAGTGTAGAGAAGATTATCTCCAGGTATAGACAATTCCTCAAGGGAAGGAACTCACTGGAAACGAGAGTAAATCTTGTTATCGATGGACTCAATAGTATAGGTATATCAGCAGAAAAAGTAACGACCTCTGATATTATCAATCTCATTTTCCGTTGCTACAATCCATTACTTCATAGTTCTCAAGCTGACCTCACCAAGTAAATATCAAATACTTGTAGTATACATAAAAAATCCGTGGAGACGGATTTTTTTACAAACTCATTGATAATGAAAAATGAAAAATGAAAAATGTTGGTATTTGCTTGGATATGAACTATTGTATTTTACAATAGTCTATAAGAAAACAAGTCATACATTATTCATTATTAACTATTAATTATTCATTAAATTTTCATCTCGATATCGTAGTTTTTACTTTCACAATACTTCTTCGCTTTTTCGTAGATCTCATCGCATTTCGTCAATCGATCTTCCTTGCCTTCTCATCTCTCTACTTGCTGTTGGTATCGTTCTTTTCTTCTTAAAATCTCTCCGAGGGAAGCAACACAACAGACTTCATCATCCGTTATGGCAAATCCTGCGCAGCTGATGCCCATGTCGGTAGGAGATTGATATTTGATCATATAATTTTTGTGCGTTACGATTTTTTTTACGATGCCCATGACGATATCAAATGCTTCCATATCTCTATTATAATTCACTGCATCGATGCCGTACGCTTTTTTATGATAGGTATCCATAATATTGCCATCACCGATATCTACGGTTGCTGCTTCGTATGCGAGATTTATAGGATGCTCGAGCGGGATATTCCGAATAGGGAAAGTTTCATATTTTGCATATCCTGATTTGATATCAATTTGATGGTCATTATAGATCTGTCCCAAACAGGTAGACATTTTTCCGCTGCTGGAAGCTGCTCACGTAACCAAGACAAGATTCTTGGTGATAGGGATATGATCGTCATGACCAAATCCATCTTCACTCAAGATAGTATCCATATTGTGCGGATATCCCTGTATCTTGTATCTTTCTCGCACTCTGTATTGTTTTCTTTGAAAATCTTTTTCGAATTCGAGGATGATATCAAACCTATCGATGATGTCGATATTGTTGATGACGATATGTGGTTTGATGCCAGTATTTTTTTCTATAAGTCTAATCATTTGATACACGTAGTCTTTGTAATCGATATCTTTGTTGCTGAGTTGTCTATTGGAGAGGATATCATTTGCATTTACACAAAATAATACTTCTGCCTGATCTTTTAACGATGCAAAAATCTGTTTCTTGGATTCTGGATCGAATCATGGAAGAACTCTTGCTGCGTGCGCGTCATACATAAATTTTCCTCCAATCTCGAGATACAATCTTCCACCACCAAAATTAGCGATCCTATCTAGGATTTTTTCTTTTTGGAGTTTGATATATTTCGCACCATCGAAACCGTCTTTCTTGTAATTGATGATGTCTGTAGAGTTGATTGTGTTCATGCGGAAACGCAAGATATAAAGATACATAAGTATATGTGCATCTTTGTATTTTTGCAAAAAATAGCGGTAAATTCGGTATATTTACTTGCGTTTTTGGGAAAATATTGCGTATTTTGGCTATTTTATTACTTTTCCATTATCCAATCTGATGATATCATCGGCAAACTTCAAAATATTTCTATCGTGTTCGATCATTAGGATGGTATCTCCCTTATCCAAAAATGCTTTGATCACTCTCATAAGTTTAACGATATCATCTGCATGAAGTCATACGGTAGGTTCATCCAAAAAATACATAGTATGTCATTTGTAGGACTTCAATAAGTGTTTTACTAATTTCAATCTCTGACTTTCTCCTCCGGAAAGCGTATGGGCTGGTTGTCCCATTCTGAGATATCATAGGCCGATATCGACCATGAGTTGCAAGTCCTCACGGATATGATCGATCTCAGAAAAAAATTCCAGAGCATCCTTGACATACATATCCAAGACTTCGGAAATAGTTTTCCCTCTTCGCTTGATTGCCAAGATTTCCGTCTTATATCTTTTTCCGTTACAGAGTTCACAAGGGATATAGGTATCCGGCAAAAATTGCAATTCCACTTTTTTATAGCCATACCCGTCGCAGGCAGGGCATGCTCATTTGGCTGAGTTGAAACTATAATAGCTTGCATTGAATCATAGATACTTACTTTCCATCGTTCCTGCATACAATTGTCTGATATGATCAAACGTTCCGATAAATGTTGCAGGACATGACCTTGGTGTTTTGCCGATACTTGTCTGATCGACATAGATAGTATTTTTGATCTCCTCATGACCGATGATAGTTTCCACTCCCAAGTCTTGGTAGAATTCTTGGATAGCGAGGTTTTCGTAATGTTCGTAATCATTCTTGTGCATGACAGGAGCAGCGAGGATGTCGGTCCGATTCCATCATTTTTTCAAGAATTCCAATCTAATAAAACTCTGGATGAATTTCGTCTTTTCGTTCAAGAATCTAAAGAGTGTAGTATACATCAATGTTGTTTTTCCGGCTCCAGAAGGTCATGTGAGGATGGTGAATGTTCATAGTCTGATCTTTACGTCGATATCTTTTAGATTATATTTTGATGCTTTTTTGATGGAGATATAGTTGTTGCTCGGCGTATGTTCAAAATTAGCGGTCACCTTTTTCTTACCGAGGATATATTGCGCAGTCAAAGTGTTGGATGTCAAAAAGTCATCATAGGTTCCATTGAACATTACTTTACCTCCGAAATCTCCGGCTCCTGGACCTATTTCTACGATTCGATCAGATGCTTTGATAAATTCCTCATTGTGTTCGACGACAACGATAGTGTTACCCATTTCTCTCAATTTTTTAATTGCAGTGATTGCTCTCACGATTTCTCTTTGATCCAATCCGATCGTAGGTTCGTCGAGGACGTAGATGATTCACGTCAATTTATTTCCCAATTGTTTTGCTAATCTTAATCTCTGGATTTCTCCTCCAGACAGGGTATCGATTCACCTATTGAGACTTAGATATCCGAGCCCCAAATCTTGAATAGTCTTGGCTCTATCGATGAGCGGATTACCTATTCTATGGACCAGTGTACTATCTTTGCTGGTATGTATTTGATATATATCGATGAATGCTATCAGATCATCCAATGGCATTTTTTGTAGGTCGGCGATATTATACTTAGTCGAAGGTTTATAAGGCCCATAAAGTCATCAGGTCGTAAGATCAGTGTTTTTTTCGACTTTAGAGACTTTCGACTTTAGAGACTTTCAGACCGTTAGAAAGACGTTTAGGCTTTCTTTTTTCAACTTTGCTCCATTACATTCTGGACATGTTCTCATATCGAGCATCGCTTGAAAATCTACTGTCAAGAGACCTTTCGCATATTGGTCTTTGATGATTTCTTCGATACCTTTGTAATACATACTCATATACTTGCCGCCATAATTTACTCTAATCAATTCTTCATCGCCAAAGAGAACGACATGCTGGAACCGTTCCGGCAAATCTTTCCAGAGTTTATCAGGATCGATACTATATTTCTGCGCTAATTTCAGTAGCAGCGATTGTCAGAGATTCGAGTCTCTTCGAGGCAAGATTCCTTTCATATAGGGACTCATAGGATCCAGGATCTTATCGAAATCTACTTGCAGAATCTCTCCGATACCATGACAGAGTGCACAAGCACCTTCTTGTCTGTTCGCAGAAAAATGCTGTGGCGTAAATTCGGGATACGTGATATTGCAGTCAGGACAATACATTTTATCGGTGAATCGTTGAATTTCTCTTTTTGACTTGGTTTTCTTTGATCATTTTTCTGTAATATAGATTCCGAATTTTTTGAACTCACCCAGAATCTTAATGATATCTTCTTTCAATCTTCATAATTTATTTTCTTCGACGGTCACTCTGTCGTAGATACCGTAGATATTGACAGGAAAATATTCAGCCGGGATATTCGGCGTCTCGAGGTAGAAATACTCAATAGGATCCAGAGTCTCTTTTGTCTTTTTTTTGTCTTTTTTTTCTTCTTTACTGGTATCAGCTACGATGAGGTAGCGCGTAAAACCTTTTCCCTTCTCTACTTTATTCCTATTTTTCCTGACAAATTCCATGAGATCTTCTTTCTTGTCGAAATGCCCTGATTCTTGGAGAAGATATATTTTCTGACCCATATAATATGTCTGGATATCATTCATGACCTGTTCGATGGTCTGCGGTTTGATTTCTTTTCCACAGCTATAACAATAACTATCTCCAAGTTTCGCATAGAGTAATCTTAGGTAGTCATCTATCTCAGTAAGTGTTCCTACTGAGCTTCTCGAATTACCTCATTTCTTATTTTGTTCGATCGCTATAGCAGGGGAGAGTCCACTACAATATTCTATCTCCGGTCTTTCTCCCAAATTAAAAAATTGTCTCAAGTAAGAACTTAATGATTCTATATATCTATATTGTCCTTCTTTGTAGATAGTATCGAAAGCAAGTGATGATTTTCCTGAACCG
Organism: uncultured Candidatus Peribacteria bacterium; assembly: GCA_964418415.1. Taxonomy (GTDB): domain Bacteria; phylum Patescibacteriota; class Gracilibacteria; order Absconditabacterales; family Absconditicoccaceae; genus CAJBLF01. The sequence goes on from CAYQLB010000009.1 coordinate 37,001, forward strand.
GAGACTCCCGTGATAGTAATCAATTTGTTCTTCGGTATTTCTATGTCGATATTTTTCAGATTATGAGTTTTGACTCCTTGGAATTTAATCGTCGCTTCAAAACCGCTCATCGGTAGTTCTACTTTTTTCTTCGGCATAATTACTATACAACTATATAAATGATGGACGAATGGTTGACGAACACTATGCGACAAATAATTGCCCAAAGATAGCCATAATATAACAACCTTTCATCCATGTTTCGTCTACCTTTCGTCTATTTTAGTAAATCTTTTTACCTCTTTTCCGTCCACTACGACGTTTTCTTCAAATATCTTCAATGGTCTGACTCGCAATGCGTTATCACCGAATTCATTGCTATAGTACAATGCTCTGTACACAACTAATTCTTCCAACGTTTCGCTATGTTTCGCCATTCATATGACTTCATATTCCTTACCTTTGTAATGACGATATTTTCCAAGCTGCATACGTTTAAAATTCAAAATTTAAAATATTTTTTTGTTTTGTCTCCCTTTTTAAAGGGAGAGGTATCCCGGAGTACTCCGGGATGAGGCTACAGTCCTAAGCGAAGTCTTAGGAGATTTTGTGTCGCACGACCAAATCCTCCACCACTTCGTGGTTCCCCTCCTTTGCAAAGGAGGACAAACAAGAGACAGATTTTTGTTAATAGCTATTTTTGAGTTCCCAGTCCAAAATCTTCAAAAACTTAGGAATCAGTCCATATCTTGTAGCTCCACTATATTCTTGGGTATAGCCATCATAGAGATAGCTCGGATTGTTTGGATTGACGATACCGCCAGAAATTATTCCTCCATTGTAGAGTCCTGCATGATTGACGAGACCAGTCATATCGAAGCCGGTATAGGTGAGATTGATTCAGAGTGCTGTATGATATTGTGTTCGTTTTGCTTTAGAAAAATCTATGAAATCTTGGATAGTGGTAAGGAATTTTCCTTCACTAACGGTTCCTGTTCCGTAATCCTTGCTTACGATCTGGAATGGACCATCGCCATTGTTCGGAAGATAATAGCCGCAGTTAGTTTCTCTATATCGTGTTGCTATCGTGAGCGCTGTAGGAAAATTGTTAGCGAAGCTTATGCTATCGATGGTATTGTATCGTCCAGTGCAACTATCTGCTGTGGTTATCTCTTTACTTACACCGCTATATTGGGTGACGAACTCCTGCTTGAATGATTCAGAGGTAGCTTTTGCTTCCGTCTTTCTGGTGTTGATTTGGGTAATGAGATAGGAAGCAATAGTGTCCAGATAATAATCGAGTTTCTCATGTCCGGAAAACTGTTCTTTGAGATTTTTAAGCTGAATATAAAAATCTCCTTTGATGCTTACATCACCTGAACTGATGGTATCAAACTGTGTTTTGAGCGATGTGATAGAAGTAACATCTTGGCTAGTTGGTTCATACCCGAGCGCAAGCCCAGAAAAAAGCCCGATGGCTATGAGAGAAACGATGAGTTTTTTCATGCTATGCTTTTACTATATAAAGACAAAAAAGTGGATGAAAACTTGCCAAATGATTGTCGAATATTGCTATGATATAACTACCATTCGTCAATAATTAGTCGTTCCGATAGGTATATCGGAACATTTGGCAATATATATAAATCCATCCTTCAATGTATGTTTTTGAACAAGACTTGCAAGCGCAAAAGGATCTATTAGTATGTCTAGGAATTTTGTCCCCCTTTGCAAAGGGGGAAGTCCGCAGGACAGGGGGATTTTATGTGGAAAATACTCATCGGAATTATATAATTCCGGTATTTATATATTTTTCTCATGTATGATCATACCATATAA
>CAYQLB010000010.1:0-13667 GCA_964418415.1 uncultured Candidatus Peribacteria bacterium
AATATAGACAAAAGATTCCATAGATATTTTACCATAGGTAATAAATATTGTATTTTAGCTTCCGGCTAGATGCCGGTTGCAATTCCCTTCGGGAATGACCCCACCGGCATGAGGAGCCGGAAAAGAAAATCGGAATGAGGCTTATACTGTGAATTTTATTTCTTGATGATAAGTTTATTTATTTTGTCGGCGTATGGTATCGCCACAATGGGTTTGCCATACAGCTTCAATGGCAGAAGGAAATGTAATCTCGCTCAGATTCCGCCATCAGCATGATAGAACAATGAGAGCGATTCCGTCAAAGAATGTTTGGTCCGATCGTACATCTCAAGACCAGAAATATGTTTTTTTATACTAGTGAAACAGTGTTTATCATCATTCATATCACAGGGAAAAAATATTTTTTTATGGTCAGGATAATTCTGGCAAAATTGAGCGATCTTGTCGATATTGTATCTATCCACGGACTGCTTGTTGATATTGATCAGAATATAATTTTGCTTGATGTTTGAAGAGTGATGCTTGATGCTTTGGACGATTTCTTGTGCGAAGTCCTCATATAATATGGTTTCTGTGTTGAATTTTTTGGCTATCGCCAAAGACTCTCTATCTCTGACAATAATTTTTTCCGCTTTGGGAAGTAGCTGTCTGTACAACACTTCCGTTCGTCATTTCTTGGATTTTCCGATACCGCCAAGCAAAACAAATTGTCCTTTCCTCACACTATAATTAAATAAGATAGGAAGATTCCATCCATCATGCGGAAATGGTCTTTCATCTGACAACACCTCTCCTCCACCGAAAAATTTGAAGGTCTTTTTGTGTTTTCCGAATCCGAGAAAATTAAATAAATGAGTAATGAACTTGTATTTGTGCTGTTTAGCATTCACTAATTTGAGTGAACTCAGTTGTTTTTCTGTCAGTAATCATTGATAATTTTCCCATATTCGATCTTCCATCCATGACTTGTCGCCTACTTCGATAAAGAGCTTTGTGAGAGGATATTTAGCGAATAATCGTTTAGCTACTCCAAAAAATAAGAGCTCGTCTCCGAAATTTCTATATCCATAATATCCTCTCAAATAGCCTTCCATACTTCAAAACGAATTAAAAGTTAAGAGTTCACAGTGTATAGTTTTAATTATCTCATTATAGACTATCGTAAAAGAACAATAGTATATTTTAGCAAATCCATCACTCTTCACTATCAACTATAAACTATTCACTAAGCTTATTTTCTGCTTTCTTTTTCTCCGCTACGTTGATACTCTTAACGAACGCCATAAGCATCTTGGTGACGTGTCGCGTCATATCGTAGAAGCTTTTGAATTCCTCTTGAGTGATGCAACCTAATTCTAGCAATAGATAGAGCATAGATCTCATCTGACTGGTGCCTCATTTAGCATCGATGAACGCTTCTTTGATAGCTTTATTGCTTCTATTTTCAAACCCTTCTGCAATACGATTCATGATCGTAATATTAGTCTTTATAAGTACGTCCTTGAGACCATATTCTTTACAATTCTTGCAAGCGTCATACAATTTCAAGGTAAGTTCTTTGGCCTTCTGCCAAGCGATAAGGTCTTCAAATTTTTCTATTTTCATGATAATAAGATAATAAGATAAAAATAATTAGATTGATTTTGAGATGGGTTACAACATATCCCATCTAATTCGTTTATTCTGTCTTTTTATTTCCCCAACAACGCTTTAGCACCTTCGAATAATACAATGATAATTATCGGCGTATGTTCTATGACCTCAAGTTGTTTCTTGATATCGGTCACGGGAACTTTTTGTCCATATATGTCCACTTGCGTTTGTCACTTACTAATCAATTTTTTACTCTCTGCGAGAAGATCGAAGTAACGTTTGATATCCGTGTCGTAATACAGCGGCTGCCAATCATTGATCAAATAACTCTTAATGAGTGAAGAGAATCCTTTGTAGAGTTTCTGTTCTTGAGTGGTTTTGAATGCAGCCTTTCCTGCGGGAATTTTTTTACAAAGATATGATTGGCCATCATATCGGATACAAAGTTCATTCTCAATTTTTTTGAGCTGCAAGGACGTCATAATCGAAAGATCTTGTGGAGCTAACACAGCTAATCAGGTGTCCGAAGCGTAGATTTTTTCTCCTTCTTTGGGCGTCCTATAGCAGAATTTCGTCAGCTCCTGTTCTTGGTAGAAGAGTCTGACACAATCAGCTTTATTGACTAAGCCCAAATTTCATGAAATTATATTCTCCTGACCTCCGATGACGAAACCACTTAATTTCTTTTTGGTTTTTTCTCTACGGAGCGTGAATCCCTGACTCAGATCAAATTTAGTGACGAGTCCTGAGTCACGAGTAACTAGTCACTCGTTACTAATCTGTAGTCCGAGTTCCTCTACCGTGTCTTTACCTTTGGGATTGGGGAGCACATAGGTGATCTCAAAAGTGACTCAAGAAAAATCATAGAGTATTCCTGTAATTATCTCTTCGCCCGTCAATTGAAGTCATGATTCGATAACAATCTCCTCTTTGATGTTTGGATTATATTTGTAGGTATCGAAAATATACTCACCGTATGTCAGCTGAATAACAACCTCACTGCCATCTTTGGTGCTGTTGGGAAAACCGAAGTTTTTGGTGAAGGTCGTAGGCTTGTCCATCGGCAGTGTCCGTGGAAGTATTTTGTTAGTTCCGTTGACTTTGAGTCTAAATATCTTACTCAAATCCAAGGGAACTGTATCACCAGAAACATGATGGGCTAATAAGGTAACGGTTTCATTGTCCGTATCAGAACCTTCCGGGTCATACACCACGTCCATAATTTTGACGCTATAGTCTCAAACAACAAAACCTGTCGTAACGACTTCGTTTTCTCACGAAAATATCCCGCCCGTACCGACAGGTGGACAGGTATTGCCACTGCTTTGGTCTCCGGTGCCCGCTGGGAGGTATTCAATTTTAGTCATGGTCAGACCTGATAAGTATTTCAAAAATCTCCTTTCGAATCCTGGCGAAAAGTAGTCTACGGAGTCCAAAACCTGGGCACATTGACGGGTTGATCCATTGAAATAATAGGAACTACCTATCATATCTCCAGAATGATAGACAATGTCCATAACCCGTCTACTTTGTCTATAACCAATGGTTATCACTAACCGATTTCAGGTACTTACGAGGGAAAAATCATCATTTCGTACACTCTGGAATCCTTCAGCATTTCGGTAGCCTGATGATGAAATTAAGAAAAACGAACCATTTTCCAAGGTAGTACCTGAGTTATCCCAAGAAAATACCAGACCAGTCCTCAAGAGATTGCCCGATATAGACAAGCTATCTATGGTTATTGATCCGCTGACCGCCAATTCGATATAGGGCGGATAGATTTCGTTACCGGGGAATATTTCAACGACTTTTAGCAGTCACCTTTGATCTAAAGAAACACAAGGAATGGGCAGATCAGAATTTTCTCATGACTGTCCGGGAGGAAATGCAACGTTAGTAGGAATTTCTAAACCACCATAACTACCTGGATTGATCATATAGCCACTCAGAGCGTTTACTATCCTGCCTGTTTGTACCCGGGTGGAAACTCCGTTCAGCTTTTCAAAGGACGTTTTCTTGTCGTTGTAAAAGTTGACCCGATAGAAATCTACAAGGAACTCATCCCCTACCTGACCAGAGACCGTGAGTTGAATTACTATCGGTGCGGTGTCGATCATATTCAGTGAAAGTCATGTCTTACCGATAAATCGATTGCCAGAGACCTGAGAAAGGGTATCCCCAAAGATTTTGGACTGGCCAGACAAAAGGGAAACATCAGTCAAAGTAAGTAAGCTACTTTTGACTCCTGCTATCGTGAAGGTTCCCTGAAAATTACTGTCACCGATATTCGTAATCTCGATCCATTCGTCAGTCCCATCATAATACACTTCGGAGATAATGAGATGAAAAATGGGATCAGGTTCCAGGTTTCAGGTTCAAGGTTCTTGATCTCCTGTCCCTTGTCCCACGTCCACTGTTTCCAGGGTTGTTTCTCCTGATAACAATGGAATATCTGTTCATGAAAAATCCCCTCACGAACTATTACATTCACCACTGTCCACTTCTGTCATGATCTGTCATAGATCTACTATTTCCTCGTTTCCTACATCCATTGTTCCCGATTCTATCACTCCTGTTTCTTGTGCCAAAGAAGTACCGATGATTATCAAGCTCGCTGCCACCAATAATAAAATTAGCCGCCCCTTTTTCATAGCTGTTTAGTGAAATAAAAGGTACCCGAGATGGTACGAAAGACCGAATTTTTTTGAGGCTTTCGCACATCAGTCGGTGTTCTGCGCAGAACAGCCGAGAGTGTAATGGAGTGGAATTAGAAAAAAATTGACAAAGATAGGAAAAAAGTTCGCACCCGGGTGCGAACTATGGTAATTGGCTTTTGTAGCTACTTTTTGACTATCTCACCCGGGTGCTTACGCTAATAAACTTTCTCGCACCGCTTGTTTTGCATGTGCTATAATTGCTTTTTTATCTTTCTGCTGATTAATTTTTTTAAATCCTTTGAAGTATTCTATCGCTTTAGCTAATTGTTCTTCGAAGTCGACATCTCTTTGATTAAGTCGAATATCATTGTGATGTTTGGCATACCATTTAGCATTATCATACTGATCATGAGTTCGTGGTATAGGTACAATAATCTGTTTCATATCATAGAGTTTTTGTTCGGCTAATGATGTCGTACCGCCACGAGTGATAGCAATATCACAGATATTATACAATTCTCCCATCTGTTTTTGGCTTACAAAACCATAGGTATGTACATGATGAAATTTGTCGAATAGTGTCGACATCTCTTCATTTTCGAGTCCTAACACTACAAAGAATTCATACTGTTCCTGTACATCTGGGGTGAATTCTAAAATATGATGAATGTTCTGGTAGAGTCTTTTGGATCCTTGAGAGCCCCCAACAACAAGTACTAAGGTTTTGGAAGTGAACTCCGGATGTGTTTCGATAATGATATCATCAGAAAGAATTTGACCTATAGTCGTTGCATCTGGTAATGCTCAATTGAATCCTGTAAATGTCTTCTTAGCGAAGCGACTGGCTATCCTATTGACCAATCCCGGACGGGTATCTGATTCGTGAACAACGATTTTTCTGCGGAGGAGTGCTGCCGCTAAAACAGCTGGTAAAGCTACGTAACCACCTTTACAGAAAACAACATCGATACGATAAAAGAGGAGTCGATAGATCGATTGAAAAAATCAAAACAAGAAACGAAACAAGTCAGGAATATTTTTGAGTTTGGATTTTCGATAACTTTCTCTGCGATATTTTCAGGAAAAAATAGGAATAAACTTCAACTGATTTTCTTTCTCGTTCTCTTGAATATCACGACATATCTTTGCTTCTAGACTGTTTTTCGATCCAAATCGATAGAGCTTTTGGATATGTTCGCTATATGATGGATGATGTTCAAGGAATTCCAACAAGCTTTTGATAGGAAATACATGACCACCCGTTCATCCACCAGCCATAGCTATATTGAGTTTTTTAGTATTGTGTGTCATTTTATATGTGTTTACCTTATAAATATTTTAGATTAAGAATTAATAGCTTCGCTAATCAAGGGCTATGCCTATTAAGAATTATGGAGATTTTTAATATTTAATTCTTAATTTAGTTTAAAAATCTTCGAAGACTTCGTGTTCTTTGGTCTTTTTTTGATAGGAAAATAGTTGTTGGAGTTTTGGTGCCATAACAACTTTTATAGTTTCATAATCGAAATCATTTTGAAATTTGAGTCGCTTTTGTTCGGGATCACCAAAAACCGTCGACAATAAAATATCTCGCTGGACAGTAATATTTCTTTTTCCTTTGATGAGCTCATTGACCTCCGAAATTTTTTTGCCGATCATGGCAGCAAATTGTTTTTGAGTCAATCATCTATTCTTGAGTTCTTGCTGAAGAAGTTGTCCTGGATGTTGCATACGGTGACAAAGAGAATAAAAATATGAAAAGATGGAGTGATGTAAATATTGAGAATTACTATTTCAATTTTCCACAGTTCTATGAATTAGTGAATTTCTACATATAGTTTTTTTATTATAGTAATCAAGCTATTTTTCACTCATTCTACGAAATAGTGAAATTTACAATCTTTCTTATTTTATTGTGATTTCTTATCTTTTCTTCTATTTTTTTCACTCTTTCCCTGAAACAGTGAACTCTTTTCTTATTACATTTTTCATTGAAATCACCAAGATATTCACTAATTATATAAATAAGTGAATTGGTAAAAATTTCTTTCTTTATTATTATATTGGTAACTATTTATATAAAATTCATTACTTATACGAAATAGTGAATTTTCAAAAAAATTAAAATAATATATAGTATATAAAACACTACCGTCAGAAAAAACCTATATATAGACATATAGATTATTTTCTATATATTATGTAAAAAAATATGAAATTCGTTGATTTTCCATAGAAATGCATATACTTTTTTTGCTTAGTTGACTTTTCTATTTATTATTATATTTATATTATTAATATACATTATTTTCATAAAATCTTTTTTTTATTCACTGAAGTTTCTTTTCTGATAATCATGACTTCTCTTTTAAAAACAGATTCCATGATTCTATGAATATTTCATCTAATTCTTCTCTCGTTAACCTCTCCCCAACAGGTTTTTTATATTCCCTCTCTGTTTTTATATCGGAAAATATTTGATTGAGTATTGGATCGACAACCATTTCTTGTTGCATCTTCTCTATTGCTTTTTGTGCTGCTTCATATTTTAGACCCTCTCTTTTGTCAATTTTTTGTTGTTTTTTCTCTTCTTTAACTTGTTTTTCCTTTAATTTTTCTGGCAATATCTCCAATATATCTCTTTTACCATTATTGGTAAGTTTTGCTGTCTTCCTGACCGCATGCATTAGTATACCTATAAGAGACTTACATTCTGATTTGTCTATACGATTATCATGCTGTATTCTAGACCAAAATATCTCATCAAATGCATTATCAAAAGCTTTTCTGCCATCTACCGTAGCAAAATTTATCCTCTTTTCTCTAAGTGCGTTAATTTTTTCACATAATTCATCTTCCGTAAATCAATTTTCTATCATATTTTGCCATATAGGCAAAACATCATCACCCTCATATTCTTTTTTGAAGGTAAGGTAATCAATAGCAATTTTGGGAGTAAGTGGAAGGAAGTATACTGATTCCTCTACAACATCTATCATTTCCTTCATAGACAAGATAAAGATAGTATAAGTATACTCAGCTTGTCAAAAAAGTCAAATTCTGTCTACTTATATATCCAAGCGTAATTGACTATCGAGTATATTATTAGTTTTTTTCTTCTTCAGTTCTCTTTTATCCGTTATCATGTGGTGTACCTTTATTTTTCTATCATTTCGTTTTTTTGACCATTCTTTATCGAACATTTCATCCATATATTTGAATGTTATATAATTACGGATACAATATATAATATCTTTTTCGCGACGTTCTGAATTGATCATATTCTGAGTTAATTGACTATTAATTTCATCAGATTTTTTGTACATATTTGCCTTTATTTGGTAGAAATTATTGTTTTTGTTCATAACAATACCAAAGATATGTCGATACTGAAAAGGTACTTTATATCTCTTTAGGAGCTTATTCCTAATTTCCGTGAGACTATGATCATATATCTCTTTTCCTTGATCTGGTGCCGATTCTATACATGTTGTATGTTCCTTCTTTTTCTCTTGTGCGTACAAAAGCTTCTTTTTGATATCTTCGATAATTTCTTGAGTATGAGGATCTTGATCATGCATATTTTTTTGATAATCAAGAAGTATAGAAAGGTGTTTTTGGTGTTTAGCCTCATCTTGTTTATAGATATGATAGAGAGGATTAAGTAATTCGAATGACATATCTCTCAATCATTTCTGAGTATTATATTCTTTCATGATATCTATACGTATTTTGTTACTATTTGTTTTTTCCGCGAAAAAATAGGTACTATCTAGATATTTTTCCCGATATTCTATATCCTCGAATAATACATGTTCATAAGAAAGATCCAATGGATAGGTATCATATATTTTAAGATTATTCCATAATTTTTTGGTGATGTATTTTTGATCAATATCAAGAGAGGATCAGTATTTTTCATGAAAATATTGTACAAGTTCCTGTATAAGCAACTCTAACCATTTTCCTCATTTTGACGATTTGATATCAAAGACTATCTGCTGTTCTATCAACGATCACACCAAGAGATAGAGAAAATATCTTTCTATTATTTGTTTCACTATCTCAGGATCAGTATTTTCTTTGGATAGAAGTTTGGTATATTTTGATGATAATTTTTCCATAGTAGAACCAATATCCTGTACGAAACTCTTATAATTTTCATCAGTAACCAGACGATGGTTTTTTGGAAGCCAAACCTTTTCTTTCTGTTTTTTCTGCTCTTTTACACGCTTTTCAATCTTTTTTTGATACCTTTCCTCTTTGGTCCTAGAAAGATATTCATGCCAATAATTTTCCCTTGAACAATCTGCCGATCAAGAGATATCTCTTTCTCAGAAAATTATATCGAACCATAAGTCTTGCCTTAATTCCTCATTATATTCACTACCTGGAGGAACATCTTCAGCTACTTTATCGAATACCTGATGATAGATCGGTTGAATTATCCTAAGAATATCGGATTGTATTCTGTTTATATAGGCTATTTTCTTTTCTAACCGTTCTTTCCTATCTGTGTCTACTTGTGTCGAAGTAAGATATGTTAGTTCTTTTGTATATTCATCATATTTCTGACTATTTTTTTCTTTTCGATCTAAAAAATAGAGGAGCTCTCCTTGCTCTTTCTGTAGTATTTCCTTGAATCTTTGTAAGAGGAGATGTTTTTGGGAATTCATTAGATCCCTTCATCTATACCATTCCTCTTTTTGAGTACTTTTCTCCATACTAGACAAAAAATATATATACACCCTTTTTGTATATATTTATGTTTTATTGTCAATCTTTTTGATATTTATTCCTGTATTTGAAAACCTACACTTCGAAGACAAAGATTTCCTCTAGTAACATCTTCTCCATATAGCGTATCTCCTATTACTGGATATCCTATTCCTGCAAGATGAACTCTAATCTGATGCCTTACTCATTTGTAAATACCTATAAGCAATGTTGTGATATCTGTCGTTTCATCGTGTTGTAATACTTTGACAATAGTACTTGGCTTATGTAATTTACTTCTTCCTTTTTGTTCGTCTTTTGGTGTACGAACAACAATCATCCTATCTTCTTTATACTTATGATGCATGATGGGGATAGTTATCTCAAATGCTGAATCATGTAAACGTCATTTAACTTGTGCAATATATCGTTTATTTACTTTTCCTTCTGTTTGGAGCCTCCTGTATCTTTGATATGCTTTCTTGGTTTTTGCAAAATACAGAAATCCCGCTGTCTCATTATCTAATCTATTGAGCAACCCCAATTCCTCCTCTTTACCAAATTCTTTTATTTGGTATGCTATCAATGATTTTTTCAGTTCTATTTGGATAAAATCAGGAAGATCTATATAAGGAACAAGATGTTCTGGGATAGAAAAGTCTATTTTTATCTCTTTTTGATTATCCATAAGCATATCAAGAAAACATATATCCTTACCAAAAGTTGTGGGGATACCATTAGGTTTTCGAAGTACAAAAAAATCGTCATTATGGTAACATATTATTTTAGACAAAATATTCACAATCTACGGTAATAAAATAAACATATTTCGTGATATACACTTTTATTTTATCTGATATGATTATTCTTTTTGAGCTAACATCTCTTTTCTTTCTTTGCGGTATTTTCCTAACAAAATATATACCATCGGTGCTGACATAAAGATAGATGAATATGATCAGAATATCACTCACATTCCTATAGTGAATGCAAATTCTCTGACTGCTCCTGTCCCCAAGAAGAACATAAAGACAATAACCAAAAACACTGTAAACACGGTACCAAAAGATCTTCTCATGGTCTGTCGAAGACTGTCTTCGAATATTTTTCCGAACAAGATCTTCTTACCAGCATTGAGCTTAATATTTTCTCTAATCCTATCAAAAATAATGATAGTATCATTGATACTATATCCCATATTCGTAAGAACCGCAATAATAAAGATGGTATTTACCGTCATGGTATGATCAAACATCATTCGTACACCATATGCTCATGCAGGTAATCCAACATCAAAAATCATTGTAAAAATAACTACTCCTGCTAACATCGTTGGAGATATCTCTTTTCTAACTCCTGCAAAAGAAAACAGCATATAGATAGCCATCAAAACAACTCAAACTATCAAAGCATTCCTAGCCGATTTTTGCATATATGCTCAGACACTAGGACCTGTTATGGATTGTTCCACCACTTCGTTAGTGCTTTTGATATATCATTTTTCTACAAGTACTGCCTGAATATCTTTAGAAAGTATATTCACCTGTTCATCACTCTGAATTTGTGTTCTCAAAGACACCTTGGTAATATTGTTTTCCAATGAAACAACAACATTACTGTCTTTATATCATTTATCTATCATATATTGGGTAATATCAGTGACTAATTTTGATTCGTCGAATGTTCCTGCAATACCTATTTTTACTCATCACGTAAACTCTTCTGAGAGTCTCATATTGCTGATAAACAAAAATACTGCAACAACCATCATTACTATTCAGATTCCTATCCACATGTACGAATGCTTTATAATCGAAAACGGCCTTTTCATGATAACAACAATTTATATGGTAAAAAACGATAAGAACTGTATAGAATTGACAGTCTTTTTCAAGGAGAGTCAAGAATTATTTCACTAATGACTCATAGTATTTTTTAGCTGCTTCTTCTTGAGCTTTTTTCTTATTAGAACCAAATCATTCGCTGACTTTTTTTCCAACGATATGAATTTCTGATTTATATTCGATAACATTTCCTCTCTCATCTTTTTGTTCTTCGCTATCATTATATTCAGGAACGACTTTATGTTCTTTTTGGACTATTTCCTGTATCATAGTTTTGTAACTCTTGACGGGTTTTTTTTCTATATGTTCTATCTTGGTATAGACATATCTCTCGATAAAAGTCTCTACAACATCGATTCCAAAATCCAAATAGAGATATCCTATCAGTGCTTCCACCGCATCAGAAAGAATAGAATCCTTTTGTCTCCCCTGCATTTTCTCTTCTCCTTTGCTAATGAAAACCATTTCGTCGAGTTTGATATCCTTGGCTATTTCTGCTAAAATTTCTTCTCTAACAAGAGCTATCTTATAGAGTGTCATATCCGACTCTGCCATCTCTGGATGATTAAGGAAGAGTAACTTGTCTATGATAGCGCCCAAAATTCCGTCGCCTACAAATTCCAACCTTTCATTGTGGGTGAGTATGTCTTTGTAATCTGCTGCGTAAGATTTATGTACAAACGCAAGCATGAGAAGATTCTCATCTCTAATGTCTTTGACAGGAATACCAAGATTTTGTATATATGTAACGATATCTTGCTTCTTTTTGAGTACCTGTTCAAACATGATTCATTACTTGATGATATAAAAAGAATAGACTATCATAGAGAATAAACGGATTTGATATTTCAGTCTCACTGATCTAATAATTCCTCATTATATTTCGAATTTATTTAATTGATTATTTATAATAACTAAATGGTTTGTTTGCAAGCTGGTCGATGTATGAATTTCCCAGTACCAAGAGCATATCTATACCTGTATATTGCTGAACTAATAGGGGATCCGGGGTATCTATAACCTGATCGATATTTACGAAGGTTTTGAGTAATTTAACTGTATGTTTGTATTCACCTGAACCTAAAATATACACTGTTGTCCCTGAAAGTATCTGTGAAAAATTTTGTACGGTTGCAATATTGAACGCATATTTTTTGAGTTTCACGGCAATTTGGTTAGCAAATCATTCTGATTTACGAATAGTTGCTTTTGCATAATTTTTATCGATAGCATTGAGTACTTCAATTCTTTGATTCTCTATAAGATATTCTTGATTGTGTGCTACATAAAAAGCAAATTTCTTGGTATACTCGTAGAAACCTACCTGTCAAGGTGTTCCACCATCTGGGATAATTGCTGATGCTCCATCAAAAAGTGATCTATCTGGATTATACAGGAAACATGCAGGGAAAGAATATTTGTAGGTAATATGTGAACATTCGACCGTATACCCGAAAGAAAACATATGCTCAAGTTTATACGCGTATTTAGCTATACCAAGCATTTCCTTGAGCGAGATATTGGTCGTAACCATCTCGGTATAATCACCATAAAGGTTTTTTAGTTTGTTTACATTACCAAACCCATTGTCTTTGAGTTTTTCTATGATGGCTTGGATAATTTGTTGCTGTCTAAGCGATCTCGCAAAATCTGATGTCGAATGTCTAGATCTTGCATATTGTAAAGCCATCTCTCCATCCATAACATTGACTCAGCTATCGATATGTACCGTCATATATCATCCATTACCGTCAGGATAAGTAACATCATGAATGGTTTTGGGTACATCGATAGAAATACCTCATAAGGTATCTATAACATTTTTGAATCCATTAAAATCCACCATTGCATAATATGATAATTTCAATCCCATAATTTCCTCGAGCTTATCCATGAGCACCCTCGCTCCTGTGGAAAATTCCTTTTTCCTGCCTACAGTATGAGAAAACATCGCATTGATCCTACCTATGATATTGGTGTTTTTATTGTACACATACAGATCTCTCGGAACGGAAAGCATAGTAACTGCGCCTAATTTTGGATTGAATGATGCTACCATAATGGAATCGGCGAGATATCCTCCTGCATGTGCTTCTCCTCCATATCCTACAATCATAACATTGATATTTCCCAAATCGTCTTTTTTCATTTCATCACCAACGGTAGAAGAAACTACTTGCAATGCTCACTTTCCTATATATCCACCTAGTATTTGAGCCCCTTTTAGGATAAATTTTCCTACAAAAAATACGAGAAAGATACAACACATAATGATAAAAAACTTAGCTATCCCCGCTGATCAAGAAAAGGGTCTATATGAATTATAATTATTCAATTCTCCTATGGTCTTATTTTTGAATGATCTCCTTTTGAAAAGCATATATATCTCAGACAATGTAAAATAAGACGTACAAAGTTTGGTAAAATACCTTGTCGTCGTTTTCATTCCATTTTAACGAAATAGAAACAACTCACATTTCTATGGTAAAAAAATCTCAGTTTTTTTGATTTGCGACCCCCTTATAGTATATTTTAGCTTAACATCAAGCCAAAATGACGCTTTTATTCACCAGGGTGATGTGGTATTCTAAAGTCGCTTTGAAACTACAACAACAATAGTCTTTATCTGAATAAACACATCAAATCATTAAAAAGTCAAACCTTTTTGATTTTGAGACCGCTAAAATTTGCAAAATTTCCATTTCTGAGTAGAATTAACTTAGATACAAGATGCTATATTCAAGATATAAGAACCGTTTGATTGTATAGCGTTCATACATCATGTATCATACAGCGTAAATCCATTTAATTGTTTATTGGTAGTATATGGCAAATTCATTCGATATAGAACAGA
>CAYQLB010000010.1:13677-38265 GCA_964418415.1 uncultured Candidatus Peribacteria bacterium
AAAAAAATCCTAACATCTCCGATCTGCATCTTTCTGGTTGAGAGAGTGTTTCTTACAGATTGAACGGTGAAATTATCAGAGAAGAATCTGCAGGAAAATTAAGCAACGAATCTATGGAAATCGTTCTTAGACAATTATTTCAAGGAAACCCACAGAGATTTGATAAATTTCTCTGAGACAAAGAAGCGGATTTTGCTTATGTGTCCAAAGCATGAGTTCCTTATAGGGTGAACGCGTTTTTCAAAACAGGAAGAATAGGTGTTGTAATGAGAAAAATCAATGCTATGGCAAAAAATCTCGAAGAATTGATTTTTTCAGATATTGCTGACAGTATCAAAAAAAATATTCTCGGAGCAAAAAAATGACTCTATCTCGTTACTGGACCTACAGGGTCCGGTAAATCCACTTCGCTTGTTGCTATGCTCGATCATTTAAATCAAACTAGAAATGAAAATCTCATCACCATAGAAGATCCTATAGAATTTATCTTCGAACCAAAAAACTGTATTATTTCTCAGAGAGAGATATGACATGATACTTGGTCTTTTGCAAACGCTTTGAGATCAGCAATGAGAGAAGATCCTAACATCATCTTTGTTGGAGAAATTCGTGATAGAGAAACTGCTGAATCCGTCTTAAGTTTGGCTGAAACAGGACACTTGGTATTTAGTACTCTTCATACCAACTCTGCAGCAAATACGGTAAATAGATATATCTCATTCTTTCCACCAGAAATCCAAGATAGCGTTAGCGATAGATTAGCTGAATCATTGATTGGTATCCAATCACAGTTCTTAGTAAAAACCAAGGATGGAAAATCCAGAGTAGGATTATTCGAAGTAATGATTAATACAACATCGATAAAAAATAATATCAAAAAGAGGGCTGTGGATCAAATAGACAGTATTATCGAAACCTCATCACTTATTTGAATGATTAATCTCAAAAAATATGCACAAAGACTTATCGATAAACAAATCATAGATCCTAGTGAAGTAGAACGATTATTCGGAAGCTGACCACAATAAAATCAATGAAAAATTAACAATTGATAATTAATAATAATGGTTTCGTATATATAACCTATAGTGATAAACAATAATTCATATCTAAATAATTCATATCTAAATAAATCATACATTATTCATTTTACATTATTAATTCGTAAGTTATGGATGCACCAGGCTGATATAGATGAGGAAGTTACAAACAATACCTCTCTCCGAGCGAACTCAAGAAGATGAAGAAAAACATGAAAAAAGTACCTATAATACAGATAAAATCCGATACCTATCATCTCAAAGAAGAACAAGAAGCAGAAGCATTATTATCTAAACTTCATAATAACGATAAAAAATAAACATTTACCTACAACCGTATATATCTCATGGCAAACTTAGACCTTATCAAAGCAAAACTCCCACCTGAGCTGCGAGAAAAAGCAGAAAAATTTACCATACCTGATGAATTTCTTACCACTATGCCAGATCTTATTATTCTGGTACTTAATTCCAAATCTATGGATGCAGCTGAAGAAAAACAATCTCGGTTCAATCTTTTACCAATGATGAATAAAGAACAGATCGATAAATTGAGAGATATTCTTACGAGAGAGAAACAAAAACTTGCTGAGATAGAACAAAAGTATGAACAGAAAAAAGACGAACTCAAAGATAAATATACTCAAAAATGGGAAGATATGGCATATGCTAAAAGAATGGAAGAGATAAAACAACAAGAAGCTCAACATGAAGCTACAGAAGAAGAACAAGCAGATAATTTACTTACTCAAATATAATCGTATGAAAAAACTCCATACACATTTCATACACCATCTCAGATCGTATAGGACATTCAATTTTATGTTCTTTTCTTTCTTGTTATTGATTACTTCATTCACTATCTATTTTGCAAGCAATAGATTATATGCTGAAAATGTACAAAAAGATCTCTTGGAACAAGCTTTTGCACCAGCTATGAGCAATGAAACCATCATCAATCTCTGACAAGGAAAAACAGCTGTTGGTAATGAAGTATTGAGAGAGGGGATGAATGTTCAAGGTAATTTTTGACAATGATGTTTTGTAAATAATGATCATATATCCAATGCTGATTTATCAACACAAAAAACTGCTTTATGATCTACATTGGGAGATCGTGAATTTTGTGAACAAATATTGGGAGGTGATTATGACACTACTGTACTAAAAACTGAACCACCACTAATCGTTAGGATAGCTAAATTCCTTTTGAGAATTACTATGATTCTTTCTGTCACTATGGTTATTTATAATGGAATTATGTGGATTATAGAATCTTCCAGATGAGCTGAAGTCAAAGATGCAAAGAAAAATATAACACTTATCGTTGTAGGAATCCTCATCTCATTGATGTCACTTATGATTATTAATCTTATTTCATCGATAACAATCAGTTCTTTGGGAACAAATTCGGAATGAGGAGCAGCATGATGCTCTATCAATGGTAGTGTTTTGATAGGAGATGATCTCAAGGAATATATTTGTCAAAATTCATTTTATGGAAAACGATATGGAGATAGAGTAGGTAATAGATGTAGAGTTGATTATTATAGAAATAATCCGAATGGAAATTTTGATGATGGACATCGAGCTCCTATCACTGATGGAGAAATGGTATCTAAATGTATTGAACTTTGAGGAACATATACCAATTAATTTTATTTTTTATATATACTAATGATCAGAAATTTCCTTCATGGAGTAATATTTACCATCATAGGACTCTCTAGTGTCTTATTTTCTACCTTTGCCATTGTAGTAGAAGTACCTTCCAGTCAAGGACAAGAAGATGTTATCGTAACAGGACCAACTCAAATACAAGCAGATGAATCTACACTTTTTGAGACCATTCAAACTATTAATAAATATCTTCGATTTTCTATTGGAGCTATTTGTATGGGGGTGTTAATTTTTTGATGAATAAAACTTATCACTGCACAAGGTGATCCAGCAAAAATGAAAGAAGCAAATAAATTACTTATGTGAGCTCTTGTAGGTATTTTAATTGCTTTATTCTCTTATGCTCTTGTAAGAATTATTGTAAATTTATTATAATATTATAGTTTTTAACATTTTTTTGATATACCGTTTTTAAAAAAAATACATCAAACTCCTAATAGGGGAGTTTTTTGTTTTTTACAAGGTAATAGATGTAATAAAAAAAATTATAATATAAAAAAATTATATATGTTGTTTTTTTAACAATCTAACATAACTTTCTTATATCAAACTTTTTTATATATATACTTTATCTTAGTGTTTTCTTTATTTTAACAGATTGTTAATATATCTTCTTTATAGTAGTTTATTATCTATATTTATAAAATATATTATATTAACAATATATGAAGATATAAAATATCGATTGAAAAAAAAATCTGAATACATATATCATACGTGTTTATTTTTTTGTTTACATCATGAAAGATATACTTAAGAGAATTATTATAAGTATTGTTTCTGGGGGATTTTTATGATATCTTGCATATCTTTTTTTCCAGAACACTATTATCGTACAAGGATGATTTATAGAATATAATGCTATATATTATCTTATTCTTACTTTGATTTGTTTATTTCTTTTTATATTTTTTGGTATTTATCCTGTACATTTCAGGATGACAAAAGCTACATTATTTGTTATAGGTATAGCATTGATTATTATTGGTGATACCGTTTTGTTGAATACTATTGAGACTTATGTGTATATATGAGATATATTTAAGGTGTTAGGTGTTGTTTTAACTCTTTTGGCTTGGACAAACGTACTTATTACTGATAAGGTAAAACAACAAAAACAACAAAAAAATATGGAAATTATAGAAGTATAAAATTGCAGGTGTAGCTCAATTGGCTAGAGCGCGTCCTTGCCAAGGACGAGGCTGCGGGTTCGAGCCCCGTCACTTGCTAATTTACGTTTAAATCGGTTGAATGTATTATGTATATATCCTAAAATGAAATAACAGACATTATGTATGATATACGAATGATCTAAAAAGAAGATTAGGAGAACATAGAAGATGATCCACAATCACAACCAGAATATTGAAAACAAACACACTTGTGGGTTATTTTGAAAAGGAAACAGAAAAAGATGCTCAAAATTTAGAGAGAATTATAAAGAAAGACTGACATATTCAACACCGAATAAATCATACAACATTCAAGAAAATAAATAAAACAATATAAGGCTGCGGATTGGACCCCGGAGTCCTCCGGGGCAAGGCCCCGTCACTTGCTCCATTTAAAAAATAAAGGTCTGATCTTAAAATCAGATTTTTTGTTTATAAAAAATACTTATTTTTTGCTTTTTTGGAAAAATAGAGTATACTTATAAGTGCTTTATATCTTCCATCTTCTATGGCTGAAGAGAACAAAGCCGATATCTTCAAAGATATCACAAAAGATCTTTCATTGGATAATCTCTTGGGTACATGAACATGAGATATTTCTGATGATCTTTTGAAATTGAAAGAAGAATTTGCTCAAAAATGTGTAGCTAAAGTTACTGCAGAGAAAAAAGATGGTCTTACATGAAAAATTATTAGTGAAGAATGATTAAAAAATTATTTGGTGTCCAAGAATACTGGAGATAAATTTATAGATAATATCACCTGATGAGTGTTGGGTTCAGTACTCAATATAATAGATACTAAATCTTTGGAAATAGATGGTAAAACCTACAATTCTATATTTGAATATCTTAAACCAATCAAAGAAAAGCTTGATGCTGTCAAAACTGAAACGGAACTTACCGCTCTTGAAAAAGAAATTTTATGATGAACAAACAATACAGTAGATGATACTCCAGATAATAATGGAAATATAGATGTTGTTAATTGAGAAATTGACTTTAGTAATGGTAATTTTACAGAAAAACAAAGACAAAATATTAATTTTCTTATTGATACTATGAAGGAACAAGGAATAACTAATCCTTATACTCAAGTAGGAATCCTTTCTTGTATAGCCAAAGAAAGTGGTTTCATTCCTCAAAGTGAATTATCTTATTCTACAACAGAAAATAATATTATTAAACAAAAATTTGGTACTAGAATATCATCATATTCCGATAAACAACTTACAGAACTAAAAAAAGATGATGAAAAGTTTTTTGATGCTATATACAATCAATATAAAAAAGATCCTACTACAAACAAACAAAAAATTCCTAAAGAAGCACAATATACTCGAGAAACCGGCAATAATGATGAAGGTGATGGATATACGTATAGGGGTAGAGGATATAATGGTATTACTTTCAAATCTCTTTATAAACAATATGGTGATCTGATAGGAGAAGATTTAGTCACCAATCCTGATCTTCTAAATGATCCTGAAATTGCAGCTAAGGTTGCTTTAGCCTTTTTCAAGAAAGGAAATAAAAATAAAGATCTTTCAGATCTTACTTTTACGGATAAAACCACAGCGACAAAATATTTTACAGACCTTAATGCATGAGGAAAAGCTAATTCTGAATCATATAATAACGCTTTGGCTGCAGCAGATAAATTTGAGGTGGTAGAAGAACAAACAGCATAGATAAATATATTGCTTACTACTAAATAAAACGTATATTTACAAAAAAACATAAAATCATAGAAAGGAGGTTATTATGAGAAAATGTAATGCACGGAGAAAAGCTCGAAGAGCTGTGCAAAATAGAGAAAAACGTAAAAAAATTAAAGCAAAAAAATTCCAAAAAAAACTTAGAAGAAAAACATCATGAAATCTGGTATGTATTTGGGTAATTGATAGTCTGAATGTGTATTCATGTTCAGACTTTTTTTATTCTTCAGAAAATTTAGGTATCTTATTTATTTCAATCGTTGGTTGATTTTAGTCTCTTCAGCTCATTTTTTTACCTGAGACATAATATCATCAATAACACTTCTAAAACTCTCTCCTGTCATTTCACTTGTTGTTCATGTTGTAGAGATACCCAAATATTGTTGGATATTGTTATAATTACTTAAATTGTTTTGATATGCTTGTGGAGCAATACTATAAAGTGTGTTTATAAAGAAATTGATTGTTTTGTTTATAGCTGGATTAAGCACCATTTTTCCTCAAAGTTCATTTATGAAAAAATCCTCTTTTTTCTGTTCGAAGTTATTCTTTAGATTAGCTCGGATACCGTTCTGTATATCGCTGATATTCTTCCCTTTATATTTTCCAATAAGCTTTACAATTCCTGACATTTCTTGGGGTATATAATATTCTACATTACCTTGTAATATTTGCATAATCGTGTCTTTTCCTGATTGTTCGAGGGTAACTGCAGATTGTGGATTTATATTGATAAATGAGCCATTTCCTAAATCAATAAATACTTTTTCTTTTTCTCAGACTGTTTTGGAAGCAAAACTGATTTGTGTTTTTTGTGAAAGATCTATATCCTCTTGTTGTATATCACTAATAGGAATTTCTTTTGTTCCCAAGGCGTTTTTTATAATCAACATACCCTCTGTCGCTCATTGATTCAAAATATTTATTCTTTGTGACTGAATAAAATCATTGATACTTGGCATAGTCTCATACATAGGCAATACTCAGGTTAATAATACGAATACGATACCGATTCCTACGACTCCCATCAATAAAAAACGAACTCGATGGGTGATATAGGTTATTCCTAATGCAATGATGATAAGTCAGAATAGTGTTATAAATTGCCTACTATCTAGCCCGATATTGTTTCTAAAAAAGACATCTCATAAAATATAGAGATTTACTAATACTATAACGAACATCAAAAATCTGAATAGTTTGTTTTCTCACTGAAGCATGTACAATGCCACTATCGATAGAAAAAAAATCGCTGTATAGAGTTGATGTCCTTGTATCCGATACCGTATAGTGTTTGGATCGCCTGCATAGAGAAAATATAAATAAAGCGCTCAAAGTGCTACTATTCATAAAAAAATTCCTACAAAAAATTTTTTTATCATTTTTCTTTCTTAAATATCTAAAATACCTTTTCTTATTTAATAATATAAAAAAAAACTTCCCTTTTGCAAAGGGTAGTAAAATTAATGAACAATGAAAAGTGAATAATGAAAAATGTTTGAATTATTTTTTTATAAACTATAGTGATTTACTCTAGTGTATAGTTAGAAAAATCATACATTATTACTTATTCATTCTTAATTTTTAATTAATATTTTATATTCCTTGATTTCTGATTTCTTCAATAGTGTTTCGACTTTCTTTTCGTTTTCTGGAGTGTATTCTACGAGGATCGCTTTTTTTTCTTCTTTGGAAATTTTATTGTCATGAAGGGTATAAGATTGGAGATAATTGAGTCTGGTAATGGTTGTAGCTGCTCATGATTTGAGTAACCCTGTTATGATTTGTTTGAGTTTTCTCCCATCGTTCTTATAAAAAAAAAGAAGCATATTTCGATAGTGTATATAACATAAAAAAATTTTTTATTATTTGGTTTCCTCTATGATTATATTGGTTTCTTGTGCTGGTATAGCACTGCCATATCCTTTAGCTAAAATATTGGCTAATGATTTTTCGATCATTTCAAGTGTTTCCATATAGATTGGCGGAACGTTATATTCCACAGAGACTTTTCCTCTAAGATTGATAACTGCATTCTTAAGTCCTTGAAGCTTCTGGATAGGATCGCCTACCTGTTTTCCATATACAATATCAAAACCTTGATAGATGGATTTTATTCTGTTTTCCAATATATTGAAATCGTCCATAAAATTATCGTTTTCTCCCATAATAAAGGCTTTTTCTATATTCGCAAAATTGTTTGCATATAGACCTTCTTTGAGATTTGAATTTATCTTTTCGTCTTGTTCTGGATTTAATACTCTCTTGTTATCAGTCATAACTGATGAAATATTTTTTGTTACTTCAGGATTCTCTTCACTAATATCTCCGATGTTCGGTGTTTTTAGAAGTGAAAGTAGTGATGGTTGTTCTTCTATTTCTCAAGAAAGTGTGGCTGCTGTTTCTGTCTCTAGGGTATTTATTGTAAAGGTTTGAGATATGTTTTTTTCCTCTACTGCGTCGCTGAAACTATCGAAATTTGCAAACAATTTAATATCGTTGGATTGAATAGTCAATACTTCATTGTTTTCCATAGTCGTCATTTTATCTGTACCATTACTTTTGGTAACCACTAATGCGTCTCCGTTATTTTTGATGATTTGATTTTCTCCGTTTTTGACAAACTCAAAACTTAACATTTTTCACTTTTCTTCCTGTTTGACCGTGAGATCGTTGATAGCTAATTCTATATTCTGCGTTTTTCGTTCGTTTCCTTCCATTTTGATAAAATTACCATAGACTAAGTTTAGTTTATAGTTTTCATCATGAGTTTTTTGGATAATAAGTTTTGCGGGGCCGATAATCTTGGATTGTGTTCCGCTATTTATTTCAAAAGCTAATTGTGCACCTTCTTTGAGTAATAAGGTATCACCGTTGCCGATATTATTAGTTTTGGTCAAGACCCCATCATGTTCTATGTAGAAATTACCTTGTGCATCAATGACTTGTGCTATATAGTCCGCTTGAGCGGTATTTATTCCCTCCTTATTAAAGATATTACCGTCATTCATGAAATATACTCCATACATTCCGAACAATAAAAATACGAAAATCATAGAATAGACAACATATTTGGCATGTATAAAAGAAAGCTTCCTTATTCAGGTTCTCTTGGTTTTTTTATACAAAACATTTTGATAGAGATCCAATTTGTCTACATCAGTAAAGTTTGTATGTTTTTGTGTGTCGAAGAATTCTTGGAGTTTCATAGATAAACAAATATTTAGAAATAGAGTATTCTTACGCTACTATATACGAACAAGTAGACAATTTGTGACAATAAAGTATTTATCAAAAGCAACTTTAATTGACATTTTTTTAAAAATACATTAATGTAGGGTATTGAGTCGTAAAAACATAGGTATATACTGATTTCTTTGTTTCTTGGTGTTCGATAGTTGTTCCTCATATCCAAAAAGGGTTTCTCTTGTATTTTCGTCTTGAAAGTATAGTATCTATTATAGATATAGACATTTATCTATATAAATAATTCATCAAATGATGGATACTATCTTCAAGACCTTGTCTGACAGGAATCGTAGAAGAATAATCCAGCTTTTGAAGCAGAAGGAGATGACGGTCTCCGAATTATTGACACATTTCGACATCACTCAGGCATCATTATCTCATCATTTGGATGTACTGAAAAGATCGAATCTTGTTCTGGATGAAAGAAGAGGACAGTTTGTTTTCTATTCGCTCAATCACCCTGTGTTCGAAGAAAGTGTTAATATGATACTCAATTTGCTCGTATAATATACTACGCGTAATGTGCCTGCGGCGTAATTTACTCCTGTTGGTCGTGTAATGAGCTTCGCGTAATTTTCATTACCATTCATTACGGACGAAGTCCAAATTACATCCGAAGGATATATTACTTTTATTTTTTGTCCATCAATCATGATCATTACGATGTCGGGGAAAGCAGGCAGTGGAAAAGGGACGGTCTGTAAATTATTATCAGAAAAATTAGGTTATGAACATATTTCTATCTGAAATATCAAGAGAGCGATTGCAAAGGAGATGGGTATGACAATTTCCCAATTCAATGAGGAATGAGATAAACCTGAAAATGCAAAAGAATTTGATCTCAAATACGAAGAATACCAGAAAAACCTAGATGTGAATTCTAATATCATTTTGGAGGGCAGATTAAGTTGGCGATGTCAACCCAAAGCATTCAAAGTCTATCTTGATGTGAGTGATGAAGAAGCAGCTAGAAGAATTTTCAATGATACGGAAAGATCGGGTGATACGTATTCTTCTGAACAAGAAGTCTTGGAAATTACTAGAACCAGAAATACAAAAGATGCTCAAAGGTATATCAATCAATATGGTGTAGATATTAATGATAAGAATAATTATGACCTAGTTATTGATACTACGACAAAAATCCCTCAACAGGTGACTGATGAGATTGTAGAAGTGTTTAATGAGTTTAAAGCCTAAAGCTCCTGTTTATTAATTATAATATGGTTTTGAAAATTGAGTTGTAAGTTGTAAATTAATGTAGAATGTAGAATAAAATGTAGAGGCGAGTATTAATCACTCTTTTATAAATTTTATATTGACTTTTTGTTATATTTAAATATAATAATCAAGAATACAAAACTTAAAAATTATGAAAAAGATTATTATTTTTTTGGCAATATTTATATTGTCTTCTATTGTTCTTTTTGCTCAGGGTATTGATAGTATTGATACGTTTCACTTATCAAAATTATCAAAAGTTCCTTTTTATTTTTTATTCTGTGTGTTTTGTTTTTTATCTTTCCTATTAGGCATAGAATCCTTCAGATATAGGAAGGACATAAAAAACGCAAGAAACATACAATTTGCCAACGTCCCAATCATTCACTATCTTATTTTTGGTAGTGGTATCTTAGGTGGAATTATTCTTAGTGAACCTATTGTCCCGCTGTATGTAATACCTTTTGTTTTTTTGACTGCGATAATTGTTGAAAATAAGGCTTTTCTCATATTTATTCCTGTTTATTTTATGAGAATTGGAATTTGTGGTCATTGGGTATTATCTTTAATTGGACTAATGTTATTTGTGATGGGTATAGTATCTAGATTACTATATGAACGTAATCATCGTGCCCTCATCTTAGAAGAGTAAAATTATTGGTTTTGTTAAAAATTCCCTATTTATTAGGGAATTTTTATAAAAAAAATAAAAAATTTCTCTATAAACAATAGAAATATATTTACTTTGTATATTTATTTACATATTAGTTTTTCGTAGGCCATGAAGGTTGCAGTATTCTCTGACTGCAATTATTTTTGCGTCGATGTCGAAAATAGCTATCGGCTCGTCAGGTCTCGCTGGATCCGGGTTCAGAAATTTCTTGTAGGTCCTATTTTCGGTGATGACCTCTATTCGTTCGATATAGTGTTCGGGCGTCATCGGATGGGCTATAGAACCGACTTTGACGGTGACTTTACTTCCCTCTATTTCTACTATAGGGATATGTTTCTCTCCGGAAATTTCTGGTTTGACTTCGTCGGTCATGTGGATCATATCCTTGCCACAGCAGACTAATGTCCCCGCACCCGGGTGTAGGACTTCTGTCATATTGCCGCAGACGGAGCATTTGTAGACTTGGTTTCTCTGGGTCATGATATAGAAGGTAGAAGGTAAAAAGTAGAAGGTAGAAGGCTGTTATAAATTGGTGATGATGGCAGTTTTGATATCTTCGAGGTTGGTCCCTTCTTTGACGGAGACCCGGACATTTCCCTTTTCTGGGAAGTGTTTTTTCAGTTCCGCCAATTGCGTTTTGTCTAGCAAATCGATCTTGTTGAACACTAAAATTCTCTTCTGTTTGGCTCCTATCTCGTCCAAAATATGGTTCACGACTTCTATTCTCTCATCGATAAAGGGATCAGATGCGTCGATGACGTGCAATAATAAATCCGATTCGATGCTATCCTCGAGGGTAGATGAGAATGATTTGATGAGTTTGGGAGGCAGGTCGCGAATGAATCCGATTGTGTCGTTGAGCAAAACCTCTTTTCCTTCACCAGTCTCTTTGTTTTTGAAGATATAGACTTTACCTACATGAGTGCCCAAAGTGGCGAATAATTTGTTTTCCGCCAGGATTCCTTTCTTGGTCATTGCGTTCAATAGCGATGACTTTCCGGTGTTGGTATAGCCTACGATTCCAACGGTCGGCATCCCCTTTTTGATTCTAGCGTCTCTATGAAGCTTGCGCATCCTTTCATATTCCTTGAGTTCTTTTTCTATCTGGAGTATTTTTTCTTTTAAGTGTCTTTTCATTCTTTCGGTATTGGTTTCTCCAAGTCCTCTCATGGCTCCGCTTCCTCCTCCTCACTGTCTGCCGAGTTCGATTCCCATACCATAAATCCTCGGACCCATATGTCTGATTGCTGCCAATTCGACTTGCAATCTCGCTTCCATGCCCGTTGCATGTTTATCGAAGATTTTCAATATAAGATCTACCCTATCCCGGATATCGATACCGAAAGGGCGGAGTTTCTCTTGGATATAGAAAATCTGTCTCGGTTTGAGGATGTTTCAAATGATCAAGGTATTTGCGCCCAATCTCTGCATTTCGAAGATGATTTCCTCTAATTTTCCTTTGCCGACGTAAGTTCTATGGTCCGGTTCCTGTCTTTTTTGGTATTTCTGGAGGATAACGATACCACCGTAAGTATCGACAAGATTTTCCAATTCGCGCATTCTGTCTGCCAAAAGCTCTGCGTTGGTGTCTTTGGTGACGACGTCGACGAGGAATACTTTGAGGTGTTTGCCTTTTTCTTCCATAGTTCGCTGTGAATAAAACGAAGGTGAATATAAGGAAATAGTATGTTTTCTCAATAACATTTTCTGAAACGAAAATATAATTTCGACCTCATGAAAAACACTCAATACTTCATGTTTTCATTGGGTATTAATTAAAAAAACCTCGGATACCGAGGTATATAAACATTACATCTCTTTTTTGTACTGACCACTAAGCCAGTGTGGTCCGCAAAGTGGCTTGTAGCTTTCATTGCCGCCAACCATAACCTGTTCGCCTTTACGAACGACTTTATCATCTATGATGCGTGCATTCATGATTGCTTTTCTACCACACCAACAGATAGTCCTGATTTCTTCGACTTTGTTGGCGATAGCCATCAATTGAGCCGATGCCGGAAACGGTTCTCCTTTAAAATCCACTCGGAGTCCATAACAGACTACCGGTATTTGAAGCTCATGGGTGATGTAAAAGAGTTGCCAAACTTGCTCTATAGTGAAGAATTGTGCTTCATCCACTAGTATACAGTTTGGATTGAAAGAAAGTGATTTTACTATTTCCTGGAGATTATCTCTCTCAGTCACCGATATAGCATCTTTGTCCATACCCATCCTGGATTTAATTTTGTTTACTCCACTTCTGGTATCAATAGCTGATGTAAAAGTGAGGATCGGCATATTTTCTGTTTCATAATTGAATGCTGTTTTAATCAGGTCTATGGTTTTGCCAGCATTCATTGTTGAATAATAAAATATCAGATTAGCCATGTCTTTTGATTTTAGTTTTTATGTACCATATATATTTTTTTTGATTTTGCAAATAGATAATTCGGTTGAAAGTAGATGACTGAATAGTATATTTATTGGCAAGTGACATTTTTTTATCGTATAAATTTTTTATCCCTATGAATATAATTAGTATTGTCCTAATTGTCGTAGCTCTTGGGTTATGATGAGTAGGTGGGTTCTATGGTTATAGAAGAACCTTAACGCAGAAGGCATTGGACTTCAAAAAGAAAATGGAAAGAGTGAAGGAAATCGAAGAAGAGTTATTGGAAGCAGCCAAAAAAAAGGCGGAAAAAGTGTTGGAAACAGCAGAAGAAAAAGCCCAAAAAATCGAGACACAAAGATTAGAAAAAATGGAAGTGATCCAAAATAGATTGCTTGCCAGAGAAGAAAAAATGGATGAAAAACTAGAAAAATTAGAACAAGAAAAACTTAAACTGACAGACAAGCAGAAAGAAATGGATACGATTATTGTCGAACAAACCAATAAGATTTCTGAAATTGCGAAACTTACTAAGGAAGAAGCAAAAGAACAATTGTTCGCTCAAGTAGAGAAGGAGTACCAAAAAGATATGGTCCAATTCGTCGAAAAGCTCAAGACGATTACTAAGGAAGAAGCAGACAAAGAAGCTGCTCATATCGTAGCTCAAGCCTTGCCGAGAGTGGCTGTGGAAAGTGTTGATGAATTTACCAGTAGGACTATTGATCTGCCCAATGAAGATATCAAAGGAAAACTTATCTGAAGAGAAGGAAGAAATATCTGATTCTTCGAAAAAATGACGGGCGTGGAATTGATCGTAGATGATACTCCATTGACAGTCAGACTTTCCTCTTTTGATAGTGAGAAGAGATATATAGCATCAATTATGCTTCAGAAACTTATCAAAGATGGAAGAATCAATCCGTTCTATATTGAAAAAACCTACAATGAGGTAGTCGCTGATCTTCAGAATATGCTTATCCAAAAAGGAAAAGAAGCGTTAGCTATCTTAAATATCCCTATGATGAAGCCTGAGTTGGTAAAAATGATTGGACAATATTATCTTAGATATAGTTATGGACAGAATCTTTGGCAACATAGTATCGAAGTCGCTAAAGTATCTGAAGCTATAGCTACT
Organism: uncultured Candidatus Peribacteria bacterium; assembly: GCA_964418415.1. Classification (GTDB taxonomy): domain Bacteria; phylum Patescibacteriota; class Gracilibacteria; order Absconditabacterales; family Absconditicoccaceae; genus CAJBLF01. Next base: position 27,954 of record CAYQLB010000010.1, read on the forward strand.
GAATTGTGACTAGATCCTGGTTTAGCAAAAAAAGCAGGTCTTTTCCATGATATCGGAAAAATCATCGCAAATACTTGAGAGTCACATTCTGCTATCGGAGCAGAGGTATTGAAAAAAATGGGTATGGATCCTGTTATCATCAATGCTGCAGAGGCACACCACTATGATGTACCTATCACTCACCCTATCGCTTGGATTGTTGCAGCGGCAGATGCTATATCAGCGTCTAGACCAGGTGCAAGATTCAATACCAAAGAACTCTTCATTGAAAAAATGGGAGAGCTTGAAAAATTGATTTACGATATTCCTGGTATTGATAAGGTACATATTATGCAGGCGGGAAGAGAAATTATGGTCTATGTTAATCCAAAAGAAATCTCAGACAATGAACTCGAAAAATTGCTTAAAACTATTTGAGAAAAAATAGAGGAAAAACTTGATTATCCTGGTATCATCAGAGTAACCGGTATCAGAGAAACGAAAATTATTGAATTCTTAAGATAGACTTTTGATTATGGTTCTTATTTCTTAGGTTTTGGAACAATGAGTTTAGAAATTGAAAATTAAAATCTTGTACGCTGAACTGGCTTTTTAGCTTTTAAGCTGTTGTATGTATCCTTATATCATCTTGTGGTGATCAAAATTCTATCTTACAGGAATAGGTATTATCGTCTCTTTTCTTGTGTTTTTGGGTATTGCTCGACATCTTACTAAGAGATATCATCAAAACTTTTGGAAACTGTTTTATTGGCTACCATTCCTTATTGTACTGACGTATTTTTTTGGATCATATATTAATTTCGTTTTTGATGTCGGTATCTTTCCAACAAATGGAACAGAATTCGTTCAATTATTATCTCCTTATGGATACAAATTTCATCTTACCGGTCTCTTGTTGGGAATGTTTATAGCCATCTCGATCTTTCTTAAAAAAATTATCAGGATAGAAAATAAAAAAGTATGGTCAGATATATTATTCTTTTCATTAGCCTTATCGTTAGTACCATTGTGATTGTTTTTGCTTATGGGTGATAACTTCATGGGGTCTGCAACCAATTCTTGGTTAGGTATCAAATCACTTCATTCAGATAGTCAACGAAATAAATTTACTGCCGTCTATCCTATAGGACTTTTCTTGTCAATTGGAGCCTTATTTATTTCGCTCTATATCAAAATTATCAAAAAGAAAAAGTTTGGATATGGTATGCTTGGTTTCGCTATATTACTTATTTTTCTCAGTATTCTTCTGCTTTTTCAGCAATATTCCAAACATGCGGTATTCTCATTATGAAGCATAGTATTTGATATCAAACAATACTCGTGTTGGATTGTTGCTCTTATTTGTTATCTAGGGTATAATAGATGGCAGAGAGTACCTGATCTTCAATAATATTAACTCAAAGCTTGAAGCTCAAAGCTTAAAGCCTCAAACCAAATTATATGTATTTTACTGTTTGTGGTTGATTGGTATATGAAGTTATTTTTCCTTAAAGAACATAGTTTATATAAGATATTTAAGACCATAGAGAAAGTGCCCAGTGGGAGAACTATCTATATTTATATAGATCCTGAGCATTCTTTTTTTGATAATGAACGGCGAGGTAAAGAAATCAAAGAGCTTCTCCAAAAAAAGAATCTCAATGGATTGTTTGTCACTAAGACAGAAAAATCCAAATATTTCTTCACTAGTCTCGGTCTCAATGTACAACATCAAGAGAAACATAAGATCGTCAAATATTTTAGATTGGCTTATGACTTTTTCTTTAATATCAAAAAATTTCATCTTCAGGTATATACCAAGAAAAATTATGTCTTCTATGCAGTATTCGCTTTTGAAATATTGTTTGTTTTGATTATTCTTTATTTGTTATATTCGCTTATTTTACCTAGTACACGCATCGATATTGTTCCTGTAAGTCAGATAGAAAGTATTGTTTATAATTTTCGTTACTATCCTTTTGCTGATTCTCAATTTGAAGATGAAACAAGATATCTTTCATTACCATACTATACTGGCTATATCGACTATAAATATGATATGACTATCAGTACTGCAAATATCAAATATATTCAACAGCCCTCACAAGGTGTAGTTGAGATGATTAATAAAGTCCCTAAAGATTATGGTTTTATAAAAGATACGAGATTTGTTACTGATGATGGTCGTCAATTTCAGGCGGTTGCGGATTTTATCGTACCACAAGGTACAGAAACCAATCCTGGAAAGGTTTTGGTAACCTTGAAAGCTATGGAGCAGGATATCAATGGCACACTCATGTGATCTAGAGGTAATATCGTAGAATGAACGAAGGTGTTTATCAAAAACATGAAAAATAGTTACTATGCTCAGAATGTCTATGGAGTTGTATTAGAAAGTTTTTCTTGAGGCAATCTTCAGTCAGAAGGAATTGTCTCTAATAAAGATATCGATGTTCTTTCAGGAAAACTAGTCAGCACTATCTATAAACAAAAAAATAATATCGTTTTCAATAATTTCAAGATGCCTGATACTATGGTGCTCAATTTTGATCAATTGATTTCTACTCAGATCAAATCTATCCAAATTAAAAATGTTCCTGGAGAAAAAACACCATTATTAAAAGGTTCTATTGTTGTACGTTTCAATTTTGATTATATCAAAAAAGCAGACCTTATGGTTATCGTAGATAAGTATGTTAAACAAAGAATATATGATAAAATGAAACTTTTTGAAATTGATACTTCTTCTACCGTTATGTTTAAAAATATGACTACAGAAACGTGAGGTATTTTCGTTATTCCTACTAAAGTAGATATCAAACAGAGCTATGATTTTTCTAAAGATATCAATGGAATCGTACCTGATATAAAAGATCGTATTGTTGGTCTCAATGAGGAAAAGGCTAGAGATATCCTTTTTTCTTATCCAGAAATTTCCTCATTTGATATTATTATCAGACCTCCTCGGTATACAACTGTTTCTAAACTAAAATCTAGGATTAAGGTTACCGTTAATGGTAAACATATTAAATAAACAATTGTTTCTTCTGTTTTTTTGATAAAGAAAAATCCCCTTATTAAGGGGTTTTTACCAATTATTCGGGTTGTTTTACATAGACCCTCCTCAGTTTTCTGTCAAGTTTTTTGAATAATTTGGGATACTGGTTTCTCGACTCGAATCCGATCCATATCCCCTTCATTCCATCATCCACCTCAAAGTAGGTGGTGATACAATACTTTCGCCCTGCATATTCTTCGCTTACCAACATCAGGGTTTCCCCCTTTGTTGTTTGCCATACAGCAATTTTCCCTTTTTGCTCTGAATTAATTTGATATACTTCACACCAAAGTAATTCTGCATTTAAGAACATCTTATTGATGTCTCTCATACGTAAGCAATAGGTAATTGGATCGATCTTCTTGGTGAAGTTAATTCCTTGTTCCTTTGTTTGGCTCCATCCTATTGTAGGCAGAACCATCATAACCACAAAGATGATTTTTTTCATAGCATTTGTTTTTTTTGTTGCGGACATTTTTTAATTATTTCTATCAAAAAGTCAACAGACACTTTTTTAAAAACATATCTTTAAAATAAAAAAATCCTCTGTTTGAGGATTTTTTGTCTATATGCGTATTTGATTAGAATGGTAAATCATCACCACCTTCTTCTTTTTTATTTCCTCCACTTACTGCTCATTTTTCTAATCTTCGTGCGGTAATGCTGTTAAATCGTCTTCCTGGTTGTGTTTTGGATTCGTTAGTCCTTGTGTTGAGATAGACAGTAATGAGATCACCTACTTTCACATCTGCTAACAATTCTGTCTTGTCTTTGAAAAAATCTACTGCCAATCCTCCTTTGAATTCTCTGTCAGTGTCTTCCTCGAGTACAATAGTTTGTTTCTCAATAGCGTTAGCTCCTACCGTTTCTTTCGGTCAGATAAATTTTACGGTTCCTGTGTACTGCATTTCTATATAGCTAAGTAATAAAACTAATTAATGAACAATTTGTTATAAAAAAGCTTGATGCTTGATGCTTGATGCATCTATTAGTACTTTATTGTGTATTGAGCATTAAGCTTTGTGTTTATAGCATATATTGTAAATTTTTATTTTCTTTTTTCAAGCATAACTCTGATAATTAGTAGACCTACTCCTATACTCAGCATGATATCTGCAATGTTGAATATCGGAAAATTGAATATATGGATATCAATAAAGTCCCTCACCCCTCCCAAAAAGATTCTGTCGATGAAATTTCCTATCGTACCTGCGATGAGTAATGTTGTTATTATTCGATTAATTTTTTTTGTTATAAATAGTCGTATAAAAGCTCATATTCCCGCTAAACTCATTATTATAATAATGATGAGTGGAACAGGTAGTGATCGGGAAATTCCTTCGTTGAATACTGGGGTAAATAGGGAAATATCTTCCAGAATTCTTATATTATAAAAAAAATATTTAGACAACAGATCTATTCCAACTAAAACTATTATCGATATTCGGAGTTTCCGCTGTTTCATAAAAAAGGTGGAAGGGTAAATATGGGACGTGGGGTGGATCTATTCCCTGTCCCTTTCATCTTGTCCCTCAAGTTTGTTTAATCTGGAGTCCGTTCTGCCTTTGAATCTAATGACAATAGGTGTTCCCATAAAATCGAAATGTTTTCTAATGCTATTTTCCAATCGCCTTTTGAAAGCAAAATTTGCTCTTTCTTTGTGATTGACGAATGCTACAAAGGTCGGCGCATTGATATCTACTTGAGTGATATAGAGAATTTTGCATGCTCTGTTTTTTGCAAATCTTGGTGGCCTAGAAACAAATTCTTTTCCAATGATATCATTTAATTGACCTGTTTCTACTCTTTTCTCTGCTTCTTTTTTCATCTTACTGACAACGGTGAAAATTTCTTTGACACCCTTTTTTGTTAGTGCAGAAATGGGAAAAATTGGCATATATTTTGCGAAATCCATTATTGCAAATGATTTTTTGATGAGAAAATTTAGTTCTTTTTTATCAAGCAGATCAATCTTATTGAGACATACAATCATGGGAAGTGCCAGATTATTAATTTCTTGTATTAAGGTCATATCTCTATGAGAAATTCCTTCTGCTGCATCTACTATAAAAAGAATAATAGGCCTAATAAATTTTAACATTTCCAAAGTCTTATCATTGGCTATTTTTTCTATTCCATGAACGCTTCCTTTTTTTCTGATGCCTGCTGTGTCGTATACCTTATATTTTTTTTTATTCAAAATAAAATCTCCAGTTATGTAATCACGTGTTGTGCCTGGAATATTTTCTACTTTCGCTAATGGCTTTCCTACTAGCGTATTGAGTAGGGTAGACTTCCCTGCGTTTGGTTTGCCTATAATAGCGAGATGAGTGAAATTCGGGTCTTTTTGTGCTTGTTTTGCTGGTAATATCTCCTTCATTTTTTCTTTTATAGATCAAGTATTTACTATTTTGATGATGAGATCTTTTACTTCTGTGAGATTCTTTTGCTTTTTGGCACTGATACCAACGATATTATCAAACCCTAAATCGAAATATTCATTTACTGCGAGGTCGTAATCTTTTTCTTTATGTTTGATGTCGATTTTATTGATGATGAGAATAGTGTTTTTTTTCTTATTTTTCTTGGTGATATATCAGAAAATTTGTTGTTCTTTGGCGGTAATTCCTATGCTATCATCGATTACAAAAAGAATGAGATCAGATTCGTCTATGATTTGTTGGATCAATGGTTGTTCTTCCTTAAAATCATGCAATCCTGGACTATCCAAAAAAGTGACGATTCCGATATCGTCTATCTGTGTTTTGTGTTGAATAATATCTCTGGTAGTTCCTGGGATGTCAGTGACTATTGCTCTGAATTGACCGATAAGCCTATTGAAGAGCGTAGATTTTCCGACATTGGTAGAACCGACTAAACCGATTTTCATACTACATATAATTAAGAATTAAGATCGCTTACGGCGATTATTAACCACATAGGAATTTCAAAACAATTCCTATTCCGCTTTGCGGGATAAAAACGACGACAAGGTTCTTTATGGAACTTTGCACGTCTTATTTTAGAATTAAGAATGATAGAAATTCTTAATTATTGACTATAGTTGTGAAAATCACCTTACGGAAAAACTGCGAAAAATCAATTGTATTGTGTTATTTTTTTTGTTTTATGAGCGGGTTTTTATTCATATCTGACTGATAAGTATCTATAGTGACGACTTCTGTTTTGTATTGTTGTTCAAAAAGAAAATTTCATAGGTCGTAAAGTAGTTGTATTTGATCGTGACCAAGTGCGATAATATCCGGTTTGTGTTTTTGGATAGCAAAAAAATAATCGCTTTCGTGTCAAAGTTCTATAATGTCTGCAATATTGAGTTTTTTAATGTTTTCTAATCTTTGCTGTTCGTTGTAATTGGGTAGACGTCCTTTAAATTTTAATACATTATGGTCTCTCGCTATTATAGTTATTAGCCTATCTCCATAGGTTTTTGCTTGTTGTAAAAAGTGAATGTGCCCAGAATGTATAAGATCAAATGTTCCAAATGTAATGACGGTTTTCATTTCAGAAAAATCAGAAATAAATTTGTTTGTAGTATATTTATTTACTCAAAGATTGCTACAATAATGAATAGTGTTTGTTTGAGATAAGATTTTATTTGGGAAATTGTTTGCAAACTTATTTGTAATTCATAATCTGTATTTATTGTTTTTAATTCGTTATTTTTTGAATGCTTCTTCATACGCCCGTTATGCTCAAAGAAGTTTGCGAGTATCTTCCACAATATACCAAACTGATCGTTGATTGTACTCTTGGACATGGTGGACATGCTATGGCACTTTTGTCTATTGCAAAAGAAGCGAAACTGATAGGTTTCGATATTGATGAAAAGATGATGACTAAAGCTACATTGACTATAGGGACTAGGGATAAGGAACAAGGCACAAAGATAGGAGAGAGAATAGAGTATGTGCGTGGGAATTATGCGGATATCGTTTCGGTGTTGGCGTGAAGAAAAGCAGAATATATTTTGAATGATTTGTGAGTAAATTTAGAACATTTCAAAGATGTGAGCCGTGGATTTAGCATCAGAGGAGATGTGCCTTTAGATATGAGATTCGATACGTCCACAGGTAAGACTGCTGCGGATATTCTTGCCCACTATACGACAGACCAACTTACACATATATTTGAGGAATATGCAGATTTTTCTTCCCCAAAAGCACTTGAACTCGCTAAGCACATTGTTACTACGAGAAAGCACCATCCGATTTGTACGACTCAAGAATTCAAAAAAGTTCTGCATGATTGTGGCCTCGGAGATCCGGCATCTATCGTTATTTTTCAGGCATTGAGGATCGAGACCAATAAGGAATTGGATAATCTAAAGAGATTTCTTGCGGAGTTTTCACAATGTCTACAATTGTCTTGAAGATGTGTAATAATTACCTATCATAGTATTGAAGACAGGTTGGTAAAAATTGCATTCAATGCGTTGGTCGATACATGAAAATACACCTTAGTAACCAAAAAACCGATCAAACCAAACTACAAAGAAGTCGCGGTAAATAGGGCTGCGAGAAGTGCGAAGATAAGAATAATTGAGAAGACAAAAATTGACTAAAGCTCCCCCGATTTCTCGAGGGTCGCGACAAAAGGTTACTGAAAGATAGCTACCTTTAGGTAATTGTTTGTCATCCCGACTTGTCGGGATATTCGTCCATTTATTTAGTTATGAAGTATGAGAACATTCGCTTTTATTCCAGGACAGGTGAATAAAGTATACAATGGGATCGTCAATAAATATAGGCACTATGATAGTGTTGTAGAACTTTTTAAGGTGTCTGGAGCTTTGGTGTTTCTTATTATTTGTGGATTCATCTATTTATATTTTATAAACATGTCTTCTACGCGTGGATATTTTCTCAAACAAGCAGATCAGGAGATGACCGCTATCAATTTTAGGTATGAGATATTAAAAACTAAATTGCTTGATTATAAACAACAAAACTGGAACTCTATCCAGTCTTCTAGTTTCAAGAGGGATGTTGTAGATGTCAGTGCAGAGATTGTGAAGATACCAAATGGGGTGCAATTAGGGTTTTTGTCTGCTGAAGACTTAGTACATTAATTTCTAATTTCTAAAAAAATCCGGGAATGCAGATATTTTATATATAGCGGTTTTTATTCTTCCGTTTTTTTTCTTATTTTTTTGGTAATCATACTAGAGGTTTTTTTGTAACATCGTTTGATACTTAGGAATAATATGATTCCTCATAAAATATATATCACCCCTATTTTCCAGCCATGTAAAAATTTTTCTAGTTGACCGATACTTATACTTCATAGATATCCCATCCCTACGTAAACAGTTTTGACGATAAGCGAAACAAGTGCGGAGTACATCAGAAAATTAAAGAAATTCATTTTTTTTATTCCTGCAGACATCAGTGATGGAGCTGAAAGATAGGGTGTTATCTTAACGATAAGAAAATAGAAAAACGGATATTTGGTATAGAGATTTTTGAATAATTTTTTTTCCGTGAAGCGTTCGTGATGCCTGTATAATCGAGTGATCCTATGCAAACATCTCCCCATGATATAGAGTCAGATATCTCAAAGTATATCTCATGCAATCGTTATCAAAAAAACGTACTCCAAGCGGAGCAATCCTTGTGCAGCAATCCCTCCACTTACGAAAGACGCGATTGGACCTTCTGCAGTTGTCGTAATCAACAACACAAGATAAGCGTGATCTTTGATGACATTTATTACTGTTTCCATATTCTTTTATACAAATAATTTTTTTATCTGACCTTGGTGGACGGACGGTATTTTTTTTCATTGATAGGAGAAAATGAGAACGAATGCTTGATATACCCCAATAATCACTGATATCTAAAAATATCTCTGAACATAGAAATGTCTTTTTGGATTCCTCATCGAATCCCTCGTTTTTGGCTTTTGAACGTGTTTTCTGCAGTGAAAGGATATCGTACTACGGTTTTCTTGTTCCTTTCCATGTAGGTATTGATCGCTACTTCCAATTGGTATTTTTCGAATCTATCTTCAAATACTTTATGGAGATCCTTGGTCCTCAAAATTCTTTGTCCTGACAAGATAAGCTCCTTGTAAAAAATCTTGATGAACTGTTTGGCGTGGATACGTCTTAGTATTCCCATATCGATTTCTGTATGCTTGGTTATGTGTTCGATCATATAGATGATTTCCTCGGTATTTATGCCTTTGAGATCTGAATCAAACATACAGACATATTCGGATTTGACGTATTTCAAGCCTTCTTTGATAGCGTTTGCTTTACCTTTGTTTTTCTTGTAGGATATGATGCGGATATTCTTGCTCTTATGTTTTGCTACGAACGCTTGTACCAATTTTAGGCTTTTGTCTTGCGATCCATCATCGACTAAAATGATCTCGTCAAAGTGCTTTATGCTTGCGAGCTTTTGGAGTACGGTTATTACTCCTTCTTGTTCATTATAAAATGGGACGATACACGTACATGAACTATCTTTCATTATTTTTCTGACTATAAAAATGTTTCATAGGAATATACATATTTGTCTAGAAAAGACAAGCTATGATCGTGTTACTTTATTTTCTCCTTTATGACGAATGACTATCTTGTGAAAAACTTCATTGATAGCCGATCCACATTTCAGGATTTGGACTTTTTTCTCTATATCTTTTCAGAAATTTCTCTTCTTCTAAATAATATTTCCCTCAGAGATGAATGTTTTTGTATGCCTTGATTATTCTATAGAAACGCTCCAACTTATTGAACAAAAGATGTTTTCTATAATCCTCAAGCATTTCTGATTCGCTATCTATCAGCATAAAAAACTCTATGAGTTTTGGTTTTCCTGGTAGGAGATGAAGTCTTCTCTCTATTGCGCCTACAGCTACTTCTTCACAGTAGATGTGTCCTGTAAGAAAAAGAATAGCTCTTGCTTCGTTCAATTCTTCTCGAGACGATTCTTCGTTATCGATAATTTCTTTGTATCTTTTTCGATATGATTCAAGTTCTTGTTCAATTTTTTCTGGTTCCATTAAGTAGGTGTATTTCATAAGTTTGATCATTAGTTCTTGAGAATAATAAATACCTATATGTCTTCACTATACCAATAAAATCAATCTTTTCAAATATAAAAAAATTTTGCTTTCCAACCAGGCGCAGTTAAGCGAATTGAAATACTGGCTTTTGGCGAAGTAGAGATAGCGTCCCGACTTTTCGGGATGTAGTATAACGTTTGCTGCTAGTCCGAAGTGCCGACCTCCATTAAAAATTTGATATGGAGG
>CAYQLB010000011.1:0-34531 GCA_964418415.1 uncultured Candidatus Peribacteria bacterium
CGGTGTTAAACTTAATTTATAACAATTTGTTGCACTTTGGACTGGAAATCAGGATTTTTGTTCGAAATACTATAAATTTTTAAATATAAAAGTCAACACTTAATAAGAATTAATAAGATGGAATTAGTATAAAGTGTAAAGCTTAAAACTTTTTGCTATTTATCCCTATAAGATATTGAATTTCTAAGCTCAAATAGTATAGTGAATTCACTATTTATTTCTTAGAAAAATTCATGAAACTGACATCTATCGCGCATATCTATGACGATCACAAACCATTCCTCGACAAAGACATCATCCTCAATGGACGAATAAGAAGTGTAAGAGATTCCAAGACATTCGGATTTATTGAGCTCAATGACTGATCCTACCTCAAAAATATCCAGGTTGTTTTCGAGAACGATTTGACGAACTTTGGTGAAATATGTAAATTTACAACGGGGACATCTATTAGTGTGGAATGAACATTAGTGGCTTCCCAATGAAGTAAACAAGCTTTTGAAGTCAAAGCAAAAAAGATCACATTAGTTGGTGATTGTCCTAGTGATTATCCGCTTCAGAAGAAGTGACATAGCATGGAATTTCTCCGCGAGATAGCACATCTTAGGCCGAGATCCAATACCTTTTCTGCAGTCTTTAGAGTGAGAAGTTTATTAGCATTTGCTATCCATAAATATTTCAACGAGAATGGATTTATTTATACCCACACACCATTGATTACAGGAGCTGACTGTGAATGAGCTGGAGAAATGTTCAAAGTTTCTACTTTAGATTTTCTCAATATGCCCAAGACCGACGACGGAGTCGTAGATTTCAAAAAAGACTTTTTCGGTAAAGAAGCAAATTTGACCGTGAGTGGACAGCTCAACGCAGAGACCTTCGCAACGGCTTTCAATAAAGTATATACTTTCTGACCAACCTTCCGCGCAGAGAATTCCAACACATCAAAACACCTCTCAGAATTCCGGATGATCGAACCGGAAATTGCATTTGCTGATTTGAATGATGATATGAATTTAGCCGAATCATTACTCAAATATGTCTTCAAATATATTCTCGACAACGCTCCTGCAGAGATGGAATTCTTCGAAAAATTTATCAATCCCGACGTCAAAAAACGTCTCGAAGCATTGATCAATTCTGATTTCAATAGAGTGACCTATACCGAAGCAGTCGAATTGTTGAAGAAGTCAGGAAAGAAATTCGTCTATCCGGTAGAGCGAGGGATCGACCTTCAGACCGAGCATGAAAGATATATCTGCGAAGAGATCTTCAAAGGTCCGACCTTCGTGACTGATTATCCAAAAGAGATCAAAGCTTTCTATATGAGACTCAACGACGACGACAAAACCGTTGCTGCAGCAGATCTTCTCGCACCAGGTGTAGGAGAGATTATCGGAGGATCTCAGAGAGAAGAAAGATTAGATGTACTCGAAAAAAAGATCAAAGATATGGGAATGAAATCAGAAGAATTGCGACGATATTTGGAATTGAGAAAATATGGAACCGTGCCTCATGCAGGGTTTGGAGTAGGTTTTGAAAGATTGATGATGTATATTACCGGTATGGAAAACATTCGTGATGTCATCCCATTCCCAAGAGCCCCAAAAGAATGTGAGTTTTAAATTAAAGCTCAAAACTGGAAACTTCTATTTATATGAAAAATATTTTAAACAGTTGTTGATTTTTTATGAAAGAGATTACTATCCTTACATATAATATCGGCCACTTGTGCTTATTACAACCATGGAAACATTTCTATATTGGGGTAGAGGGGAAGGTATTTTTTTGGCATAAGGATATTGCATTTCTGCAATCTATGGTAACAAAGATTAAGCCGGATATTGTTTTTTTGCAAGAATTAAATTCTGTGCAAGACGTTGAATTATTGGCAGAGAAATTTGGATTTACATATTTTTCCTATTGCCAAGTGTCACATCTCAAGCATCAACATCTTGGTACGGGGATATTACACAATTTTCCAGATGCTCAGGTACATACAGAGAGTCATGAAGTTTCTCTTCATTCATTGGCTTGGTGAAAATATCTTTTTACTAATGTGCATTTCGATCCTTTTTCTAAGCGTCATAGAGCAAGGCAATTTGAGGAGATTATTGCTTATGTACAAAAAAATAAAAAATTGAAGCATATTATTGGATGAGATTTTAATATCAGTAAATGGAATGGTCGATGGCTTAATAGTGTAGATAAAAATTCCTATAAGTTGATTACAAATGTTTTATATGATGCAATAAAATCTATAAAAATTACTCATAAACTTAGGTATAAGTATGATCATTTTTTTGTCTCACCTGGTGTGGATATGCATTCGATTGATTGTATTCATAAAGTACATGGGTCCATGGATCATTATCCCGTAAGTGGAGTGATTCGTGTTGAAGCGGAGAAGAAGAAAGACATAATAAGAAAGTAACTTTAAATAATTTTCACTCGGGTGAGAGAATATAATATTTTATTTTTGGAATGATTTTAATGAGCAAAATTTTCTGAATCGCCGTCAAATGACTTATCCAAAATCCCGAAGGGAAATATCTCATTGTCTACAAGAGTGATCTTGAAGATATGAATCCCAATGATTTTGATATTCCTGGGGGCAGAATTCATCGATGAGAAAAATTGGAAGATGCACTGCAGAGAGAAATTAAAGAGGAAGTTTGATTGGAAATTGTTGTCCAGCAGATACATAGCACACGATGATTTACCAAAGAAGACTTACATCTTGTCTGAATCACGTTTCTGGTTACATGCTCCGATTGGGAAAATATCACGCTCAGTCACGAACATATTGGTTTCCAACGAAAAGCCAAGGAAGAAATTTTGCATTCAAATTTTCCCTCTTGGCTAAAAGAGGAATTCAAAAAACTTTAACTTGTATTTCTAGAAAAAATGAAACAACTCATTTTCATCGGCTGAGGAGATGCGCATCGTACAGAAGATGATTTCGCTGAAGCATTAAAAAATCGGCATTATGAGCCATTTACTGAAGAAAAAAAACGATCGAATCGATTAGTCTCAAATCTCAAGGATCAATATCAGATAGAAAAACCTGCTATGCCCAATAGATTCAATGCAAAATATAGATTACGAAAAATACGGTTTGAGAGAATTTTCCCATATCTCAATAACGAAGATCTTGTACTTATAGGCTATTCGATGGGAGGCATTTTTCTCGCTAAGTATCTAAGCGAAAATACATTTCCCAAAAAAATACAACAACTGCATTTGGTAGCTCCTGTATCCGGCAATCTGACATGTCCAGAAGAATATATCGCTGATTTCGAATTCGACCCAGAACAATTAAAAAATCTCATACCGCAAGTAGAGAAGGTTTTTCTTTATGGATCTACAGATGATCCCATTATTCCTTTCTCTCACATTGAACAATATCATAAACATCTTCCTCAGGCGAAATTCACGACATTCACCGATAGAGGTCACTTTTGGCAACCAGAATTTCCTGAGTTGTTAGAAAATATAATGAAATAAAAAAATTTCAAATCCACCCTCACCCTCCTTTATCAAGGAGGGAAGGCTTCTCCCTTGATAAAGGGAGATGCCCGAAGGGAGAGGGATTTGTTAAAAAAAGTTAATATAAATTTATCTTCATGAGTCTCTATGTCCAACATCCTCATCCCGAATCCACAAAAATTACACGACACGATAGAGAAGATTTCTCAAGCAGGGAAGGATAAATTTCATGTAATTGCTGATTTTGATAGGACATTGACCAAAGCATTTATTGATGGGAAACAAAATACTTCTTTAGTCTCGGTAATTCAAGAACAAGGATATTTATGACCAGATTTCACTGAGCAGTCCAGAAAAAATTTCGATAAATATCATCCAATAGAAATCGATCCACGTGTTTCCCTGGAAGAAAAGAAAAAAGCGATGACGGAGCGACGGAATGTACAATTTGATCTGATTATCAAATCATGAATTTCTAGAGATATTATCAAGGAGGTAATTGAAAAAGAACCGATAGCATTCAGAGAAGGATATGAAGAGTTTTTTGATTTGCTAAATAAAAATGCTATTCCTCTTGTTATTTTGTCTGCGAGCGGACTCGGATACGAAAGTATCTATTATGTTTTTGAAAAAATTCATGCACTTACTGACAATATCGATATTATATCCAATGCCTTTATCCGAGACGAAAATGGTAAAGCTATTGGTGTGAGGGAACCTGTGATTCACTCATTCAACAAAGATGAAACCGTCCTCAAGGATTTTCCTATCTATCAAAAGATCAAGGACAGAAAAAACGTTCTTCTTTTGGGAGATTCTCTATGAGATGTAGATATGGCGAAGGGATTTGATTATGAAAATATATTAAAAATCTGATTTCTCAACAATGATACTCCCGAACATCGCGAAAAATTCTCCGAAGTGTATGATATGATTATCCTTTGAGATGGTTCAATGGATGAAGTGAATAGAATATTGAAGAAAATAGTGTCGTAATTTATACTATTGTTTGTATGGGTTGTTGAACTTGCTTGCTAGCGTAATCACCCAGGATGCGGTTGTAAATATATGCTTGCGCTATCAGATAGGTTGGTAGAGCTCGAAGTAACCCTATACCCAATACGAGAGCTCCTGCTCCTATGATCACACTTCCCATCAGAAGGAAGAGATAGAGATCTGCGACAAATCATTTCGTCATTTTCCGGCTATCTTTGATGGCTGCAAAAGGTCAGATATCTTGATCAAGAATGCAGAATGAAATCATAGACAATCTCAATGACCAACGAATTCCTGGTATAATAAACAACACGAGTCCAAAACTTATATAAAAGAAACTTATAATATTGGCTATAAGGAAAAAAAACATTTTTTTGGGGCTGATGAAAATACTTTTGAATACGAATGGTAGTTGTCTGGATGCGGATAAGGCCATTTTTTGATACGCCAAAAGCATCCGTACTCAGATGAATCACATCAAAATATTGGGAAGAATAGGAACAATAAAACTTACTAAAAACGTAGCTCATTGAAGTGCGCTAAAAAAGAGGGATATCAAAAAGAATTTGAGGATATATGGTTTAGAAAGTTTCCATCATTGACGGATAGATCATTTGACGGTAAATACCGGAGCGTTTTCTCCTGGTGTAGTTGCCAAGACGAGTATACCAACAACAAAGGCGGGGAAAATAATAGAAATGATAATATTGGCAATAGGCCATCGAGAATTTATATTCGCAAAAAGTGATGCCAAAGGATTGAATCCTGTAAACATAGAGATCAGATAGACCACTCCTATAACCATTCCTATAGCTAGCAAAAGTATAGGAGACAAAAACAACCGTCGGCCAAGTTTTCTTCACATATCATAAACGCTAAAAGGTAAATGTACTTATAGACTAATGATACGGAAAAAGTGGTTTTTGTCAAAAAACGCAGTTTGTACCCGGGTGCGAACTTTTGTTATTTGGCTTTTGTAGTAACTTTGGCGGCTATTTCACCCGGGTGCGAAAGTTTAACTAAAGGTAATATTTCATTTTAAACTAGATTCACTGCTGTCTTCATTTCTTATAATTTCAACTTTTTTATCACTAGTTCATCTTGTATCAACTCTCGGTGCCTGTGGTGCAGAATCATCTTTCATGCTCAATGAGACCTTCTCTCTTTCGAGGTCTATCTCGATAACTTTGACTTTTACTTGTTGACCGACTTTCACAACATCGATAGGATTATTCACAAAATAATTGGCCATCTGCGACTTATGCACCAAGCCATCGCTATGTAATCAAATATCTACAAACGCTCAGAAATCCGTAACATTTCTTACTATTCCATCTAACTTATCACCTATTTTCAGATCTGCGATATCGAGGATAGTTGACGAGAAACACGGAGCTTCGAGTTCATCTCTCGGATCCAAACCTGGCCTCTGCAATTCTGCCAAAACATCTCTCAATGTTTCCAAACCAATCTTATATTTTTCTGACCATTCAACTAACTTATTTTCTGGATATTTTTTCAACGCTTGCCCCGTACTTGCTACGGGGGTCATCGGCAACTTCAAATCTTTCTTTTTGATTCCCAATTCTTTTTCTATCAGCTCGTAAACTTGTTTATGAATTTCAGGATGGATACCTGTCTCATCCAATACCTCTTTTCCTCCCTTAATTCTCAAAAACCCAATCGCTTGTTCATAGGCTTTTGGACCAAGTCATTTCACTTTTTTGATCTGTGCTTTGCTGGTAAATTTTCCGTTTGCATCTCTATAGGCGATGACATTCTTCGCAACGGTTTCACTGAGTCCAGCGATGTGTTGCAACAAAGTATAGCTCGCAGTATTGACGTCGACACCCACACTATTCACGATATCTTCTACTTTTTCTTCCAACTTTTCTTTGAGATATTTCTGGTCGACGTCATGCTGATACTGTCCTACACCGATAGATTTTGGATCGATTTTGGTCAATTCCGCCAATGGATCTTGTACTCTATGTGCGATGCTGATCGCTCCTCTGATGGTGACATCTAGGTCAGGATATTCGTCCTGGGCGAGTTTAGAAGCCGAATACACAGACGCTCATGATTCAGAGGTGATCATATATTTTGTAGGCAGTTTATATTTTTCTATAAAATCATGGACTACTTTTTCTGATTCTCTCGATGCTGTTCCATTTCCTATCACGATCAAATCTATCTTATACTGATCGACTAATTTTTTCAAAGTCTCCCAAGCTTCCGTAACTTTTTTTTGTGGTTCAGTAGGGTAGATCACCGTCTTATCCAAAAACTTTCCTGTCTGATCGACGACAGCAAGCTTACATCCAGTCCTAAATGCAGGGTCGAAACCAAGCACCGTCATTCCTTTTATCGGAGGAGTAAGCAAAAGATTTTTGAGATTATCACCGAACACTTTGATCGCTGCTTCATCAGCTCGTCTCTTTTTGTCAGATCTGATTTCTCTTTCGAGCGATGGCAAAAGCAATCTATGTAAGCCATCTTCACATGCTTCTTGGACATAGCAGATACAGGTCCCGTGATTTTTCGGGAAAAAATATTTCGTAGTCTCCTCTCGGATTTTGTCGTGGGAAAAATCCATTTTTACTTGCAGCTGTTTTTCTGTCTCGGCTCTCGTGACTGCAAGATACGCGTAGGATGGCATGTCAGATATTTTCTTACTATAGTTTTGATAGATCTTATAGACTCATTTTTCATCAAAGGTTTTGGTAGCTTTGCAGACAAGTACACCTGTATTTTCTTCTCTACTTTTGATATCTTCCCTGAGATCGGCATGATCGGACACTGCTTCTGCGAGGATATCTTTTGCTCACTGAATCGCTTCTTCCTTATTTTTTACACTCGTTTTAACATCACCAGTATCTCTCACAAATTTCTCGGCTTCCGTTTCAAATGCTTCTTTACTAAGCTCTGCTTTTGCTAAGATTTCATACAACGGTTCCAATCCTTTTGCTTTGGCTATCGTCGCTTTTGTATTCTTTTTTTCCTTGAACGGTCTGTACAAATCTTCTACTCTCGCTAAGGTATCTGCTTCCATAATCTGTTTTCTCAACTCATCAGTCATCAATCATTTTTCCTCGATGAGACGGATGACATCAGCTTTTCTCGCTTCGAGATTTCTCGTATAGGTATACATATCATTAAAATCTCTGAGCTGTTCGTCTGTCGCTCCTTCTGTCAATTCTTTCCTATATCTGGCGATAAAAGGTACCGTATTTCCTTCATCCAATAGTTGGACGATAGTACGAACAATGGTAGGCGATATACCTACTTTTTTGCTGATAATTTGAATAAGATCGGCCATAAAAAAAAACGATTACACGATAAAATGATTACACGATAAAATGTATATGTTGATTATGCGTGCTGTTTCTCCTTGATATACAATCCATAAGCGATAGCAAACAAGGCTACGAAAGGATAGACAATCATTCTATCTACGAAGCTATGCAATACCAATCCTTCGATACTGAGTCAGAGGACTCCTACACCAAATGCAAATACGATAGTACCATAAAGCTTTCTTTTTTTTGTAGATGCATCATCGTTCTTTTTTTCTGCTTCATAGGATTTGTAGGCGATATAGTGGAGATAGCCATAAAGATATAATCGACCGATAAATCATAATAGACCGTATTCTAGCCATATCTGGAGATATTGATTTTCGGGATTGTAAGCTTTGATTCATTCTACTTGATGCGAAGCAGGACCTGCGGTTCATGCTCATTGTCCTCGTAATGGTCTCTCTCCGATTTTATGTAATGCTTCTACAACCATTTTGAGATGACCAGTATTGGAAAATTCTCTGGAAATGATTTGTCTTTGACCAAAATAAATAACTACACCAAAGAGCATGATCAGAGGGACAAATCATCGTAATGCCATCCTTCGATACTTTTTGGGAAATTGGGCGAGGATGAGAATGATAGTCTGAAGAATCCATACTGCCCAAGCAGCTCTCGAAAAGGTGGACATGATAGCAAGTCCATAGAGTGATCCTCGTCGTAATCTTTCTCATCGTGGTTTATTTTTGAAACATAAGATAAAAAACAGAGGCCGGAACGCAACCAAAAAGAATCCTCGGCTGATAGGTCTTTCAAACAAAAATTGATTTCTTACAAGCCCTTGATCATAGCGTGTATAATAGGCAGCAGGTGGTGAAATACCTACATCACCTTCATAATTAAATTGATTGTAACCTGCGATTTTTAGGAGATTCGGTATGAGCCGGATGATCCCCCATCGGATCAAACTTCCTATCAATAATGTCTTCATAATCCTACTATATCGTTTTACAAGAGTAAATTCTCTTGCTCAAAAAAACAGTAGCGTTACCGTAAAAAACGTAATAAAAATAAGGAACCCTATCATACTATACCTTACTGACATAATCCACGTTCAGATTCCACTTCCATTGATGAATACGGAGACGAGGAAGCTTACGATGATTGTTGCAAGAAATACTCGAACAAAATGTTTCAGAGGAAAATTTTCAAAAAATGATCTGAAATTTTTATATTTCCAAAAATATCGAGTGAGGAATCCTATGAGACCGATTATGATAATTTCTTTCCACATCCAAATAATTTTCCGTATAGTTCCGTCTCGCCCGAATTTATAGGTAACCAGAGTCTGGAGGAAAAATTGCAAAAGGAGTCCGATGAAAAATATTTTGGCGATAAGCGTAAGTCGCTGAACAGTTTTGTTCTCTTGCATGATGCTATGTTGTTATATAACTAAATATTGTCTCCCCCCACAAAGGGAGAGGTATCCCACACCATGTATGGTGTTGGGATGAGGCTACAGTCCTAAGCGAAGTCTTAGGAGATTTCGTGTCACACGACTAAATCCTCCCCCATGGAGTTTATCCCACAAAGCGGGATGGTCCTCCTCCTTTGTCCCTTATGGGACTTCCTTCGGTCGCAGAGGAGGATAGTATGTGTTGCTAGTTTATAAACTCTTTGCTCACCTGATAGAAGAGGAAAATCACCGTAATAGCCGCCAAAATACCCTGAATAAATCGAGCTTTCATTACAATGGTAGTTTCATTGATCCCATTTTTTTCAAAGAGATGATGAAGTGGCGCGACCAAAAATAATTTTCTTTTCATATATTTTTTTCGGAATATTTGGAGAAAACTTGTTGTCAAATCTATGATAAAAAGTGAGAAAAGAATGATGAATGGAATAATGATTCAGGTCCTCATATTCAAAAAATAGAGGAGTCACGCTATCAATCATCAGAGAGCAAAAGCGCCGCTATCGCCCATAAAGATCTTGGCGGGATGGATATTATAGAACATAAATGCTACAAGTATGGCTATGACGATCGCTATTACTGTAGCAGCGATATAGGTTTGATTGAAGAAGAGCATGATAGCGAGAACAAAGAGAATAACAGTCATCAATCCTCCTGCTAGTCCATCGAGTCCATCGACGATATTGATAGCATTGACGATCGCGATAGTGACGAAGAAAGTCAGGATCGGATAAAACAATCCAAGAGAGATTTTGCCTGCGATCGGCCAAAAATTGATATAATCTATTCCTAATCTGCTGTAGAACCATCGACTGATAAATGCTGAGAAAATAATCATTCCGATAAGTTTAGCTTTGGCACTGAGTCCTTTTACGGCACCATGGCCTTTGATATTGAGGAAGTCATCGACCAGACCAATCAGTCCCATACTAAAAAATCCAAAGAGGATGATATAGGTTTCTTGTCTGTTGAAGAGTGTATTATTGATCCATCCCATATCTTTGAGGAGATAAGAAAGTCCGATCATCAGTCCCATGATAAGAAGAAAAATACCACCTCACATAGTCGGTGTACCTTTTTTATGTTCATGGAGCTGGGTGAATATTTGAGACTTTTCTCAGGTAACTGCTGCCTCACGGATGGTTTTGCCGAGTTTATATTTTTTGAGGATGCTGATATATATCGGATACAGTATCCATGCAATAAAAAAGGCGATCAGAGCAAATATGATGATATTATTCAATTTTACGAGCATGAATGGTCGGTAAGACATAAAAATATCATTGGTGGATAGAAGTGTAGTCAAAATCGTGGGCCATTTCAAGCATAAATACCCACAAATATATTGTCAATTAGATTTTTGACAAAAGAATTATAGAGCTTATCTATTGATTTTTTGTTCTCTATCTCTATCATAGCCCTATGACATTTCACGAAGCAATATGTTATTCACTCGATCCCAGGATCACCAAAAAAGACCTTCAAGAACACAAGGAGATATTTTACGATACCAAGACATATACTATACTCAAAGAATGGATGGAAAAACATCATATATGAGCCTTCTTTGCTCAAGAAAACAAACGTTTCAAAGGTGTCAAATCGATACCTTATCTTGTCTATTATATAGGAGATCTTTCGCTTCTCGATAAGAATATTCTCGGCGTTGTGGGTCCAAGAAAGATGTCCGCTTATGGCAAAAATGTTCTTGAGCATTTGTTTTCCTATATAGCTGATTATGATGTTGTCACGATTTCAGGGATGGCAGAAGGAGTAGACCAGCTGTGTCATAGATTATCTATGCAATGTGGAGTTCCGACTATAGCAGTTCTTGGATGAGGTCTGTGATGGTATGCTAGGAGACCAGAGTGGCAGTATATCCAGCAGATTGTAGCTGCAGGCGGATTGGTACTTTCCGAGTTTAGACTTGGTGAACAACCAAATACCTATACATTTCCTCAGAGAAATCGTATCATCGCTGGACTATGCAATCAACTCTTTCTCCCTGAAGCCAGCAAAAAGTCCTGATCATTGATTACTGTCGATTGTGCATTGGCGATACAAACACCCGTTTATGCTCCGCCGAGCTCCATTTTTTCTCCGACAAGCGAGTGAATTCTTCAGCTCATAGAAAGCGGACAGGTAAAGCCAGTGGTGGATCTAAAAAGATTTCTCTATCACCATTTTCCCCAAAAAGATACTCCTGCCAGGATTGATTCGCCGATCGAACTCACTGATGAGGAACATCATCTGCTTGCTTTTTTTTCTCGCGATCAGGAGCTATCATTGCCATATTTAGCACACCTTAGCGGACTAGAAGTTGATACACTGATACATCTCTTGACGATATTAGAGATCAGATGATTGTTGTATCAAAATAGTCCCAACACCTATTGTTTAGTATAAATCACAGAAGTAATTTCATATTGAAATTCACATAGCATTTGATATCTTTATAGCGTGAAAAGACGCTGGTTTTACTGTTTTTTGCTATTTGATGTTTTCAAAAAAAAATAAAAAGAGAGCTTTCACGTTGATCGAAATGTTGATCGTTATCGTCATCATAGGTATCTTGGCAGCAGCTCTGATTCCAAGACTCTCAAGCGCGAGAGGTAGAGCCAACGACGTAGCTCGTAAGGCAGATTTAGCTCAAGTAGCAGCGGCTTTGGTGTCTTATCAGATCGATCATGGTAGATTTCCAGAGTGTCCTACTTCCACAGAATGATGTAATTTAAGTGATATAGAAGATGAATTGATATGAGCAGGTATGTCGAGTATTCCCACAGATCCTGATGCTAGTAGAACCATAGATGCAGGAATTGATGGCTTAACTAGCCAAGAATGAGAATATGCATACATCCCTATCAAAAAATGATCAATAGCTAATAACTGATTTGTTGTAATGGCAGCTACAGAAACCGAATGATGATCAAATTTTATAGGCACTAATAGTGATATAACAGTAGATAGCGAATATGATGATATAGCTTCCGATATGTGTAAAGAATTTACAGATGGCAGTGCAACATGTGAAAATGATCCTAATCAGGATGATCTCAGGTATATCTATCTTTACTAAAAGAACTTTCCAACTACAAAAATAGCCCCGTACTTGTTGCGGGAGCCTGCCCCGTACTTGCTACGGGATTTTTCTTTATTTGGTGTGTACCTCATTCCGGCGTTGTTTTTTTGTTCCTCATTCCGGCGTTGTTTTTTTGTTCCTCATTCCGGCGCCCCGGATTGCGGCCGGAATCTATGTTTGCTGAGTATGGATTCCGGCTGCAATTTCTTAACGCCGGAATGAGGTAGCGTGGTGAAAGCGCCGGAATGAGGTAGCGTGGTGAAAGCGCCGGAATGAGGTAGCGTGGTGAAAGCGCCGGAATGAGGTGATTTTTTCTTATAAAATTGCTTCGCTAAATCGCTCGCAATGACTTCAATAGTATTACATAATTATTACTTCAGGTTCAAGCATAACTTCGAACATTTCCAGAACTTTTTTCTGGATGGACTGCGCGAATGCTCGTATTTCTAGACCACTAGCGCCACCGTTATTGACGATGATGAGCGCGTGATTGTTGTAGGTACCAACTGGTCATTCAGACTTTCACTTGAAGCCGGCGAGTTCAATTATCTGTCATGCAGAAAGCTTGATTCCCGTAGGAACAACATTTCCTTTAAGCTGAGGATATTGTAATAATAATTGTTCATACTGTTCATTATTCACTACGGGATTTTTGAAGAAACTTCCCGCCGTTCCGATCTTGGTTCGATCCGGCAATTTTTTTTCTCTGATCTCTATGATGAGATGTGCTACTTGCAAAGCAGTAATGTTGCTAGTATCTATGATGCGTTCTCAGATGAGTTGTTGAATATCATGGTACTGGATATTCGGTATATATTGTTCAGAGTATTTTTCGAAAACAAAAGTGACTGCAGTGATGATAACTTTGTTTTTCAATTCATTCTTAAAGATACTCTCGCGATAGGCAAAATGACATTCTTCATTTTTTCGGACCTTCTTTTCTCCAGTCTCGAGATCTATGCCTTCTACTTCGTAGATGATCTCCCTCGATTCTTTGCCGTATGCACCTATATTGCCGACAGGCGCTGCGCCTACCGTACCAGGAATAAGGACCATATTTTCTCAACCAACATATCAACATTCGAGCCCTCGCATGATAAAATCGTGTCGTGTCTCTCCGGCGCCGACTTTGATAGAGACCATATTTTTTTCTTCTTTGATTACATGCTTGCCGAGGAGAGAATTTTTGATGACGAGTCCATGATAGTCTTTCGTGAAGAGGATGTTCGCGCCTCCACCCAGAATCAAATGTGGTTGGGTAGCGAAAATGTCGGTTGAGATCAGATCATAGATTTCTTGTTCGTTTTTTATCTCTACGAAAAAATCTGCCTGTACATCGACAGCGAAGGTGTTGTATGGTTTCAGCGATATGTTCTTCTGGATATCCATTGTCAAAAAAAAGAGGAGTAAATCTACTCCTCAGTATATGCTTTTTAGAAAAGAATTCTAATAGAAATTATTGGCTAGTTAAAGGCAACATTATCGTTTTCATTTACTGTTTCTAATGTAGCAATTATCGCTCAATTAAGATCAGTAGTTCTAGTAAGTTTTTGTTTTTTAGCAGATCTATCAACGATGATTTCATCTGCTGTAATCGATGATATAGCCATTTCTCTAGATCCTCAATTTTCTTCGACTATTTTAAGCACTCCAGAATTTTCTGGTGAATAATCTATAGTTCATGTAATCGTAATATTAGTGTTGTTTTCGTCTGGGAAGGTAAGAGTTATTTTTTTACCATTCCAGTTATCTTTTATTTTTTCATAATTTTCATCGTATATTTCTTTATAAGTTTTTGTGCTTTCAGGATAAATTTTATCACTATTATAACTTATAAGTAAATCTTCATTAATCATAGCTGTATTGAGAGGTGTAGAAACTTCCTTATCGGTGAGTTTTTCTTCCTTAGCGATAACAGAATTATTCACTTCCTTTCTTGGTGTAATACGTATCTCAGTGATAGAATTTGATAGATTTCCATCTGTATTGAAATAGGAAAGATCATAGGTTTGTTCTAAATCAAAGAGTATCTTACCAGCAGTAGGTTTGTTGTTCCGCTCACTTGCAGTAATTTTTTCTTTTGGACTAAATATATAGGTCTCTCCATCTTTTTTCCATGTTCAGAGATCTTTGATGTCAGAGAAATCAATAGGAAGTTCTGCAAGATCTTTGATATCAATAGCTGTATTAGTTAGAGTAGGAGATTTATCGATCGTAATTGTTTTGGTTTTTTCAGGAACATTACTAGCTATATTTATCTCTTCATCCGCTGGTTGTAGTGCGAGTAAGTCATCTTCAAAAGCTTTTATAGCAGCCAATTCTGAATTTCGTTTATCAACAGTTTTTTTAACATCTGTATCGTTTTCATATTTCGTTATTTTGTCTTTTAGAATTTTTTTGTCTGAAGCCAATACTTTATTGATCCTCACTATTTTATTTTCAAATCTATTATCCAATCTATCGCTTTTATCGACAAGGAATGTTTTTTCATAGTTAAGATTGTCTATGTCGATATTTAGTCATTCAATAGTAGATACGTTTTCGTTGATTGATTTTTGAAAAGGTTTCCTTGTTTTCTTCCGTTCTTTTCTAGATTCGCGGAAATCTGATCAAGGATGATTTTTTATCTTGGTAGTTAATTCGTTGATAGTAATTTGATTTTTTTTGTTTTCTGCTGTCAATTCTTCGATTTTTTTTGTTTTGTTTGCTATCTGTAGATCGATATCGCTTATTTCCTTTTCTACATCTTCATCTTTTGTCTCTATTTTCAGCACTCTTTGTATCTTTCTTTGAAGCTTATCTGGAAGAAGTTTGAAATTATCACTTTCTACAAGATCTTCACCGTTTTTTGTACCTACTTCTTTCTGTAAATTAGCGACATTTTTGTCTTTTTGTTCTTCTTGAAGTTGTTGAGGTGTTTTGGAAGGTATAGAGGCTGTTTCTAAGTTATCTCCTTTTTGTGCTATAGCATCAGCAGCAAGTTGTGCTTTTGTTATTTCATCTTGATTGTTTTTTGTTTCTGGTGTGAATGCTGTAAAATCGTTTAGATAAGCAGATAGATAGTCAACAAATGTTGATTTAGTGTTGGTTCAGAAGGCACCATCTCGTCTCTTTTCATCAGTTTCCTTTGTATTTTTTATTTTATTTGCTTCTTCAAATGCTACTTTTTTATCAGTAGGAACCTTAGTATACAAAAATTCTTGGAGCTTTTGTATATTTTCTTTTGTCGGATAGTTAAGGTAAGATAGTAATTTGTCCTTAGATGGTAGATTTTTGTACATATCTTTATTAAGTTCTGTTGATGTTTCTTTTATATATGTTGTTTGTCACTCTCCTTTATAGTTATAGTCAAGCTTATTTCAGGTTCCTTCTGTCGCTACGTCCAAAGTAAAATCATCTGTATAGGTAGTTTCAGTTTTGACCAATGTCATAGTAAGTGGCTTGATAAGTATTTGTAGATCGGTGAGTGCATTTTTATCCTCAACAGCTAAGTCAGTTTTTTTTAACGCTTCAGTGATATCACTATTGAGTTGTGTAAAAAAATTTTTCCCCTCTTTTGTCTCATATAGTTTCTTGAGATCATCTTGAAAACACGTAGTCAGAATTTTCGAAATCTGATCAGCATTTTCAGGAGTTTTTACTCCTTCTGTGATTTTATTTAAGTTATCTTGAAGGTTTGTATTCAATCCCTCCAATTTGAGATCATCTACTTTTGGTGCTTCAGTTGGTGTCATGATACTAGTAATTAAGAAAATAAATGATTAGATATTAGAAAGCATATCTTCCAATTCATTGATATCTTTTTGGTCTTGCTTACCTGCTTCAGTTTCTTGAGCTTTGACTTTTTCCAAAAAAGAAGATGCTTTTTCCAAACTTGCTTTTTGTTGTTGATCATCAAGCGTCTTGATAGCATCCTTGAAGGTTGTGATCAAAAGGTCAATTAGAGTCTCATTCAGCGGATTGGCATTGACGAGAATCTTGAGTCCTCTAGCCAACGGCCGAGTGTTTTGAAGGGTGTCGAGCATACGGAGGACGTACTCTTTTTTGTTCATATTTTGCCATTGAAAAAAATAAATATACATAAGTATATTCCAAATAGTTGTTTTTGTCAAATTTTTATTGTCAAATTTTTTAACGCACCCGGGTGCGTAGCATTTTTCCGTATTCTACACAGAATGTATCGATCTCATGATAGATCTGTGTAAATAGAGTGCAGAAAGCATTGGCTTTGAGTGTATGTCCTCTTTTGTCATTATGATCTCTAATTTTTCTGATAGTATTTCTGAGTATACCATTGATGTCATTATAGCTGATTTCAAATGCTGTCAGAACTTTTTCTATAGAGCAGATTTTTTCGTTGATGTGTTTGGGGGAGAGTTGTCATTTTTGTAACTTTAATTTAGCTTGTTGGAATCATGATTTGGTCTCGGCATAAAACGCATCAATATCCTGAAGAATAGCACTTGCTTCATTGTACATAGGATGTTTGGTTTCCATAACTGTCATATATTGCTCTAGTACAGCTAAGCTTTCTTGGCTAAACTGTTTAGATAGCTCATGAAGTTTAATCTTACGCTCGATACTTGCTGTATCCATTTTCATATCTCTCAAGATATCACCGATGAGTTTTGGTTCTCTATATCTTTGTGTTTCGTCCATAGAAAAAAACTACCAAATAAACATATTTGTACTATATATATTTAAAAATATAAGTCAATCTTAATGTAAGACTCATATACATTCTATATGATGGGTTTGGGGAAACATATCGACAGGTTGAATTTCTCTGATAGTGAAGCCTCATTGGACCAACAATTCAATATCTCTGACCATAGTGACCGGATTACATGAGATATACAATAATTTAAAATCTGATTCTTTTTTCAATTCACAGATCATATTAACGACATTGGGATGGAGGCCATCTCTAGGAGGATCGATGATTACGAGACCAAGATTGTCTAATTTTTTCTTGATTTCTGGATTGTGCAAAAATGCTTTTTCTGCTGGTGTAGCTAGGAAGATAACTTTTTCATCGATACCATTTATCTTCGCATTGTGCTGGGCATCGGTAATCGCATCTTCGACGATTTCTATACCTACAAGATTATTTCCTTTTCCCGTTTTCAAAAAACTGATTCCGATACTCCCCGTTCCACAATAGAGATCTAAGATAGTTCCTTCCACATACCCGACCATGCTCATTGCTTGACTGAAGAGTTGCTGGGCTCAGAGCGTATTCGTCTGAAAAAACGAAAAAGGTGATACTCTGAAGGTAACTTCCGTTAGTGATAGTTCTTCTGTTTTTGATTCAGGCGAGACCTGGGATTCTTCATTCTTATTGTGCGTGTTTTTGAACTGGAGGACTTCATGGATATATCCTTCACCCCAAAATGTTTTCGTTTCACATTCCTGTGATCTGATGACGTCAGCGACACCATTATTATACGTTATTACGAAGGTAGTCACTTTTTTCTTAAGCACGTCATCTGCCTTCAATGTATCGAGAAATCGGTTCCGTTGTTTGTCATTTTTCGTTTTGAGATTGTTATCCGCGACCGCGAGATTGACGAGAAATTGGTCCGTATTTGTTCCTTCTCTTATCACAAGATGTCTAAAGAATCCTTGATGAGTCATTTGATCATATGCGGGGAGTCCTGATGATCTACAGAGCTCCTTGATATGATTATACAATATATTAGCTTCATCAGAAATAAGTGAACAATTGTCGATATCCACGATTTTGCTAAATTCCCCTTGCTTGTGAAAACCGCAGCTTCGATTAGACAAAGCTTCGTTCACTCACTCACTATTTTTGCTGATGTATTTCCCGAAACTGAATTCTATTTTATTCCTATAAAATTTTTCTTGCGGTGATCCTATGATAGACAGGATATGTAATTCTGGCAATTTTTTCTTAAGCTTGGTGAATGCATCGTTGACGATATCTTCTTTCAATTTCAACTGGTTCGCATAGCTGAGCATCTGCCATTTACATCCTCAACAACCAATCTTTCGGATAGACTGATCATCATTCTTTGTCTCCGTTATCGAAAAAAAGTGTGGACAGAATATTTCACCATCCACAATCTTGGGATCGAGCTCTATAATTTTCGCGATATGTGCTTCTACATAATCTTTTCTCTGTTTCACTATTCTGAGATCGACGATACTGCCTGGTAATGCGCCTCATTTGATCAATATCCTCTTGCCATCGCTCATTCTTGCGAGTCCGACTCATCCGTATCCTATCTTATCTATCTTTATTCTGTTCAGTAGTTTCGCCATATATTCAACATAGGAACTAAAGCCCTAACTTCTGTTTTAATTCTGCTTGGACATTTTCTATCGTATCATCCGCGTTGACGGTGATGACTTTGCCTTTGCTCTCGAAATACTTGATTGCAGGCAGTGTTTCATTCATAAATGCATCGATCCTGGTAGCCATAGCTTCTGCATTATCGTCTACACGACCTTCTATCTGTGCTCTTTTCATCATTCTTTCTATCGCTTTTTCTTTGGATAATTCAAAATGCACGATAACGAAATCTCTGCCGTATTTCTGCATCTCTTGTTCCATAAATTCTGATTGTATTATAGACCTAGGAAATCAGTCAACCATAAGTCCGACTTTCTTTTCCGTGACTATCTGCAGGGCGATATCATATCGTCCGTGGCTGACGAAATGCGGTACCAGCCCTCCGCTATTCACGATATTTTTGCAGTAGTTTCCTATGATGTTGTCGTTGGACATGGCAGCTCTGAAGAGCTGTCCCATTTCCAAATAGTCATATTGTCATGGAAGACTTTTGAAGAGTAATTTACCTTGTGTTCCTTTTCCACATCATTGGATGCCGAGAAAAAATAAGTCCTTATTCATTCGTTATTGTATAAAAAAAATAAAAGTTCGAAGTCATATATAGTCATTTCTTTGTAGAAATCAAAAAAAAGTACCGCTTTCGCATACTGTTTTTTATATATGAAAAAAAGGCCAATGGCCTCTCTTTCGATATATGGATTCCGGCTACAAGACTTGACGCCGGAATGACGATTACAATAATTACCTCTTTGACCGAGTAGGTCCTTTTCTCGCTTTCTTGAGACCTGGTTTCTTTCTTTCCTTGATTCTTGGATCTCTTTTGAGTAATCCATATGGTTTAAGAGTCAATCTAAGATCATTATCCCATTCAATCAGTGCTCTAGCGAATCCTAATTTGATAGCATCAGCTTGCCCTGAAATACCTCCTCCACTGACCGTAATCTCTGCGTCAAACTTTTTGATATAGTCGAGACCTAGTGTTGTGAGCGGTGAAAGTGCTGCTTCTAGCAAATAGAGGTTACCACCAAAATAGTCCGCCAATGGTTTTTTTGATCCATTGGAAGTTTTGATGATGAAGCTTCCGCTTCCCTTGCCGAAAAGCTTGACGATAGCAGTCGTCTCTTTTCTTCTTCCTATAGCATAGGTATATTCCGTGTTAGCCATTATTTAGATAAGGTAATAGGTTTAAAATGATCGTATTGGGTAGTAGTTCAGACAACAAGTTTTAGTCTCTTGATTCTCTTGTCTCTGAGTTTATTTTTGGAAAGCATTCCCCTAACTACAAAAGTAAGTAATTTTGCTGGATTTTTTTTCATGAGAATATCTCGAGTTACTTGCTTAAGATTACCTTTGTATCCGCTGTAAGAATACATGACATTTTCTTGGAGCTTGTTACCGGTTACCTTGATCTTATCGATATTTTCAACAAGTACGAAATCACCTGCATCTCGCATATCAGCATAATATGCCTTATGTTTTCCAAGAAGGAGTTTTGCAATATCTACGCCAAGTCTTCAGAGTGTTTTACCATTTGCATCGATTCTTCGTCGTTTTCTATTCTTGTCCATGTCAGCAGGCTTCACTCGAAGCGTTTTATTGAGATCTTTCTTTGTAAATTCCATGATTACTATTTCAAAACAATTAAATGATTTTTATATGTAGAAGGTAGAAAGTAGAATTTTCCATAAATTCTTATAATAATTTAAGCATAATTTTCTGTACACCGTCACCAACTCTATATCCCAATTTATAATCGGCTACGAAACTGGTGGTAGCTCAGGAT
Source organism: uncultured Candidatus Peribacteria bacterium (assembly GCA_964418415.1). Lineage (GTDB taxonomy): Bacteria > Patescibacteriota > Gracilibacteria > Absconditabacterales > Absconditicoccaceae > CAJBLF01. The sequence continues at coordinate 20,443 of CAYQLB010000011.1, forward strand.
TCTATATATTTAGGCAAGAGTACATTCAATACTTTTTTTCCTTCAGCTTCTCCAAAAATTTGCGATTTGATGAGTCTAATACTTTCTCTTCTTGCATCTTTTGGATCAAGTTTCTTATGCATTCTCACGAGAGCAGCAAAAAAAGAATCTACTTCAGATTTCAATACTTTAGCTCTTTTTGGCGTAGTAGTAGTCTTTCCGTTTTTTACAAGATTCGTCAAAAGTTGTCTTACGAATATCTGTCTCTTTTTTGCGCCAGTATCCAATTCGATAATTTTGCTATACTTATGTCTCATGGTAACAACTCAATGAATAATTAAAAATTAATAATGAATAATGTTGGTATTGTCTAGATATGAATTATAGTTAGCCGATAAGTGCTTTATCGATATTCGCCAATGCGCTGTTGATTTCATCGATAGCTTTTCTTCCTACTCATTTCATAAGTAGAAGTTCACCTTTTTTCTTTTTCTCAAGATCTTCTACATAGAGTATATTGTTCTTGATCAAAGCATTCCTTGTTCTTTCACTCAATGGAAGAGCATCGATAGGCATAGTTTTGATATTAGTTTCCTCATGAAATTTATCCTGCACTCTATCGAGATCTTCGATATCTACGAGGAACGATCTATCGATATAGATGTTGTCGAAGATAAAGAGTTTAGCATAAGAAGCTAATACCTCTCCAGCGAACATAACAATCTCTTTTGGAGAAACTCCCTTGAATCGTGATCTTACTTCGATGACCAAGAGATCTTTAGTAGATCCTGTGAAATCCTCGATAACTTCTTCTACATCATATTTTACATAATCAATAACCTTAAATTCATTGTCGATGAGGAGAATATTTGCATCTACATCTTCATCTTTTCTATCTCTAGATCTTAGGTAGTCGATGCTATAGTATCCATATCCCTTTTCTATTCTAATTTCGATATTTAATTCCAATGATGGATCGGTTATCTCAAATAGTTCAACATCCTCATCCAACAGTTCAATCCCAGCAGGAAGCTTAAGATTATTTGATGTATACATACCTATACCTGAGAATCTTTGAGTTATTCGTTGGATATTATCTGCTTTTTCATCAATTTTGAAGCGGAGGGTCTTGAAATTGAGCATCATATCGATTACGGTTTCCTTTACTCCGTCCACTACATGATATTCGTGATTCACTCACTTAATTTTTAATCCCGTAATTGCTCAACCAACACTATATCACAAGATAATCCTTCTCAATGCATTTCCAAGTGTCTGTCCAAATCCTCTTGGTAAGTATTTAACCTCAAATTTGGTAGTTCTGTCGTCTACTTGAGAGACGATGATCTTTGGTGCTCAGATGAACTTTTGTATATCCAGCATGCAGAGTAATAAAGAGTAAAAAAATTTTTGTTTGATATGTCGGAATTATATCGAAACACAGCCCTCAAATAAGACTATGCTCTCGCATAAAACTCGATGACTTTTAGGAGGTCGGCTGGTAAACCAAGTTCACCTACTTGAGGATCACTCAATACCTCGACGACATTATTTGCTTTGTCTAGTTTTACTCGTGATGGAGTCTTTCCTTTGTTGTCTGCAGCATTTTGGCTGTAGAGTGTAGAGTTTTTAAGTTTCTCTTTGAGACTAATCTTGTCGCCTATATTCACAAATGAAGAAGGTATATTATGTTTTTTTCCATTCAAGAGGAAGTGTCCGTGATTGACCATTTGTCTTGCTTGCATTATAGTTTTTGCTAGGCCTGATCTAAGAACAATAGAGTCCATTCTTCTTTCCAAAAATTGAAGAAGTGCAGTATCGTGAGTAATATTCTTGTTTTTGGAATATTTTCCTGCAATTTCTCTAACGAGTCTAACGAACTGTCTTTCGGAAAGTAAGTACATTCTTTTCAGTACTTGCTTATTTCTCAAAAGTTTTCCATATTCGGAAGACCTCTGCATATTACCACCGTGTTGTCCTGGTAGACTCCTATTTTTTTTGACGTTGTACTTTTTGGATCCGAAGAGATCTATTTGTTCTCTCCTGCACAACTTGAACTTTGGCCCTGTATACTTCATAACTAATTTAAAATTTAGAATTTAAAATTTAGAATTTAAAATTTAGAATTTAAAATTTAGAATTTAAAATTTAGAATTATATATTACACTCTTTTATGTCTTCTTCATTTACATCCTCAGAATTGTATAGCAGTATCTTCTTTGATATATTTGATATCAATCAAACCAATTTCGTTGATTGCTTTGAAAACACCATCTCTTGCTAATCCAGCTCCTCTAAAGATTACACCGATTTCTTTGAGTCCAAATCCTTGTCCTTCTTTGAGAAGTTGTTTCGTAAGAAGCTCAGCAGCATATGGCGTGCTCTTTTTACTTCCTTTATACCCAAGTTTCCCTGTTCCTCCACCAAGTACTTTATTACCATTTTCATCTACGAGTGTGAGAATGGTATTGTTGTCAGTAGTTTGTACGTGAAGTACGCCAGAATCTATTTTTAGGTCTTTTTTCTTCTTTGGGGTAGCATTCTTTGCTTTTGCAGCGGTTGTTGGTGTAGCCATACTATAATGTTGAATTGATAAAATGTTGAATTGATGAAATGTTATCGATTATTCTTTCACATTTTCATATTTCGATGTATTATTATTTTTTAAGTACTGGTCTTACTTTGGATCTTCCCATAAGTTTCTTCGCAGTTTTTGCATTTTTCCTAGTGAGTTGTCCTCTAACGGGCAATCAAAGATTGTGTCTCATACCTCTGTAACACTTAATTTCCTTTAATCTTTTGATAGCAAATGCTACCTCTCTTTTGAGGTCATTTTCGAGAATGTATTTTTGAATTTGTAGCAAAATTTTCTTTTGCTCATCTTCGGTGATATCCTTTACTTTCGTCATATGAGGAATGTTAGCGTTTGCAAGAATGGTCTTGGATCTCTTGAGTCCGATACCGTAGACGGAAGTGAGTCCAATCCAGATAGATTTGTTGTCTGGCAGAACGTGTCCTGATAGTCTAAACATGCGTTAAATTGAACAATAAATAAAATTATCCTTGTCTTGTTTTGTGTCTTGCATTTTTCTTACATACAATGTAGAGTTTGCCTTTTCTCTTAATTATTTGGCAATACATACATCTTTTTTTGAGGGAAGCTTTGACTTTCATGATGATACCATAATAGTAGATAAATTAACGTTTATAATCATTGTACCTAAAGATAATTCTTCATTTGGTCATATCGTATTGATTAATTTCTAATTTTACTCGATCTGCCATAATAATAGAGATATTGGATTGTTTCATTCTACCAGATTTTTGGCAGCGGACAAACATATCTGTATCCTTAAGCTTGACTTTGAAAAAGCCAGCCGGAAGGACTTCAATAACTTCTCCATCCATTTCCAAAACTCATTCTTTACCCATTCAGTGAAATCTTTTTAATATCTAAAAGCGATTGATGTGCTCTAAATCACATCGTTCTTTGATATCTATTCTTTCTTCTAAATTTAATAATTCTGACCTTTTCTCCTTTTTGATTTGCTTTAACGACACATTCAACATTCGCTTTTGCGATATAAGGATTCCCGACGATCACTTTTTCCGCTTTTTCATCAAAGGCGAGAAGTATTTTATCGACAGTAAGTTTTTCACCTTCAGCCAAATCTAGCTTATCAACGGTAATAGTATCGCCTTCACGTACGATATATTGATGTCATTTGAGTTCTATAACTGCGTGCATATCTAATGAACAATTAATAATTAAAAATTAATAATGCCACAACATATCTATACGATTTTTCCTAATTGTGCTAACGTATTATATTTTTTCTTATTTGTTCTATATGCATCAGAGACAATAGCTTTCAATCTTCTGTATCTCCTTGCACTAGGAAATTTGAACGAAACAAATTTTCTATATCGTTTGGTATTGTAGTGTTTCTGTTTTTTTGCTTTATCCAAAATATGAGAAGCTCGAAGCTCTTTTTTGTAGAAAGAGATCATCCTTTCATTGGTATTGAGATCTCAAGTCCTCCGTACAGTAAATCCCATTGAATTATTTTTTGTGAATAAAAAAATGCTTTTAGCCGTGTGAATATATAATTATTCCATCAAAATGCAAGACTTTTTTAGCATTCATTTCGACGTCTAAAGCGTTGACTCGCAGCTGGAATAGGGTCCTGATATGTCAGGACAGGCCGTCACATAAGCGCCTTTCGGGCTTGGGTGGGTTCGTTATTGGCTACGAGGTATTTTTTTGTTCTTTACATAGCATCGCTGCCATGCAGATATATCTAACGAGAGTTAAATATCTTGATATACTTGCCCGGAGCCGGAATCGAACCGGCAAGGTATTGCTACCGAGGGATTTTAAGTCCCTTGTGTCTACCAATTTCACCATCCGGGCATGGTAGTCAGGGAGTGGTCATTCAATTTCACTCCCGCAGCGTTGTGCGGGATGCTCAATCTTGCTGCCAAAGCTGCTTCACATTCGCTTGCATCTTTGGGCAATCTTGGCACATCCGGGCGCCGTGACAAAAAAACAGTTTGCTATCTGTCTTATTTTACGACTTCTGTGTAGATCTTGTCGAATACTTCTGGAAAAGCTACTGCAATATTGGAAAGGACTTTTCTATCCAAGACAATATTTTTTGCAGTCATACTTCAGATAAACCTGCTGTAAGTTCAACCTTTGGTTCTGATAGAAGCAGATAATCTTTCGATCCAGAGTCTTCTGAAATCTCTCTTTTTTTCTTTTCTACTTTTGTATGCGTGTTGTCATTGTTTTACCAATGCCAATCTCACTTGCTTGTAGACGTTACTTCTTCCAAGTCTAAATCCCTTTGCAAGTTTAATGAATTTTTTATGTCTTCTTTGTCTTTGAAGTCCATTTGCTACTCTTACCATGATATCTATTAACTATAAGGAAATAAAGTCTTTATTTTTTTGACATATGTTTTGGACAATGATTTACCATATTGTTCCCTTTTGTTGTTGTTTCCTTTGTTCGTCAAAAGATGATTGTTGCATGCCTTATCAAACAATATCTTCTTGTTTTTGCCTTTAGTGATCTTAAATCTCTTTGCTGCTCACGAATGAGTCTTCAACCCTTTAGCCATGATAATATCTTATTTACTGAATAAAATGATGCTATATCCTTGTGCTTCCTGTTTTGGAGTATTGAATTGTGATTTTCCATGCTCCGCCAGGTCATCTTTGATCTTGATAAGTTTTTCTATTGCTTTGTTAGCGTATATTTTTTCTCTTCCTCTAAGTTTAATGAAGAATTTTACATTATGTCTCTCCTTTAAAAATTCAATCGCTTTTTTTAATTTCATTTGGAGATCATTCTCACCTATAGCGTAGCTAATCTTTATTTCTTTGAGTGTAGTTGGCTTTTGTGTTTTTCTTTTTTCTCTATCATCTTTAGATTTTTGATACATATATTTGCCGTAATCTACGAGTTTCACCGTAGAGGTCATACTTTCTGCATCGTATTTTATCTGGACTAAATCTTTACCTTGTTCTTCAGCCATTTCAAGTGCTCTCTTTCTAGGAAATGTTCATAGATTTGTTCCTATTTCATCAATAATAACGATATTTGGAGCTTTAATTTGTTCATTCAAATATACCATAAATGCTCTATCTCTATTGAAGGAATTGCTTGGTCTTGTATCCATACAGTAGTACAAAGATAAAAAAGCATTCGCTCCCGGCGGGAATCGAACCCGCGATCTCCACCGTGAGAGGGTGATGTCCTAACCGCTAGACGACGAGAGCACGGAATTAGTATATAATTACGAATTGCTAATAGTATTAGTCATTAATTTTTTTTATTTACCCCCGCCAAGAATCGAACTTGGATCTAAAGCTTAGAAGGCTTCTATTCTATCCATTGAACTACGGGAGCATAACCCTCATGCTATGATAGTGGTATAATTTGGACCCTAGGGGATTCGAACCCCTCACCCTCCCGGCTTGCCGGGATGCTCTACCAAAATTAAGAATCCATAAACGCTTTGGTCATTTTTTTGTCTTTTCGCTTTTTTATTTGCTGTTCCATTTTTCTTGCTTCTGTTGATGTTGGGAAGGTTTTGTATCAGATTAATTCAACTGGTCTAAGATGTTTTGTAGATATTACTTTGCCAGCAATATGTTGTTGTAATCTTCTTTCAAGATTATTTGTGCTTCCGACATAATGTTTATCATTTTTTAGCTTCAGCACATAAATGAATCATTTCATTGTGATGCTTGGCATATAAAGTTTATATTTGGACCCTAGGGGATTCGAACCCCTCACCCCCTGCGTGCAAAGCAGGTGCTCTACCAAAATGAGCTAAGGGCCCATATACATGGGCAATATTATTTTAAGTTTGGGGAGAGTAGGATTTGAACCTACGTAGCCGTGAGGCGTCAGATTTACAGTCTGATGCAATTGACCGCTCTGCCATCTCCCCATGACGCATTATTGCGTTATCGGTGCAGTAGTGAATGAACCGAGATTTTCTGTAGGCGAACTTGTGGGAATTACACCAAATAAGACCAGTAGTCAAATAAGGACAATCCCGAAACCGAAGAGTATAAGTCAATTTCTCGTACCTCCGAGATTTTTTTCAAACCGTGGAATAGTACCAAATATATCCGCGATATATGCTGAAAAATAAACGACAGCTCATCACATTCAGGTGATGAACAATCCGAAGATAATCTGTTTTGCCATGGTTGTTTTCTGAAGAGATTAAGTAGCGGACAACGGGACTCGAACCCGTACGAACAGAGCTGAAGTCTGCTATGCTACACCAATTACATCATGTCCGCACGCCCGCAAATTAAGCAATATCAAAAAAAACTTCGTGGGATGTATATATAGATATAAGAGATAAAATCAAGCGTTTTTTAAAACTTTTCTGTATATATTCTCTTGTATCCGAGTACCGTGAGTTTTTTTATAATATCGTCTACTATTTCGGGTTTTCAACAGACATAAAATTCCGTCATAGGATCAAAATGTTGTTTGACAAGATCTATCCTTCCAGATTGATACCCAAGGACGGATTCTTTCGAAATATGAATCTCGTATCCCAATTCATGGATTTTTTTTATTCTTTCTTCATAGAAAAGATCTTTCTTGTATGATACAGAGAAAAAGAGTTCTTTCTTGGTTGTGCAATATTTTGCCATGTTGATGAGGGGAACAATCCCTGATCATGTTCAGATAAATACTTTTGGGAATGGGGTATTTTGTAAAATAAAATTACCATATATTCCCTTAATAATAACTTCGCTACCTATGGGTGTTTTTCTAATTATAGTACTTCCTCTGCCGTGTTCAGAAAGCTTGATAGCAAAAATCATCATAGTTTTCTCGTTGTCCGTGTCTTGATCAACAAGAGAGTAACTTCTCTGAAATGTTCATTGGTCATCTTGGAATTCGAATAGGGCCCATTGTCCGGGGATGACATTCACTTCTTGATATGTCTCTATAGTGAATTCCATAATATGTTCTGTCAACATTTGACGATTGATGACTTTTGCTTTGATGGGAGATTCGTTCATAAAGAGTCAAAAAACCTAAAATTTAGGGAAGCTGGCAGTCGGTCTTTTCAGATAGATATTCCAAAGATTGAAGTCATTCTACGAGTTCGCCATCCGCAAACTTCCATGCAGGGACACTTCATTTGAGCTCCTTCCCGCAGCGTTCGGCTTCTTCAGTACATTCTATATAAGAGATATACGAAAAACTTTCTCCGAACATTTTTTTCTGTTGTAGACAGTGTTGACAGGTCTTGCTGCCATACATGATTGCTCATTTTTCGGTCAAACATTGAGCGAAGGTATCTAGATTTTTGGTCTGAGTTGTTTGAGCGCAACCTGCAAAAAATAACGAAGCGAGGATTCAGATAAACAAAATTCTTTTCATACTACTATATATAAGGGGGTAAAAAACGTAAGGCTATGGTAGTTTTTTGTCTAAAGCTTTCAACCGAAATTAAGTTTTGACAAAATTCTCTATTACGACTATACTTATATATCCTTTTTCAAAATGATTTACCATTTGTGATTGAAGGATGTATATGTCTTTATTCCTCTAGTATTCTATGGAATTTACGAAAGACGATTTTTACAAACTTTCTCTTCAAGAGGCATTGAGTGAACTTGAGTCATCTTTTGACGGTCTCAAAAAAGAAGAGCTTCCTACGAGAGAGAAAATCTACGGAAAAAATATACTGACATGAATTCATAAGACTCCGCTCTTGTTGAAGTTTTTCAGGCAATTTAAAGATATATTGATTATTCTCCTTATCATAAGTGATATTATTTCATTGTATCTCCAGGATTATAGAGGAGTAACTATTTTGACATTCATTATCTTGATTAATGCTATCATCGGATATATGCAAGAGGCGAAAGCTGAGAAAATAATGGAATCCCTAAAAAAGATGATGCATCCAAATGCAAAAGTAAAAAGGAATGGGGAGATGATAGAGGCATTAGCGGAAAATCTCGTACCCGGTGATATCGTCTATGTAGAAGAATGAGATAGTATACCTGCAGATATGAGAATACTGGAAGAATCAGAATTTCAGACAAACGATTTTTCTCTGACGGGAGAATCCAATCCACAAAACAAATATACACATGAAATCGAAGGTGATGTTCTGCTTTCCGAAAGAAATAATTGTGTATGGATGGGAACAACAGTTGCGACATGACATGCACGATGTATTGTATTCGCTACAGGAATGAATACCCAACTTTGAAAAATAGCAAATCTTTCACAAGAACAGGTTCCTGAAGAAACACCATTGCAGATGGAGATGAAAAATATTTCAAAAAAGCTGACTATAGGAACAATGATATTGTGAGTACTTCTTCTCATCATATCGCTTATAGCAGATCTGACATTGAGAGAATCATTCATCTTCGCTATAGGTATCTGTATAGCCATGATACCACAAGGTTTGCCGACACAGGTGAGCATAGCGCTAACTTTGGCAGCAAATAGATTGGCCAAGAACAAAGCGCTGGTCAAACAATTAGCTTCCGTAGAAACGCTCGGATGTGTAAATATTATCTGCACAGACAAAACAGGGACACTCACAAAAAACGAAATGACCGTAAAACATATCTTATTGTGATTCAATATCTATGATGTCGAAGGTGATGGATATGAACCAAAAGGAAATATTATTGATTCTCAGACACAGCATCCTATCGATGCTAATTTCACGACTACTCGAAAACATTTTTTCCATACCTTATTCTTGGACTCCAATGCAAAAATAAATCCTCCTGATGAGGAACATATGACACGATACGCTATCGGTGATCCAACAGAAGCTGCATTAGTGAGCTTAGCGCAGAAAGCGGCATTCAATACAGAAAGACTTTGACAATTATATCCTCAACTTCATCAATACGGATTTGATTCGGTGAGAAAAAGAATGTCGTCTGTTCGTAGTATTGATGATAAAAAATATCTCTATGTAAAATGAGCGCCAATGATGTTGTTGGAAAAATGTACGCAGATTTATGATGGAAAAGAAATCAGAAAAATAACCGAGGAAGATAGACATCAGATAGAAAAATATATCGAAGATAGTGCAAATGATGCGATGAGGAATCTCGGGATAGCATATAAGCCAATGGATATATATGAACCGACACGGAAATGGAATGATGTAGAAAATAATCTTATCTTCATGTGATGTGTGAGTATTATCGATCCGCCGAGAGAAGAAGTATCAGCTGCAGTACAATCAGCATTCGAAGCAAAGATAAAGATAATTATGATTACTTGAGATTACTGACTAACGGCTGAAGCTATAGCGAAGCGTATAGGATTAGAAGATAGAGAAAAAATTAATGTAATCGCAGGAGAACAATTAAAACTAACTTCTGATATCCAGCTTGTACAGATATTACAAACTCCATGATCACTGATTTTCTCCAGAACTTCTCCGGAAGATAAATTAAGGATAGTTAATTTACTGAGAAAAACACACAATATAGTAGCGGTTACGGGCGATGGAATCAATGACGCACCTGCACTCAAAGCGGCTCATATCTGAGTGGCTATGGGAAAGGTAGGAACAGATGTTGCCAAAAATGCTTCCGAAATCGTACTGCTCGATGATAGTTTCAATACCTTGGTTTTTGCTATCAAAGAAGGAAGAATTATTTTCCATAATCTCAAAAAAACTATATTATCATGTATTACTTCAAATGGATGAGAACTCTTTACCGTCTTGCCATCACTTGCTATGAATGCACTTCGATGATTGCCGATGGCTATTAGTCCATTTCAAATTCTTGCTATAGATATGATTTGAGAGATGTGACCACTAACTGCACTCACTCGGGATCCAGCGCAAAAAGATTTGATGAAAGAATGACCAAGAAGAGTAAATGATCATATCATAAATACTTCAGTGATTCTTGATTTGCTCTTTGCTTGATTGCTGATGTGAGGGATTGCATTTACAAATTATTTATTATATATTCTATCTCATGGATTTACATTTACAAATTTCACAGAAGGGCTTGTACAGTATCCTATAGCAACTTCAATAACCTATACGAGTATTGTTTTCTGTCAGTTTGCAAATATATTGTCTCGTAGAGCAGGAAAGGAATCTGTTTTTACATCATATCTCCGATCCAATAAAAAATTATTGTTTGCATTCTGAATATCTCTTTCATTGCTTCTTGTTCTCATCTATATGCCGATCATTCATTCCTATTTTGCATTCTGACCTATGAGATTGGTAGATCGATTATTTCCTATTGTTGGTGGAATGATCTATCTGTTTGTCCGTGAAATAGTAAAATATATTCAGAGAAGAAAACTCCGCAAACAAGAAATTATCGAACCAGTTCAATAATGTGTGATATATACCAAATATAAAAAAAACCCCGGAGTTATTTCGGGGTGATTTTTTTTATGTGTACACAAGACTTTATTTATCAGCTCTCATAAGCATTATCATAACATATCATCTGATTTCTTTCATATCAGGTGTAGTAACAGAAATGATGTTATTTGTTTTCAATGCATTAAGATGGTTGAGATAATATACATCTCAAGTATTGTATAAATCTCCCCAAAGTGCTCTAGAAAGCACAGTACCAAATTGTGCTCTCGTTACTTCATCGCTAGGATGAAATTCGTCAATATCTACACCCATGAGACCGAGCTGGCATGCTTCAAGAATATATCATTTCATCTCTTCGCTTTGATTATCTGTATCAGTAAATTCACATTCTTTTGTAGTATCAGGAGTTTTTCCTAATACATCTTCAGCATAATTCACCATCATCTTGGCCATATGAGATCTGATGAGTTTGCCATTCATATTCGCGTCTTCGATAGTTTCCATAGTTGTGATACCGATGGTATGAGCATATTCATATGCGTTTTCCAATTCCAATTCATCTTCGTTTTCTGATTCATCTTCCAATTCATTTTCTGATCCGTCTAAAGAATCATCACCAGTTCCATTATCATCTTCAGAATCATCTATATTGTCTCCTGTCGATACCGATGCTTCGTCTTCCGCATGGGCTAATTGTAATGTGTTGTTAACAGCAAATCAGAATATCAACAATAACGTTGAGAAGATAAAAGCTTTAAAAAATTTGTTCATGATAATTGTGTAAAGAATAAAAGATTATCTCTATGTGATAGACTATGAATATTATTTGTCAGCTCTCATCATCATGAGCATGACGTATCCTTTTGATTCGATAATGTTTGGATTGGTGTCTGTGATGATATTATTTTTTTTCAATGCCTGTATATGTTCGGCATATCGTAATGTTTCTGTATTATATATAGATCAATAAAGTGCTCTAGATAATACTGTAGCAAATTGAGCTCTATCTACTATGCCATTAGGATCAAAATCTTCTATATTAATTCCCATAATACCCATCTGACATGCCACTCTGATATATTCTTGAATATCTTCTGTTTGTGTTTTGATGTCATCAAAATCACAAGCTGTGCCGTGATTGAGTGTTCTTTTATTTAATATTTTATTCGTATAATTGACTATCATTTTTGCAAGCTGTGCTCTCGTAAGGGTTCACTCCATATTCGCTTCTTCTAAAGTAGACATGGAGGTAATTCAATTCTCATAAGCGTAATGATATGCTGTTTGAAATTCATTATTGTATGTTACAGAAATTTTTTCTACGTTTGAAATATCGGAAACAATAAGTTGACTATCTATATCTTCGACAGCGAACATAAATCCATACATCAATATAACAGCTAATGGTAGTATAAGCAAATTAAGAAAATTTTTCATAGCGCATGAAGAAAATTATAAAAAATGAAAACATATGAATTACACACAAATGTGATGATTAGTGAAAATATTACAAGCGATCATAGGTCTAAACCCGTTTCATGTCAACCTCCAGAATTTACATTTTACACTAGTATATTGACAGTTCAGAGAAAGAGAAAGTAGATAGGAAGCGAGATAATGAAGAAAAGTTAGTTCGGAATTGGTCTTTCAGTGATATAGATGGTTTAAGAGAGAATAGAGAATATAATAGGTGAGAACTAGTGTTTTGGCTAGTTCTGTCCTAATTTGACAATACGGATTTTTTTCCGCAAAAAGACTGGTATTTCTCACGGAAAATACTACATTACTCACTAATAGTAATAAGAACTTCGTTCGTAATGATAAAAAATTACGCGAAGCATATTACTATACATTACATTCGCGTAAGCGAACACATTACATTTTATTTGTTAAATAGTTAAGTATGCAAAAAACCTTAGAAAATCTGACCAAGGCATTCGTGGGAGAATCCCAAGCGAGGAATCGCTACGCCATCTACGCAAGTGCTGCAAGGAAAGAATGATATTTACAAATTGCAGACATCTTTTTGGAAACAGCAGAACAAGAACGCGAACACGCATCACGATTTTTCAAGATGATTCAAATGGTCAAAGAAAAGATGGGAGAAGATATGGATGAAGTAGTGGTAGATACAGCTGCTTTCGTTAAAAAAGGAACGACATTAGAAAATCTCCAGTTCGCTATCAATGGAGAAAATCATGAGCACGAAGTATTATATCCAGAATTCGCTAAAATCGCTGAGGAAGAATGATTTCCAGAAATAGCTGCCAGAATTCGTAGTATCTCTCATGCAGAGGAACATCATGAAGCAAGATACCAAGCGCTTCGCGATCAACTCGCTGCAGGTACTTTGATGGAGAAAGCAGAAGATATTGAATGGATGTGTACAAAATGTGGCTATGTGCACAAGGGAAAAAATCCACCAGAAAAATGTCCTTCATGCGATCATGAAGCGAATTACTATGTTGTGAAGTGTGAACAATATTAAAATAATTTTCTACAAAAAAATCCCTCCGCACTATCGCGAGGGGATTTTTTTAATGAAAAATATATTATCTGAGTTTTATTATTTCTGGATTTTTTACAGGCGAAAGTGTTGTTGATTTATTTGGCATTACTTCATAATCAAGAATAAACGAATTATTAGTACCATCTGATTCGTAGAGTAATTGGGTATTATTAGGATCTGTGTTGCTTCGTCCTTGTTGTTGTTGAGAAAGAATTTCACATCTAATAAATGTTGTTCCTGTAATAGAAAACCGACCATAGTAATCTGGTCATTGTTCGTTTAATTGTGTAGTAATAGATTGGTTAGGAAGTAAGTTAGTTTGAGAAAGTGTTGTAGTAAGGAATCAACCATTACCGTTGGGGTAATAACATCATAATGAAATTCTATTTCCTCAATTAAGGAAAGGAAAGGATGTTGAACCATTACCAATATTTTTTATAACAAGATTGATTTTATTGCTATCATTGTCACTACCTACGGTTGGTGTATTGTTAGGAGTGATATACATTTGTTCTATAATAAGATCACCTATTCATGTATATACCATTCCTGTACATTCAGGAGGACAAGAAGATAATCATAGATTGCAAGCGAGAATATTTTCTGGAGTGTTACAATCTACGATTTGCCCAGTATTGGAAGAAAAATTTCCAGTAAGATACAATATATATCAGTTATTACTAGGTACATCATCAATATCTGGATAACTAGAAATACT
>CAYQLB010000011.1:34541-34969 GCA_964418415.1 uncultured Candidatus Peribacteria bacterium
ATGTATATGTGAGTTGCTGGCAAAATAATTATTGCCCATTAAAATTACATTAGCAAAAATAGTATACGTCTCGTTGGGTTGAAGAAGAGTATTAGAGTTATTGAGTAATCAAAAATCATAAACAACTCCATAATCAACATACGTAGTTCCATCCAAAGAAAGTCCATGTCATATACCATCTGTGTGGATTGCTGTAGTTCATACATTTCTAATATTAATTTCTATATTTGCATGTTGGCTATCAGAAGCAACAAAAGTTCCTCATTCGATAGCAACGTCTTTGAGTACTCATGTAGCGATACAAGCACCATCATAACATCAATATTCACAATATACATAATTTTCTGATCTCAAAAGCCCAGCAGGATCTCCAGGTTGTCCACAAAACCATTCTCTGAGTGTTCCGTTCGGATTACAAGAATCTTGTT
>CAYQLB010000012.1:0-1262 GCA_964418415.1 uncultured Candidatus Peribacteria bacterium
CAATCGGTTTCTGTCTGAGAAATCTATATCCTGTTCTGTCTCATTTCAAAAGCATGTTCCGAACTAATCCTTCAGATTTTGTCGGCATTTTTCTGTTTATTTGGGAATATTCCTTTAAATGGCGTTTGTAAGGTAGGTGCATGTAAGTAATACAAGGTAAATCTCCCACCGTGAAGTTTATCCCGCAAAGCGGGAGTCCCCCTCTAAAATCCCTCCGGCTTCGCCACCTCCCTTTAAAAAAAAGGGAGAACGTAAAGAGGGAATGTATTATAATTGACCACATGGTCGTAGGAGACAAGTAGTTCTCCTAAAAACTTAGAAGTGGGTAGCTCCATTACGGCATACACCGTAACTTTGTGGCTCCCATGAGTGTGATAGGAAGTAATATTCCTTCTCCCGCGTACGGGCCATGTAGTCAAGATTAGCCTAATTGTATGTGGTGTGTTTTCAAGTGAAAAAGCTATTATTCTCGTGGTAATAAAAAAACACGCTCACCAAAGGGGTATCGCGTGTTTTTAGGGTGCACCTGGGTGCAAAAATGCATATGATTAGAACTCTGGAATCTCTTCATCTACGGTAGCTTCAGCTGCTGCAGCGGCTTTTGCTGCTTCTCTTTCAGCGAGTCTTTCAGGATTCTCTTTTGCGAAATCCACTTTAACTGCTCTACCCATAATCTCTTGACCATCCATTTCTTTTTGTGCCTTAGCTGCATCTTCAGGATTGACAAATTCTACGAATCCGAATCCTTTACTTTTGTTTGTTTCATTGTCAAGTTTTACTCTAGCGAAAGCGACTTCTCCAAACCTAGAAAATTCTTCTCTGAGATCTTTTCATCTCAATTTTCGATTTAGCCCACCTACGAATAATTTCGTCTGGCTGATAATGGTGTTTTCTTCTCACATATACCCAAAAAAACAAAAAATAAAAACTAACAGACTAATGATTACGGAAAATCTTGATGATTACAAGCAGATTTCCTAAGGGATTCATACTTTTTACCCTCATTCCGGCGGTGTTTTTTACCCTCATGCCGGTGAAGTCGTTCCCGAAGGGAATTGCAACCGGCATCTCGTAATAAAGTTTTTTGTACAAGATTCCGGCTGCAATCCGGGGCGCCGGAATGAGGTGGAAGAGCGAGAATGCCGAAATGAGGTCCTGATCGTTGGGTATGGATTGCTCGAAAATTTGTACATAGTCCTTCAAAAATATGTTTAAATGGTTTTGAGTGAATAATGGGTAAATTTCTCTTTTAGAAATTTGCA
>CAYQLB010000012.1:1362-28699 GCA_964418415.1 uncultured Candidatus Peribacteria bacterium
ATGTTTAAATGGTTTTGAGTGAATAATGGGTAAATTTCTCTTTTAGAAATTTGCAAAATTATGTAAACTGAGTATAATTATACATGAATTGTATTTATTCAGTAAATAAGAAGCAATGACTGATCTCATCCAAGGTACCAATCCTCAACAACAAGGTCAACAAGGCCAGCAACAATATCATGATGATATTCTCGGAGGAGAAGATATTTTTACTACTATTCCGGAAGTAGAAGAGGATCTTTCTTATGGCGATATGTTAGAAAAAAAATATCAATTCGAGCCGATCCCAGAATTCGAGCCTGAACAATCAATGGAAGAACCTGTTCAAAAATTTATAGAAGAACCAGTTCAAACACCTATAGAAGAACCAGTTCAAACACCTATAGAACAACCAATAGAAGAACAAGTCTATACACCAGAACCAGTAGCAGAAGAGGAGGAACAGGAAATTGAGGAAGAAGCAGAATTGGAACAGGCACAAGTAGAAAGTCTTCTAGATACCAAGCTCCAAACTGATGTACAGAAAAAATTCGGTGAACTGTATTTTTCTTCCAAAAAAATCTACGAGCTCAGAGAAAAAATAGGTATGGATACTGAGGATATATTCGATATTCTTGGAGCAGACAATGATAAAGTATTCATCTCATATAGATTCTTATTGGACGAGACTAATGATCCTATGTTGTTTATCACCAAAATAGAGCAAGAAAAAGAAACCGAAGAAGAGACTGTCAATGAATTGAGATTTACTTTCAATGAAGAGACTTCATCTTTGGAAGTTATGGTCAATGATACATTGCTTTTTGACGAAATACAGGATTTCACGGAAGATGCCAAAAAAAAGATGCAAGTAACCGAAAAATTAAATAAATTCATCTTCCTTACTTCTGAAGAAGTGAGAAAATTGGAAAAACAAATAAAAGAAAAAGAGGAAGCTGAGAATGAAAGAAGAAGGCTTCAAGATATTTTCAGAAACTTCTAAATGCAAATATAACTAATAGTGAAAAGTGAATAATGAAAAACGTATGAAATGTTTTATTATAGACTATTGTATATACTATAGTCAGTAATAAGAGGATTCATACGTTTTTATTTATTCGTTTTTATTTATTCATTAAGTTTATATTCGTTTTTTCTTTTTGAAAATAAGGAGAAGAGTGATCAGGACCACAAACATTATTCCCATAAGGATGAGGAAAAAGTACGATGAATCTTGTCCAGGTAAAGATATATTCATTCCATATATTCCACTAATGAGTGTGAGTACTCATGTGATTGCTGCAAAGATTGTTAAGACACCGATCATAGAGTTTGTTTTGATATTCATCAAGGAATTATATGTATCTGCTAGAGATTCAATATTTTCAAAACCGACCGTGATGGTATTCATGATTTTATCATGTTTATATACCAAATCTTCGAAGTACACTTCTAGATCTTCCCTATAGAACTTTGGAAGTGTTTTTTGGAGTTCTTCAAGGATCTCACTGTGGGGCAAAAACATATGTTTCAATGATACGATATTGCGTTTTTTTATAGTGAGATTTTCTAAGAGATTTTTTTCAAGCTTTTGCGAACTGAAAAGTTGTTCTTCCAGGGATAATACGTCTTTGGATGATTTTGTTAGCATACTGATACTTTTATCGTACATGGTATCGATCACTTTGTAGAGGATATATTCCGGAGATATTTTAAATTCTTCATCAGACTCTCTAGTTTTTAGTTCTTCTGAATATTCTTCGATAATGGATTGTATATGATTAGTATCAAATTTAGCCATAGTGACGATAAAATTTTTTCCGAGTATGATACTAAATTCATTGGGAAAATATTTTCTAAGTGCCTCATCGTATTTGGGAAAATTGAGAACGATAAACATATGTTCTTCATAGACATCTATTTTTTCTTGGTTGGTAAGCTCAAAAAGATCTTCTTCGATAAGTTCATGAAGATCATATTTTTTGACCAATTCATTGATTTCATTCTTTTGAGGATCGAAAAGATGAATCCGATCTATATTTCCAAAATGCAATACTGTTTTCATGCTAACATTGATAAATTGATAAATGTGCTTCGCACGATAAATTGATAAATATATCATGTAATCGTTTTATCATGAGCATAGTGAGTGTTTATCGCAAGTTGTAGACAAGTTTTTATCAAAGTAGTCAAAGGAGTTCTTCAGATAAGCCATGATTGGCGATATAACCATTGCTAGCCTCTCTCATCATGGTAAGATCTTCATCGAACCAATCGGGTTTCATAAATTTCTTTGCATCCCTCTTGGTCTTGAATTCTACTTCAGCTGTCATCAATCATTGGAGATTTTTGTAGATATCGAGTTCTATCGTATGTCATTCATGGGGAATATAATAACGTGTTTTTTCAAGAAAATGATTTTCAACCATTCTCCAAAAATCATCAAATTCTTGTTTGCTGACTGATGCTTCTATTTCTTCTCTAATAAGTCCATATCATTTTTTCCTGGTCACTTTATACTCATCGCCAATTTTTCTTACTCTGACGGATTTACCTGTAGTAGGATCATTGAAATATCCTTGCAGAATTTCCTTGTATGGAAATCTCTCGTATCATACGGGCGGATGTTTTACCAAAAATTTTCTTTCGATTTCAAGTCCCATGATAAATTACCTAATAGTTAAAAGTGTATAGTGAAAGATTTGTTCGGATGGATTATTGTAATTGTGCGATAGATCATACAAAGAACATCCATAATTATCAACTATCAATTATTAATTATCAATTATTGTTTCGGCGTCCATTTCTCTGTGTTGAGTCTTTTATGTTTTTTGTATGCTGCGATATAATGGAGCTTGAGGGTAAATACGATAAGGAATAATATCCATCATAAGGTGGCGAAAACAGAAAGGTTTCTGTATTGCGATTGTTCTTGATTTATCTCCGCTGCTTCTTCGGCGACTTGGAGGAGTGAAGTATCTAAGGCAGAAAGATCACATCATACCTTTTGAATAATAGATTTTAATTCACCTTGATGAGCAAGATCGGATGTAGTATAGAGTGTTGCGAGAAGTGTACATTCATCAGTCGACGCAGAAATTTTTTCTGCTTCTTGGGCTATATTTCTGAACATCATAGGAGAGATGGGTTTACTCAATACCATGCCTGTTGCACTGATGAAAGAATATTTGCTTTCTGTTTTGTTCGGTCATCCATAGGATTGTTTATCGGTGATAAGGATATTGAGATCCATATGTGTATTGATAGGAATCCACTTCCCTGGATAGAATGTCAGATAATTACCGTTCCATTTGAGATTTTCAGATCCATAAAAATATTGTTCACCATCAAAGTTTACAACAACACTTGTTCTATCTACGCCTTTGCCGATATCTTTGATGTCGAAGATGAAATATTGATCGAGAGATATTCTCTTGTCAGTATCTTTAGGAAAAATAAGGTTAAGACTTGGTGGTATAATATCAGGTTCGCATTCTGGTACTTCAGCAAAATTGAGATCAAAAGTACTTTGTAATGGATATATTTTGCTTGTTGTTTCGGCTAGAGAACCTGTTCATAGCGTAATAGTTTCTTTGCCTGCAACGCTATTTTTGAAGTAGATTTGGAAAAATGATTTTGTTGCAGTCAACGAATCAAATTTTGGATTGGTGACTTCTAGGATGAGTTTATTATATTCAATCTTGGAAGTGGCTGACCCATCATTTATAGTAGGAATGATGCGGAGAATCTCCAAAGTCTCTGGCTGGTAATAAAGTACCAAAGTGAACTTTGTGATTTTTTGCCCTTGCGGAGAAAAGAGGATATCCGCAGAATTGGTACATCCAACATGAAGTTGGTCTGCTGGTTGAAATCTAGCTTCAGAATAGAGAGGTTGAAAAGTTATTTTTGCTCATCGAGCACATCCAATCAATGCAAAAATTCCTAATAATGTTCATCCGAGTATGTTTTTTGTTTTCGCCATCATAGGGGCTAATAAGATAAAATATCAATCAAGTATATAAATGAAATCCAAAATATCAACCAGAAATACTATGAGATATAAGATGCGAGAGCTAAGAAATAAGAACGATTTTTATATGATATTGCGTAGCTTTTGTATAATAAATGGTAAGACGTGTATCTACAAATATATAGTTGATTTTCGGCTTCAAAACGATATCTTACAGCTATATTTATTCCTTAGTAGTGTAGATGGAAACTGATCTCAAAAAATTCGAGCAATGACGCAAGAATACTATTGCGAATACCATGGAAACTGGCCGTGGGCTCTGGCAGCTTGGTATGGAAGAATTATGACGCGCAGTCAGCGGATCCAAGAAACCAGTGAGTAAATCTGTCGCGAAGAATCAGATTTCTGCTGAACTCGATAAATATGAAACAAGCAGGATAGATAAACATAAGAATAAATAAAATTTCTAATTTTCATTTTCTAATGTTTAAACAGGTATATGAATAACGAACAGATCATAGAACAGATTTTGCAGCGTGAAGTTCACTTCCATTTTTCCAAGAGCTGAGGACATGGTGGACAAAATGTAAATAAGAGAAATACCAAAGCAGAACTATTTTTTAATATACATGATTCACAATATCTTACGTGAGAACAAAAACAGAGGCTTATCGATAAAGCAGGACATCAAATACATCATGGTGAAGGTATCTTGATTATGACGTGTCAGGAAGAGCGTTTTCAACATGCAAACAAACAAAAAGTGGTACATCATTTCAGGCAACTATTAGCAGAAGTATTTATAGAACCTAAGGAAAGAATATCTACTTCTATCCCTGAAAAAGAACGTGAAGCACGTTTCTTAGATAAAAAATATCAGAGTACAAAAAAACAGAATAGAGAGAAACCTTCTTTACACGATTAAACTTCATATGTTGAATATATATAAACAGTATTTTGCTCACGAGTTGTCCAAACATATCGATCTGTCTCAATCGGAGCTTTTGGCGATGATAGAGATTCCGCCAGAAAATATCCCGGGTGATTTTGCATTTCCGTGTTTCAAAATTTCCAAGTTACTTAAAAAATCACCTCAGCAGATAGCGGAAGAATTAGAAAAGAATCTTCATTCTGATTATTTTTCTTCATTCATAAATATTTCCTGATATCTCAACGCAAATATAGATCAATCTCGCTTTATTCAAGACAGCTTCAATTCTCAAGCTTCAAGTTTCAAGCATCAAACCAAATCGAAAATTTTGATAGAGTATATGAATGCAAATCCAAATAAACCTCTACATATCGGCCAGGCGAGAAATGTCTGTATCGGTGATAGTATGAGAAGAATCTATTCCTCATTAGGATACGAGGTCCATGCGTTCAATTACGGTGATGATAGCTGAGTAAATGTCGGCTATAATATAGTAGGACATCTTTTTTATGAATATCCTTTGGATACTGAATTAAAATTTGATCATTATTGTGGTAAAATTTACGAAGAAATGAGAAAGAGAGATGATGATCCGGTCTTCAAAAGATATCTCTCAGAGATTTTACTCAAGATAGAAGAAGGCAAAGATGAGGAACTTATGGATCTTCATTATGATTACACGAGAAGATGTGCGCTTGATCAGATCAGAACGTGTCGAAGGATGAATGCATATTTTGATAGTATAGCGTGGGAAACAGATATTTTACATATCAAATTCTTCGCAGAAGCAATGGATCTCTTGAGAGCAAAATGAGTTGCTACATTTAGTGATGATGGTGAAGCCAAGGGATGTTGGATATTAGATCTTTCGTCGTTACCTGAATATCAAAAAGAAGAAAAACAATATCAGATATTGATTAAGTCAGATGGCGTCGCTACCTATATCGCCAAAGATATCGCTTTTGCATTGCGAAAATTAGGGTATTTATCCAAAGATTTCGGGTATAATATTTTTGAAGAGGATCCAAGAGGAGAAACAATATATTCCACCAATTCGCACCCGGGTGAAAAGGGTGAAAAAAAGACTAAACACGGTTTCTGAAATTATGACACTGCCATAACCGTCATAGACAACAGACAGTTGCAAGCGCAAGCGATTGTTCAATCAGCGTTCAAGTTACTTGGTTTAAATAAAGACCATAAACAGTATTTTCCACTTGGCTACGGCGTCGTCTATCTGACTCCAGAAACATTGACTAAATTGTGATATACACTCACTGCAGAAGAACGCGCAGAAAAGCGCCTACCGTTCTCGAGCAGAAAGTGATGGACAGTAACCTTGGACGAAATGATGAAGATGCTTCATGATAAGGCATATCGAGAATCCAAAGAAAGAAATCAAGAAAAAGATGATATACGATTAGATGAAGTTGCAGAAACAATTGCCATTGGTTCATTGAGATTCTTTCTTATGAGGTCAGATATTGATAAGGATCTTATCTTCGATATTGATGAGGTTTTAGATATGCAAGGAGAGACGTGAGCATATATTTTATATACTTGAGCAAGGATTCAGAGTATTATTGATGCTGCAGGTACTTTCGAATATATAGATACGAAAATGATTGCGTCACTCCTCACCGAGCCAGAAGAGTTTGCACTAATCAAGAAAATTGCAATATTCAATGCTGTCGTTATTGAAGCAAAAAACCAATTAGCACCTTATCTTATTTGTAGATATCTTTTGGATATAGCGAAACTTTTGAATAGCTACTATGCTGCAGTACATATAATGAAATCTGAGGATATGGTAAAAAAAGCAAGAGTGATGTTGTTGGAAAAGGTTCGTGATGTCATTCAGAAAGGAATGGATCTTATAGGAATGAAATACCTAGATCGTATGTAATATATCGTTTATTTTCTATTACTATGTCATATATGTTATATCAAAAAAAACTCTTTATTATAGCAGTAGTAAGTAGTATACTTTGAGGTATTCCTACGTTTGCTCAATATGTTTCCCCGTCGATGCCAGAGGTGGTAGACGAATATGCTTTATGAGGAAACCAGCTATATGTGTCGGATGAGCTTATCGTTAAGTTTAAACCAACCAAAGTGAATCTTGAATCCTCTAGAGGAATGATGGTTATGAATACCTTTGCTGATGTACAGTGAATAGCTGTTGAAGAAACCATAGTTGATGCTAATATTACAGTGTTTTCTGTAGATAGTGATGAAGATCTTTTTCAAAAAATACAAGAATTGGAAGCTAATCCCAATGTAGAATATGCACAACCAAATTTCATATACAATATACAGTCCTATCAGCCAAACGATACTCATTTTTCTTTACAACGGTGATTGCAAAATATTGGGCAGAATATATGAGAAAGTATAGGAACTTCTGGTGCAGATATCAAACGAACACAAGCTATGGATATACGATCATGAAACCAAAATATATCGACCACAGGAACGGTAGTAGCAATCATCGATGATGGATTATGGTATACACATCCTGATTTGAGTGGACAGCTACGAGACGGAAATACGTGTGTGAGTGCTACATGATCTCCACTTGGCGGATGTCTGTTTGGATATGATTTTTTTGCTATGGATAAAGATCCTACTCCCCATGGTACAGATACTCACGGTACTCATGTTGCAGGTATTGTTGGAGCAAAAACAAATAATGCTGTAGGAGTAGCATGAACCAATCCATGAGTCAAGATTATGGCTTTGAGAGCTGCTAGCGGAAATGCATTAACTACTTCTGTTATTATCCAAGCTATTGCATTTGCTCAGCGCAATGGCGCAAAAATAATCAATGCGAGTTGGTGATGATGAGCGAGTAGTTGTACTACAGTAAATGATACTCTACTCCGTGATTCGATAAAAAACTTTTCATGATTGTTTATCACTGCTGCTGGAAATACCGGTAAAAATCATCTTGATTGATGGTTTTCTATCCCTGCTGATTTTAATACCGATACGGAGTGTCGAAGTGGTTTAGATAACATTATAGCCGTGGCTGCATCTACCAATACCGATACCCTAGCATCATTTTCAGATTATTGAGCAAACATTCAGATAGCAGCACCATGAGTATATATATATAGTGTGTATAACTGAAGTCAGTATGCATATATGAACGGAACTTCTATGGCTACTCCTTACGTAGCTGGAGCAGTTTCCCTTGCTCGAAGCTTTAGGCCAGATCTCTCGTATATTGATATCAAGCAAGCTATTTTTGATTCTGCAGAACAGGTTCCAGCATTGCTTGGATATGTAGCTTCGTGAAGAAGATTAGATATCTATACTACACTTTATGCTTTGGATAATTATGCCCCGGTAGCGCCAATTCTCCTTACTCCGTGAAGTGGTAGCGATATAAGTTCTTGATTGATACATTTTGATCGGACCACATCAGTAGATGTGTGAGTAGGGATGAGTGGATATTATGTTGAGATTTCTACAGGAAGTGATTTTATACAACCATATAGTTGAACGTACATATTTACTACATGATATGATATCTCTCTTACGGAAACAGGAACCTATTATCGAAGAGTTTATGCTTTTGATCAAAAATATAATACAGGAGATTGGAGTGAAATAGCTATGTTTACTATCTCAGAGCAACCAGATATTCTTCCACCATCTGTTCCTACGGGGATTGCTCCTGCAGCACTTAGTATTCATCCTAAAGGAAACGTGGTATTTATACGGACACCATCGATAGATACATGAGTAGGTACTATGGGATATATCTATGAGATAGCATGAAGCGAGATCCTTACATGAGTCACGTATACCACAGGAATAGTGCTCTATCTTGATTCATGAGAATATACACGAAAGGTAAAAGCATATGATTATAATCTGCAATATTCTGAATATTCTTCACCGATATCGTTCTCTATTCTCTGGGATACTACACCAGATACTATACAGATATCTCCTCGCACCAATGCCGAAGTGGCAACATGGTATACATCAAATAGTATTACCCTTACAGGGATCAATACGGGAATAATGATTTCGGTAACTACGTGATTCTACAGTATCAATGGCTGAGCATGGAAAACAGATCCTAGTACCTGATATCAGGGAGATAGTATCCAACTTGCGTTGACATCAGCAGTAAGTTTCTCTACAGCAAAAAGTATGATTCTTTCTGCCGGAAGTAGAACGGCTACCTATACAGTTACCACAAAATCTGCTCCATGATGATGAGGGTGATGATGAGGATGATGATGAGGGTGATGATGAGGTGGGGCATTTTTTGCTCCTTCACTTCCCACGTGTACATACGATTATCTTATCTGTTCTGGATGAATATATATAATACAACCATGAAAAGCATGTGAATGAGGACATATAGATGACGTGTGTTCTGAATTAATTGATACAGGGATACAAGATATGTATACCGGTATAAACACATTGGGTGTATATAGAGTAGGAAATATCGTACATTCTCCTTTCAGCGAAGAACTCAATAGAGCATATCTCTATGCGTATAATCTATGAGTGACAGATATGGATAGTATACAAAAAGCAAACATGACAGGAAATGTTATCAGAGCACATATGGCAAAAATGCTGGTAAATCGATCCACATTGGTCCTCTGATTGAAACCGGATACGACAAAAAAGTGTCTATTTGATGATATTGATAGTTTGCAAGGGCAGGATCTGTATCAATATATCATACAGGCATGTCAGATGTGATTGATGGGATTGGATGAATCAGGAAGACCGAAGTCTAGTTTTGATCCATGGGCAATCGTTACAAGAGCTCAATTTGGAACTGTGTTGTCTAGAGCTTTGCGGGGAAATACCTATAATGGAGGTGAGCCTTATTATCAAGATCATCTCTCTGCATTACAAAGAGCGGAGATTATGAAACAAATAGATATTCCGCAAAATGAGGAATTAAGATGACTAGTAATGTTGATGCTTATGAGAACTTCACAACAATAAAATAGTAGTACCAATAGTTGATATATATAATAGGTTTATATATAGTATATAATATTTAGTTTATAAAATAGATAAGATGAATCTTCGTGAAGAACGAGAACAGCGTGGTATTATCAATCAGTTCTCTGATGAAAAAGTATTCGATTTATTAGATAAAGGAGGACAAAAATTTTATATCTGATTTGATCCTTCTGCGGATTCTCTCCAAATCGGGAATATGTTTTCCGTTATGGCAGCTATCCATCTCATGAAATATGGCAATACATGTTATTTTCTCGTAGGTGGAGCGACCGGTATGATTGGTGATCCAAGCTTGAAGAATGCAGAGAGATCATTCCTTTCTGAAGAGCAATTACGCCACAATGAGCAAGCTATTTATCATCAATTACAGAATTTTCTCGAAAATATAAAAAAGAACTACAACATAAAATTCGATTATGAGATGGTCGATAACTATGATTTCTACAAAGACATGAATTATCTCAAATTTCTCCGTGACGTTGGAAAATATATGACGGTAAATACGATGATAGCAAAAGAATCTGTGAAGAAGAGAATTGAAGATCCAGAAAAAAGCATTACTTATGCAGAATTTAGCTATATGCTTATTCAGGGATATGACTTCCTCTACCAGTTCGAAAACTATGGGGTGAACATTCAGCTTGGTGGTTCAGATCAGCGAGGAAATGTTACGACGGGTATGGAGATCATCAGAAAAAAATTAGATAAAGAAGCATATTGTTTAACTATTCCCCTGATCACTGACGCATCTGGAGCCAAATATGGGAAGTCAGAAGGGAACGCTGTCCGGGTAGATAGAAAGAAAAATAGTCCGTATTTTGTCTACCAATTTTTTATGAATTCCGATGATGCATTAGTTGAAAAACTCCTCAAAGTGTTTTCACTCAAGTCATTAGATGAAATTGCTGAAATAGTAAAAAAACATATGGAAAAGCCAGAATTGCGTTATGGTCAACAAGAATTAGCGCGTCGAGTCGTTGAAGTTTTGTTTGGCAAAGACGCCGTCACACAGGCAGAAAAGATTTCCAAAGTATTGTTCGGTGGTGCTGATATTATAGAGACAATTTCTTCATTCAGCAAAGAAGATATAACTGCGTTAGCTTCAGAGACGTGATCCATTGATATGACATGAGAGGTGAAAGTATTGGATCTATTTACTCAGTCGTGATTGACAAGTTCAAATGGTGATGCTAAGAAGATGCTTCAATCATGAGCTTTGTTCGTCAATGAAAAAAAAGTAGAAGATCCGCAGATGGCGCTTTCACAAAAAGATTCCGTCAACGGAGTAATTTTACTGAGGAAGGGGAAAAAACAATTTAAGCTTGTGAAATTTCAATCATAATGAAGACAGAATATACTATACTAACTAAGTTCAGGAACAAAGAGCAATTTGATATATTGTTCTCTTGATTGCAGGCAAAAGGAAAGACATGTTATAATCTTTTTGCTATTCCTGCGGATCCAAAAAATCCTGCCGGTGATATAAAAGAGCAGATGGATGTATTTGAATCTAATACTGATTTTTTCAATGATGCTCATTTTAGGATGATGTTTGAACAGGATTTACAGTGACTAAAAAATGCCGAAAAGGTGATAGTTCTCCTGCCTGCTTGAGTTTCTGTGCACATTGAGGCGGGAATTGCTTATGGTTTGTGAAAAAAACTTATATTGATAGGAAAACCGGAGAAACCCGAATCATTGTATCTTATTTTCAATGAACGCCACGATACTATAAAGGCTTTTTTGGATACCTTATAATGTCTACATTGTCTACTTGTTTATCTGGTCTTCCATACCCAAATAAGTCATTGTTTCTCCCTTGTATTTTACCCCAAAAAAGCTACAAGATAACGTTCAAATATTTTTTGTTATTTGTAAATTTTACTTATCTTAATACTAGCAAATGAAAATCAGTAAAAAGGCGATCTTTGCAACGTTGTTCATTGTATCATTAGTTATCGTATTTTTTGTAGGAAGAAAATTCGATCCAGAGACGGGAACAAGGAACTTCATATTTACGCCGAACGGATTATCCCATTTCAGAAAAGGGCTTGATGTTTCCTGAGGAACAAAACTCGTTTACAAAATTTCTTACGATAAGTATGAAAAACTCTATACTGATGTGGCACAATTCAATGCGCTCAAGAAGACGATAGAAAATATTATTATGAAAAATATCGATAATAGAATTTCAAAACTTGGCGTAAGTGATTACAAAGCTTATGTGCAAAATCTTGATGATCAACATTACATCGTTGTAGAGATTTGAGGTATTGCGGATCTTGATCAAGCTAAGGAGCTTATAGGAAAGACTCTTGAGCTCGAGTTTAAATTAGAAAATCCTGAAACACCTACCAAAGCTACATTTGCTGCAAGAAAAGCATTAGCAAATCAAATTCTCACAGAAGTACAAGCAGATCCAGAAAATATCAGTAAGATGCTTGAAGGAAGAATGTCAGAAAATATCTTTCATTCATTTTTTGAAGGCAATAGTATTGATCAATTGCCTGATCTTTATAAAAACAATCCAAAGTTGCTTGATAATGCAGAAATTGGCAAAATCTATGGATTGATAGAAGGTAATTATGCTACCATCCAACAGCAATGATCTACAGCGCTTTCCCAAGGTTCTGAAACTAAATTGGATGGATATACTATGTTCCGTGTACTTGAGAGAAAGGAAGGAAAAGATCAATCAGGAAACATAGCCACATTGTATGTTTTCGAAGATGTATTTGTTCAGGATAGAGAAACATGGATTCCTGCTACCGATTCAGCCAATAATATCCTCAACGGAGCATACTTCAAATTTGCAAATACTTCTACATCAGAAATGGGTGAACCAGTTGTTGTTATCAATCTCGATGATAAAGGAAAAGAAGTGTTTTGTAATATAACACAATCCAATGTAGGTAAGCCTATGGCAATTTTCGTAGGAGGAAATTTATTGACAGCTCCAAATATTCAGACCAAGATTTGTGGGGGTACTGCTCAGATCGATGGTTCATTTACTGTAGAATCAGCCAAAGAGCTTTCTAATGCTTTGAACGAATGAACACTTCCTGCACCATTGATTTTGATGCAAGAGGAAAAAATTAGTCCATCGCTTGGAGATAACGCATTGACAGGAGCATTGCGAGCAGGATTGATAGGTTTGATTGCAATACAAATTCTTATCTATTGTATGTATGGCTGGAAGAAAATGCTACTTACGGGTATAGTATTGTTAGCATTTATTGCTGTTCTTTTTGCATTCATGAAGCTTACAGATTATGCACTATCACTTGCTGGTATAGCTGTTATCATCCTATCTATTGGAATGTGAGTAGATGCAAATATTTTGATGTATGAAAGATTACGTGAAGAACTTAGAGAAGGAAAGAGTATGTGATGATCCATAGATCATGCAAAAGAAAGAAGTCGACCTGCGATCAGAGATGGTCAGATAAGTACAGGTTTGATAGCGTTTGTTTTGTTTTCCATGGGAACCAATGTTTTC
Organism: uncultured Candidatus Peribacteria bacterium; assembly: GCA_964418415.1. Classification (GTDB taxonomy): domain Bacteria; phylum Patescibacteriota; class Gracilibacteria; order Absconditabacterales; family Absconditicoccaceae; genus CAJBLF01. The sequence goes on from CAYQLB010000012.1 coordinate 14,749, forward strand.
AAAGGATTTGGATCTATGTTGATTGTTACGATGTTGATTACCTTGTTTTTCAACGTTCCGTTGACGAAGATGTTGTTGCATATGTTTTTCAATCCCACCAAGAAATAATAGAGACGGAGTATGATATATTTCGTTTTTATCATCTTTTAGTTTCTTAGTTTGAGTCAATGAAACAAAAAATCTTCCTGATCCTTGGAATAGTGCTTATGAGCTTTTTTGGCGTGAGTATCTACAATGAATTTATGACAAATCACACGTACTATCAAGCTATGTTTGCTAGTTGGGCTAATTGGAAAATATTCCTGTGGGCCATCGTTGCAGTACTCATTCCACTCACCTATATCATTAGAGCAAAAGTGTTTTCTGTGAAAAAGTTTTTCATGTATATTATTCCGATTACGTTGATGATCTATACGACAGCGTATATTGTTATCAAGGATAGTGTTGTATGAGGATCAGCTGGATTTATTATTTTGATGATAAATACACTTCTGATTTATTTTCTTGGTATGTATGCTATCGTTGGGTTGACTGCTGTATGAACATGGATTTCCAACAAATGGATTCAATTCAAAGAAACGAGATGGCAAGAGATGCTCATCAATTTTTGAATAGGGCTCTGAATATTTCTTCTCGTTATGTATGTCTTCTCTATGATACATCTCCTTTTTGGAATTATTATACGGATACTATTCTTCTGACTTGGGTATATGATATATAGAATGAAGAATGATATGCTTCCCTATAAGACGATCATCGCTGAGGTTGCTGATGAGTTTAGAGGAGAAAAACTCAAATCCAATCGATGGAAATGGTTAGGAATTATCCTTCTCGCTATTTCGCTTATGTATTATCTTTATGGATTCCAATTGTCTATTATACCATATTCTACAGCTTGGGATGCAAATCATGAATACATGTATACACCAAAAGTTATTGCTGAAAATCTAGGAATACTTCGATGAAACACATGACCTGCAGCGTTTGCTCCAGGATTACGACATATGTTTATTACCTTCCGATTCGCGCTTATTACTCCTATCAAGAGTCGATTCCGGATGGCTCCAGATACTATTGCTGTAGCGATGAACTTCCTTAGCGGTGTATTGGTATTGGTGTTTGGTACAGGACTCATCAAAGAGGTTATAGGATATTTTGCTCCAAAAAACGACGAAGAAGAAACAATAACTACTCTCGGTATGTACAGTGGATGGATGATGCTCTTATTTTGGCTTACGAGTGGAATGGGCGCATTCTTAGTGTTTGTAGATAACAAAACAGACTTGGGTGTTATGGCGTTGACGATCCTTGCTATCCTTTCAGGATTCATTTTTTTGAGATATGTTTCAACTACTCGCGAGCATGGACTCAAACTTCATTGGGATTCGCTCAAATATATCATCATCTCTTGAGCAATGTTTGCGCGAGCATTGATGGCAAAACAGACAGCATTTATAGATATAGCATTATTTTGACTTTTGCTCATAGGACTTTGGATTAATAACATCATTGCTATAGGTGCGGGTATCATGACATTGGGACTTACAGGCATCTTGAAGATAGCTAATGCTCCTGATATGATTAATCCTGTCGCTGGTAAATATATATTCATTCTATGACTTATCATAGTGGTCATAGGTATCATACAAATGATTATCAAAAAACAGCGAACGTCCGAAACGAAGAAATTACTCCAATATATCGGTATTTGGGCGCTTACTATAGTGGGTGTTGTGTTAGTATTCAAATGACCTAACGTACTTATTTATCAGATCAATCAATGAACATTTTCTCCTGGTAATTTCATCAAGAGTACGTTGTTGGTCAAAAACGACACTCCCGTCTTATTGGCGACTAATGAAGCAGAGGTTTTGGGAGAACAGACGACTATCGATCAGACAGCTATAGCTACTATAGTAAGTACACCAGAACAATGTAAACAAATTACCTATACAGAAAAAGAATTGGAAGCGAATCTCAAAAAAGCTGTCTCAAGTAATGAAGATGTAGGAAGATATGTCGGATACGGATGGAAAGAAATTATTAAAGGTTGAGGACTTAATCTCGGGTATGGAGTACTTAGGATGATCTTCCCTAAAAATACTACGTGCTATGGTGCAAACAGTCAGGCAAAGATGCTCTGCAAAAACGCACAAGCTATAGAGAATTTCAATGTATCAGCTTTGCAAACTATGTTTGCTCAAGCAAAACCATGAAGTGAGGTTTATAACCTCTTGAGCGGAGCGCTCGCAGCATACGAAGAAAAAGGTAGTGGAACAGTTATAAATCCTGCAGAATTTAGAGATCAAATTCTTGCACTCAGACAATACTATCAAGATCATTCTATTTCCACCCAAGCAGGTAAGATAGCTATCCCATACAGATATCTAACGCCATTCAATATTGTATTCAACTGGTCATTACAGAATTTGAGTAGTTATTATACTGATATCGGATTTGTATGGTTGATGATCATGGGGCTGCTTGTTCTTGGTTTTGTATATGCTTTATCGAGTCCAAAACGTTATAGACAAGATAATAATCTTCTGACAATATCATGAATTACTCTCATATGATGGGCTATTCGATGGATCATAGGCGGAGGTATTCTTCGATATGGAATGGGACTTATTGTACGGACTGTTATAACAGTAGCGCTTATCCTCAAGGATATGTTCACTCATTCCAAGCAAGAGAACGAGAAGACAATGTTGTATATCCTATTATTCCTCTTTATAATACGGGGATTGGTTCAATTTATGCTCAATTTTATAAGAATATCTTCTCAGGGATGATGATGACCATTCCTTCGATATAGGATGAATAACGGAACAGTCGTGGAGATTACTAATACACTCGAACAGAAACAAGTCACAAAAGCGAGCTACGGACGAAAAAATGTTTTTGATCTCCAATTCCCTCATTACAACAAATTTATAGAATACGTCAAAGAAAGACCAGATACTGATGGAATATTGATTGCTGGAACGTATATACAGTATTTCCTTCATAATCAACGTAACATTAGAGGAGATGGTATGCTCAATCGGTTCCGGGAAGAAAATAGTGATGGTGATATGTGTAAATCATATCAGAGACTCAAAAATAGTAATCTCAAATATCTTGTCATCGATCCAAATATCGGAACAGTCGTGATGGGAGAAGGAAATGAATCATTATTCAATAGATTCTTTGCAAAGAGGAATGCAGTGAGTGGTAAGATCGAAGAGGATGGAGCAATCAGTAGTTTAGTCAAACTTTGGAAAGCCGGATATGTCCATCTTTTCAATACGAATAATCTCGGAGCAAAATATGCATTCAGTTTAGATGATTCAGTATTGATAGCAAAATTTGGTCAAATGTCTGAGGATGATCTGGTATTTTTAAGAGCTAAACTCTCTGTTGCAAGATTCTTTCCTGATGCACAAGATCTGGTTAACTTTATTGCTGAAACATTTACCAATAGAATTAGTAATGGACAAGCAATAGGTGATATTGCTGATGTGTATGGTAAGGTTGTAGATGAGCAAAAAATACTTGAAGTAGCAAATACTATTATTACAGAAAAATCAGCAAGTCCTCAAACAACAACAATGATAGAAACTATGACACAAGATGATAGGCTTATTCTTACTCAATATATAGGCCTTAGAAATCTTCTTGCTGCAAATAATCCACAATATCAAGAATATCTCAATAGTATAATCGGACAGAGTCTTGGTGGAGGATCACAGCTTATCATATTCGAATTAAACTAATTAACCAATTAATAGATTACGGATTTCGAATTACGGATTAAAAAATTCGTAATGCATAATTCGCAATTGAATAATAAATTAATTTATTTTGTAAGTCATACAGTCATGAAGTTAGATGTATCAGAAATCAAAAAAAATACCATCCTCGAAATAGATGGTCAGTTGTATAAAGTCTTAGACTTTGCATTTATGCAGATGCAGCAGAGACAAGGAAGTTATACTTTTAAACTAAAAAATCTTGTTACGGGATCTGTCCAAAATACAACCTATAAATCAGGTTCTGTTATAGAAAAATGAGATGTAATTACCAAGAATGCGGTATTCCTCTATACTGCAGGAGATACGTATACATTCATGGAAAATGATAATGGTGAAATGCACGATATTGCTGCCTCTATGGTTGATGATATAACAGGATATCTCAAGGAAAATATGGATTGTTATGTTATGGTCTACAAGGGAAATGTTATCAGTGTTATCTTGCCGCCGACCGTTACCTACAAGATTATCACTACGGTTCCTGGCGTCAAAGGAGATAGAGCAAAAGCATGAAAAAAACCAGCGACTATAGAAACTGGTATGGAGATTATGATTCCACTTCATAAAAATGAATGAGATATGGTTACCTTAAATACCCTTACTGGTGAAGCAAATTAATATATGTATATATTAAAAAAAGAGTCACTACCGACTCTTTTTTTTATTTTCATTGTAATTCCAATGCAAATTCCTGAAGAAATATTTTTAGAAAATCTGTCCTTCTCTGTGCTATCTCTCTGGCTGTTTTGGTATGCATTCTCTCAGAAACTTTGAGCAATCTTTCATAGAAAAGATCTAAAGCAAATTGGCTAGCATCAGGTTTACGGTTTTCGCAGAAAGGATCGGTAGTATTATAAAAAGGTCTTTTCATCTGTCCTGTTGATGAATATGTTCTCATGATGGATATCGCTCCTGTCGCTTCTAGTCCATCTGCATCTTGAAGTATTTTCGATTCTAATAGGTCCGGAATGATACCTTTACTGAAAGAACATTCCATTATACATGTTTTGATCTTTTCGATATCATCTGTCGGAGAGAAATGAAGCGCACGCAATATGTTTTCTGCTGCCTCAGCACTTTTGAGCTGTGATAATAATCTGTCGGGATGATCTTTTGGATACACGATCAGATCGTGGAAAAGAGCAGCAGGTGTGAGAATGTTAAGATTACCATTCTCTTTTTCGGCAATTCTTTCGGCATTCGATAATACTCTCAAGGCATGCTCAAAATCATGAGATACGTCGGTATTGGATATCTTTGATTTGGCAATATTGATCAATGACTGTTTGAGGGAGGTATTCATAACAATAGTATATAAACTATACTGTATTTTTCAAATAAAAAAATAGCTTTCTTTTGCTTTGTGAAATGATTATATTGAGAGAGATTTATTCTTAATATATACTCTATGAAAATTATCTGAGTGACGTGAACAATTGGTGCGGGAAAAGGTACTATTGTAGACTACCTTGTCCAGAAGAAAGGGTTTCAACATTATTCTGTTCGTGCGTTTCTCATCCAAGAGATAGAGCGCAGATCTATGCCCGTAAATAGGGATAGCATGGTTATCGTCGCTAATGACTTACGCGCTACATTTAGTCCTTCATACATTGTCGAACAATTATACGAACAGGCCAAGGCTGACGGTAAGAACGCAATCATCGAAAGTCTGAGAGCGGTAGGCGAAGTCGAAGCATTGAAGCAGAAAGAAGATTTCTTATTTTTCGCTATCGATGCGGACCCGAAAATGAGATATGAAAGAGTGGTTTTGAGAGGAAGTGAAACAGATAAAATCTCTTACGATGAATTCATTGCTAACGAACAAAGAGAAATGATTAATACTGATCCTACGAAACAAAATATATCTAAATGTATGCAGCTCGCCGACCACGTTTTTACCAACAATGGAACGCTAGAAGAACTCCATCAGCAGATAGAAGAAATAACTACTAAATTGAATATCTAAGACGAAAGCTCATTTCTTTCGCGACAAACAATAGACGAAAGGTTGCTGTGATATAGCTACCTTTAGTCGACATTCGGCGATTGTTTGTCATCCCGGAGTACTCCGGGATATTAGTCTTTTAATTATTTAGTCATAAAGTATGAGAATCCCTATCTGAATTTCCAACAGACATGTCCACTTATCACAAAGTGATTGTGAAAAAATTTTTGGCAAGGGCTATGAACTTAAAACGTTCAAAACTATTTCTCAGCCAGGACAATACGCGGCTGAAGAATTAGTAACTCTTGTAGGTGAAAAAGGTCAAATAGAAAAAGTCAGAGTAGTAGGACCCAATAGAAAAACTACGCAAGTAGAACTCAGTATCGGAGACGCGTATAATTTATGAGTTACTGCACCGATAAAAGTATCAGGAGATACCAAAGATTTGGGTTATATAAAAATTGTGTGACCAGTCGGGGAAGTGTATGGACCGTTTGCTATTATCGCACAAAGACATCTGCATTGCACCGTGAAGGAAGCAGCAGAATTATGAGTTAAAAATTGAGATGTCGTCAAGATGCATGTCGGAGGAATCAGAGGAGTTATTTTTGAAAATGTAGCCGTCAGAGCAAAAGATGATTACGCACTCGACTTTCATATCGACATCGAAGAAGCGAATGCTGCAGGGGTGAAACCAGGTGATTGGGCAGAACTTATAAAATAGATTAAGAATTAGGAATTAAGAAATTTCTTAATAAGCGAAGCTCTTAATAATCGTTACAAGCGATCTTAATTCTTAATAAAATTTATATATTAGTTTGATAGTATGTGAGTGTTGTCTTTTTTATCGAAGAAGCAGAAAAAATATGTGCTGGTAATTTCGTGATGAGGGACCAGAGGTTTTTATGGATTATGAGTATTGAAAGCATTGGAAGAATTATGACTCCATCATAGAATAAAGGCGATTTATGGAGTGAGTGCAGGAGCTATGCTTGCAAGTTATCGAGCTGCATGATATAGTGCTGATGAGATCTTCGATATCTTTATTCATACCAAAAAATTTCTGAATATCTACGCGCTCAATCTCCTTTCCAAGAAATCTTTGCTTAAGTCGGATGGACTCTATGATCAATTCAAAAAAGATCTTCCCAAGGATATTTCTCAGCTTTCCAAGAAGGTGTATATCGGTGCAACTGATACCAATACGGGAACTTTCAAATTATTCTCCAAGGGGGAATTACCGAAAATACTTTTGGGAAGTATAGCTATTCCTGGCATATTTCCTGCAATATCTTACGAAAAATATATCTTGATAGATGGAGGAGTGACGAATAACTTTCCTGTCGATATAGCAAAAAAAACCTATCCTAAGGATGAGATTATCGGGATCTCTCTAAATACGTTCAAACAAAATCAACCCATTCGTACAGTTATTGATGCTTTGACTATTACTTTTGAGATCTTTGTGAGAAATAGTGCTATAGAGCGTCGCAATATCGTCGATCATCCTTTTTATAATACGACAGCGATAAGGGTGCTTGATAGAGATACTTCCAAAATGAAAAAAGCCTTTGATCAAGGCTACCGTGAATGTTTAAACCACTTCAAATAAATGATAAGTGTTGAATGTTACGTGCTAAATATTGGTATTTGTTTTATTAAAAACTATCGTGCAATTATAATAGTTCATAGAAAGCCAATTCTTTCACTTAACACTTAGAACTTAAAACTTAGCATTAGATGAAGTTTATTTACGTATTTCGCAGTGCTGAACATAACGTTCAGCTATTTTTTTAAATTCTTCAAGTTCTTCATCATTGAAAGGTGTCCCTCAGAAGTCTGGATTCAAAGTATTTCCACCAATATAATTTTGTAAATAATAATGTTTAGCTCATCTAATATAGACTGCCATATTTTCGATATCATCCGCAGTGTGCAGTCCTTTGGCTACCGTAGTTCTGTACTCAAAATCGATCTTGCTTTCAAGTAATATTTGTAGGAGTTTCTGATAGCTATGATAAAATTCTGCTGGCTGTTCTAGTCCTACTGCATCACCATAACAGTGCATTGAATGTTTCAAATCTACTGCTACATAATCAAGGATTTTATCATGGATCATTCTTTCCACGATTTTATAATCTCTTCCGTTCGTATCCAATTTGACGAGGAATCCCATATCTTTGATTTTTTTTGCGAAATCGTAGAGGTCGGGTCGTAGAGTAGGTTCTCATCAACAAATACTGACCCCATCGAGCAACCCTTTCCTTGCTTTCAAAAAGTTGAAAAATGCTTCTTCAGGAATCAAATCATTTTGAAATAACTGCATCCTCTCGGGTAATACACATTCCGGATTGTGGCAAAAATGACAGCGGAAATTGCAACCCATCGTAAAAACCACACAGGCGATTTTGCCTGGATAGTCTACCATAGTGGATTGTTGTATTCCTGCTATTTGCACGATTGCTTCATTACAAATAAAATAGTTATTTTTCAAACTTTAAGAAGTATTCTTTTGGTGGAGCTTTGGTATCTATAATTTCTTTTCGTTCTTTGTCTACTTCAGATACTCTTTTTAATATGCCATGATCATCGAACAAAGGATCAGCGACCCTGTTTTTACAGAAGATGCGTGCATCGAAATCCTCAGAAGAATGGGTACATCATATTATGTTATTCATGCGTTTCCGATAGAGCTCCAATTGGGGATCATCTAGATGTGTCTGTATCTTATGTAAAACAACATCATCCGTAGTATAAAAATCCTCTTGAGCGATATATCATTGTTGCCATGCATATTTACAGGTGTCAGCAACCGTCTGAAACATCACTGCGGATTCTCGTCCGGAGAAGTAGATATCGTTGATTCTCTTAAACATTACAGCGAAATGTTTAGCAATATCGAAGGTATCAAAATATCGTATATTGTCCTTAACTTTGAGATGTGCTATAAAATCATCTACAGGATGCTTGTCAAAGAGCAAGAAGGTTCTGAGCGAATAATCGATCCTATCAGCACAGAGGTCAGGGAGGTTGTTTTCTTTAAGTGGATGTCTGTTATCATCCAATATTGCATCCAAAGATATATTGTGTTTTTGGAGAATATGAGGAATATCACTTTGTTTGACGAATGTTTCGAAGATGTTGTCTTGATGATTTTGCTCTTTTTGATTTCCTGTGTCGAAGATATAATCCAGACAATGAGAGAAGGTGCCATGTGAGAGATCGTGGATTAGTCCAGCTATTTGCTCCTCTAGTGGTGCTCAATATTTCTTAAGAAGAATATAGACTCATAGAGAATGTTCGAAACGTTTGAAAGCACATCCGGGAAAAAATGGTTCAAAATATCCTGATTGATCTATTCATTTCAATCTCTGCATATAGGGACTTTCTACTATTTCTAAGACGACAGGTTCGTTGATATCTATTTCACCGTAGACGAGATCTTTGTACAGCATGGAAAAGCTTTTGGTAAATAAAAAGTAAAGTTCTCGAAAGGTGGTATTGTACCTTACTACACTTTACTTTATTATTTGTTTAATTAACAGCAAAAACTCATAGGTTGGTTGTTGATCCACGATTAATTGCTTTCACATCCGCATGCAACGAATTCAGGTGCGAAATGTCTAACGAACGCTGAGTTCGCAGTTTTTTGCTCGTCGAAATACTTTCTACTGTAGAATTCTGATTTCTTACCTACATTGTAAGCGCTAACTGGTCTGAGATATCCCATAACACGAGTGAATACCTGGCATGGAGTCCTTTGGATCTCCTGTCCTTGTTTGTTGTAGAAGGTTTGCATGGCGGCAATAGGTAAAAAAATAAAATTAATGATAAATGCTAAATTTTAAATGATAAATGATTGAATTGCTGGAATGGACTACTGTAATATCACGATAGTTTATATGTAGACAAGTCCTACATTTTTCATTATTCATTATTAATTTTTCATTAGTTGGTTATTTGTCTTTCTTCCATTATTCTGAGTTTTTCAGGATCTGAAGTATGTTTTTTTCTGACGTCGATATTGAATTCATCACCGACATATCCGAGCTCTCTATCGCATTTTGGACAGAAATCGTGTTCTCCAACAACATAGCCGTGTTTAGGGCAGATAGAGAAGACAGGTGAGATAGTAATATACGGAAGTTGATAGTTTTCTATAACTTTTTTTACGAGCTGTTTACATGCTTTGGAATCCGAGATTCTTTCTCCCATATAGAGATGGAGGACAGTACCTCAGGTGTATTTGCATTGGAGTTCATTTTGTTGTTCCAATGCTTCGAAAGGATCATCAGTATATCCGACAGGGAGCTGACTGGAATTGGTATAGAATGGTGCTTCGTTGGTACCAGCTTGGATAATGCCTGGAATTTGTTTTTTATCTTCTTTGGCGAATCTTGTCGTTGTTCCTTCTGCAGGCGTAGCTTCTAGATTGTAGAGGTTACCTGTCTCTTCTTGATAGTCTTTGAGAATATCTCTCATAAAATCGAGGATTTCAGTAGCAAATTTTTTACCTCGGTCAGTCGTAATATTTTCTTTTCCGTTAGTGAAATTGAGTATTGCTTCATTCATACCGTTGATACCTATCGTAGAGAAGTGGTTTCTAAAGGAATGAAGGTATCTTTTGGTGTAGGGATATAGTCATGCCTCTAATCGTTTTGTAATCTCTTTTCTCTTAAGTTCAAGAGAAGTTTTCGCTAAATTCATCAGATAACGAACTTGTTCTTTGAATCCATTGACATCGTCTTTGAAGTTATATCCAATCCTTGGCATATTCAAGGTAACAACACCGACAGATCAGGTCATTTCCGCTGATCCAAACAAACCTCCTCATCTTTTTTCCAGCTGGGATAAATCCAATTGGAGTCTACAACACATTGACCTTACTGCTCCTGGTTTATATGCATTTGGATTTTCTACTTTAGTGGTATTACCGTCTTTGTCTTTGATGACTTTGAACTGTGAACCTACGAAATTTTGGAAGTAAGGGATTCCGTATTTTGCGGTCATCTCAAAGAGCATATCGATATCTTTATCTTCCCAAGGAAAGTCTTCAGTGATATTGTAGGTAGGGATAGGGAAGGTAAATACAGAGCCGGAGGAATCTCCTGCAGTATATACTTCGATAAGCACTCTATTGATGAGTCTCATCTCTTCTTCTAAATCCTTGAATTTGACAGGATAATATCATTTTTCGATTCCTCCAAGTAGCAATGACTTTTCTTTCAAATCTTCAGGACACGTTCGGTCGAGCGTGATATTGGTAAATGGTGTCTGGGTTCCTCGGCGTGAAGGGACGTTTAATCCGAAGATGAAATTTTGCATCTGTTGAGTAACGTACTTGTAGGTCTTATTGTAGATATGTTCTTGTTTAGCTTTTTCTGAAGGGAACTTTACACCCAAATCATGTAATTCTTTTTCTAGTTCTGTCTTGTATTTGTGGACGAATGGTGCCAAGTAGGTATCGAATGATGAAAATGCTTGAGCTCCTGCTCGTTCGTTCTGGAGTGTTCAGAAAAAGTTGATCATTTGATTGACAGCAGATTGGAGATTTTTTGGAGGCGCTGATTGTACTCTATTATCCAATCCATTGAACCCTTCTTCGAGTAATTGTCTCAGACTCCATCCTGCGCAGTATCCTGCAAAAAATCAGAGATCATGAATATGATAATCTCAATTTCTATGAGCATTTCCTACTTCTGTAGGGTAGACGTGAGAGAGTCGATAATTTGCCGTTAATTTTCCGAATCCATTCAAAATAAGTCCTCCTAGTGAGAATCCTTGATTCGCATTTTCATTGACTCTCCAATCACTCTGATCGAGATATTCATCCATAGTCTTACCAACCTCGATGACCACTTTTTCGGTCGCTCTCGATTCTGATCTTTTCTGTCTATAGATGATAAATGCTTTTGCGACAGTATCATGGCCTTCTTTGACGAGCACTTGCTCTACAGTATCTTGGATAGTCTCAATATCAGGAATATCTTTGCCTATTTTTTTCTCGATTTCTTTGCTTACTTTTTTTGCGAGTGCGGCGACGCTGCTGAAATCGGTACCTCCGACGGCTTCGATCGCTTTTTTGATAGCAGCCTCGATTCTAGTGATATCGAAATCGATAATTGCTCCGTTTCTTTTTCTGACTTTGTAGATGGCCATACTTTACAAATAATGTTAGATGATAAATGAAAAATGATAGATTTTCTAAGTATTTTAGTATTTACAATTTCTTGAAAGTAGGTATAATACACAATATATAGTGGTGTTTGGTATGTGGTGGATACTATATATGGTATCTTATTGTATTTGCAACGGAAGATTCATTAAAAAAAATTCAAGCGAATGTGTGGAGATATGCCGAAAGAAAAAATCGTATATAGTTTGCAAGAGAAAATAGAGAAAAAAACCAGAATCTTTATTTTTTATAGTGAAAAAAGAAAAAAACCGCTCCATGACTAGCATGAAGACGGATATATTATGTTAAGTGTTAAATGCTAAGTATTAGGATCTGTTTTATTATAGACTATTGTATCCTACAATAGTGTATATAAAGCAAATCATTTACTCAAAACTTAGCACTCAAAACTTAGCATTTTTATTTAGATATTCTTAAATTTATAGAGCTCGAGACCATTGATCATACCAGTTCTCTCGTCGGTAATAGATTCATTTGCTTGCACGATGATGATTTTGTCGTCCAAGGAGATATTACCCTTAAAGATAATTCTGATCATCTCTTTTCCTATCCTTTTTAGGTTTTCATAACTGAAAGATTGGGAAATTTTGTATCCTCTTACTCCTCGTAAGATGTTGAGATATCTATAGTTTTCATCATTTTTGGTGAATGCGATAATAGGAACCCTTGGTTTTAGACTAGAAAGTCTTCCTGCAGAATAACCATTTTCCGTATAGAGAACCATAGCTCTCACATCAACCTCCTGAGTCGCTCTATGTGCATTATAGATGATATAATCTCTAACCATAAATTCATTATTAGCATAGAATTTCATCGTCTCTTCTTTCGCAAGTTTTAGTTCGAGTTTATCTAGTTCGTCGGAAAGATCAGTGATAACGTGTAATGGGTCATCTTCTTGAAGTAGCGTGTCAAGCATGTAGGCGTCAGCTGCAAGTGCACTGAATTTTTTCAATTGGCTCTCGTTGATAAGCTGATAGGTTTTTTCAAATTTTCCGGTGAAGGTAACAATCGCAGGTTTGCCGACTGCTTTACACTTCTTAATAAGAAGTTCTTCATTGAGTTTCATGTTTTTCATGAGTTTCTCTATTTTGTCGAAAACGAAAATCAATCCATCAGAGATTTCGAGGATATCATCAATATTTTCCAATGCTTCTTCTGTCTCTATCTTTGCGAGGATTTTCATATTGCCGGCGTTCTTGGTTTTGAGAAACTCTTTGAGTTCTATTATATTGTCGCCTGTAGTGACCATAGATGCAGCAATGATATGCGCACCATATTCCAATCATCGAAGAATATCTTTTTTATCTCTCTCACTGAGAAAAGGAAGTTCTAGATCGTATTTATTGAAAAACACTCTATCAAACTGAATAATCCATCCTCATTCTATCACTTCGCAGAGAATGATATTTTCTTTACTGGATTTAATTTTGATGACAACACCGCTTTGTTGAAAACTAATCTGTTGTCCTACTTTTAATGATTTCAGGAAAGGAGCGTCTATGAAGATTTTTTTATCATGCTCCTGTGCATACTCACTATAGTCTATCTCAATAGTAGATCTTGCTTTGACTTTAATGTTCATGACGTTTTTGACTCTGATATCACCTCATCTCATTTCAAGCATTACGGTTTTACTATTATCTAACTTCATGATAGTGTCGATATATTTTTTATTGTTATCATCGAATCCTCATGAAAGAGAAATTCTAAAACAGTCGACCATATTGATGACTTTGGAAAGTACGGTCTCTTTGGCTAATGTCGGTCCTACACCGGCGATGATTTTTGCGAAATGGAAGTTGTTCATACTACACAATGAAAAACTAAAAGAACTAATTTGGAATTTTGAATTTAGAAGGAAGAATTTAGAAAGAAGAATTTTAGAAGGAAGAATTTAGAAGGAAGAATTTAGAAAGAAGAATTTAGAAAGAAGAATTTAGAAGGAAGAATTTAGCAGTTTCTAAATTAATTATTGGTTTCTAAATTCTAAATTAATTATTGGTTTCTAAATTC
>CAYQLB010000013.1:0-1210 GCA_964418415.1 uncultured Candidatus Peribacteria bacterium
CAAAACATCATTTCTTATCCAATGCTTTATATGTTTCAAAAAGTCTTATTTGTTCAGCTTTCCCAAATCATCACTTATTATAGCTTGTGAAATTTGCCGTTTCTGTTAGCGGATCATATGGAGGGTCAAAATACACAAAATCTCATTTTTCGGCATATTTAACTATGTTTTCAAAATCCTCATTTTTGATGTTTGTATTTTGTAGAGCATTTTTAGTTGCTAACAAGTTATCTTCATCGCAAATTGTTGGGTTGCTATATGAACCAAATGGAACATTGTAGAATCATTGACTATTTACTCTGTGGAGTCAGTTGAATCCAGTTCTATTAAGATAAATGAATCTCGCAGCTCTTTTTATGTCTGATATGTCTTTGAATTCTGGTTGTCTGTCCAATGCTCTTATTCATAGAAAAAACTCTTTGTCATATGGATATTGTTTTAATTCTTTTATGAGTCAATTTGTATTGTTTTTTATAGTATTGTATGTGATTATCATGTCTTCATTAATATCAAAAAGATATGCTGGAAATGTATTTCAAAACTTGTTTCTTAAATCAAAAAACATAGCTCATCATCAAACAAATGGCTCAAAATACCTATTAAAATGCTTAGGATAAAATTTTTCTAATTGTGATAAAAGTTGTCTTTTCCCTCATACTCGTTTGATGAAAGGCTTGTAAATCATTGTTTTCGTTTTTTGAACTGTTGTCATCAATGTTTTAATAGATAAATTTCTAAGGTAGATCTTATAAAAAAAGCTATCATTTTCCATACTAAATTTCAATTTTTAGTTGACGCTTGTTTGTTATTGTTTTTTCTTCTTTTTCTAAAAAATAAGTTAAAATAATAAAAAAATAACCTAATTCTAAAGAAAATTAAGATAAAATAATAGAGGAGTCAAGGTTTCTAAAGGATTTACCCCCTTTTTATTTAATTTTAAGAGGTTTTCTTCCTTATTAGGGGATTCCATCCATTCGAACGTGTAAAACCTATCAAAAATGTGATATGGAAAAATATAGGACCAACTTTTCGCACAATACACATGTTGTGCGAAGTTGTGTCGGGAAATAAACGTGATATTTGAATTTGGGTATTTGGGATCAAGGATAGGTTTTACCTTGCACAAGATTTAGATACATTGTGCTAACCGTAAGGGGAGTCCGTTTAAGGACTTTGCACCAATGTAGCTCTTGTGCAGATGTATGCTTTA
>CAYQLB010000013.1:1310-20666 GCA_964418415.1 uncultured Candidatus Peribacteria bacterium
TATGGATTGCCAGTCCTAAAAAACGTCTCGTAACATAGCATACTTTGCACAAGATTTAGATACATTGTGCTAACCGTAAGTGGAGTCCGTTTAAGGACTTTGCACCAATGTAGCTCTTGTGCAGATGTATGCTTTAATATTGAATATCTTATAGTGTTATGTATACTAACGTAGCTTTTATATTTTAATTTTTTGTTATGCATAAATACTTTAATGATGTTTCACAATGGTTTACAGAGTTTCAAATTGAAGTAATACAAAATATAATTAACGAGGAAATAGAAAAATTCAAAAAACATGAACTACCTAATCTCATTCAACAGGAATTGAAAAAGCAGGTAAAATAATATTATCTAATATCCTATCTAAAATATCAATCATTTTTGAATATTGTGGATGTGTAAATAAAAACTCTTTTGCTAATCAACGATATGTGGCAGCAAAAAACATTACAGATTCTTTGTTTTCCATCTTTAAATAAGTTTATAAATATGGATTGCCAGTCCTAAAAAACGTCTCGTAACATAGCATACTTTGCACAAGATATATTGTGCGAAGTATGAGATAGCAGAAATGATCGTGATTCTCTGATTTTCCGTACTTTAGTATATTTTCATTGAATTTCTATCAATTCGGTGATTTAATTTCAGAATATATTGTATTTTTTTTGAGAGTGATATTTTATTCGAGATTTATGATTTATTTTGAGACTAGTCCTCTACCCTGCTAAATCTTTCTGTAAAAGCTCTATGATGTTTCCATCTGAAAAATGAGCTAAATCATTTTTCCGTGAAATATATCTCTGAACTTTTTTGTTGAGTTCAGGATTGTCTTTTATAAATATAACCGTCTCAAAATCTATATTTTCTGGTGTTTTCAGTATTTCCATTATGTTTCCTATATTTTTTTTTAATGATTTTATTTCGTCTTTGGTAAATGCTACTGATTCTGAATCGTCTTTGGGCGCTGTTTTAAAGAAATGTTCGAATCTTTGTATTTCTTTTGGATCATTTTCTCGTTTTTTTATCTTTTCTTTCTGTTTTTCTGTTAAAAGGGTTTCTCGATCCTTTATAGGTGTGATGGATAAGAGATTGATGTGATTTTGTGGCTCATTCTCTTTTACCATTCTCATTATTTTTATGTTTTTTATACATCGTTTTTGATATGCTTTCAAACTATTCGTATATATCTCCTCTCATTCTTTTTCTCTGACTTTTTTGAAATAATTGTATGTTGAATTATCTGATTTTTCCAATCTTTTTTTAAGTGTTTCTTCGTATGAACTTCCATCGGCTACGAATGCTACTATTTCCTGCTTTGCAAGAAATTCTGGCGATATTATGCCATCTTCGGGATATGGAAAAAGAGATGTATCTTTTATGAAATCTGATTCTGTTGCGTCGTCAGTGAAAATAAGATCGTTGAAGTTATGTCTTGTCTCATGTACTGAGATTCCTTTACTAAATAGATCTTCCATTGTAAATCCCCCCTTTTTGTCGTTATATATTTTTTGGAATTTTGCTCCATTCACTACACAACATGTTGATTCCAATCAAATTATTTTGCTTTTTGGAATACTAAATCATCAACCTATAGGGTTTGTTTCTTCTGTTCCTTTTTTCTTATAGGTATTTGCATCTATTTCTTCTCGTTCATCCTTGTTTTTTATGTCAGGACGCTCTATCATTAGACAATCCATATTATCCTTTATGATAAATATAAGGTTCGCTCATATCCTTTTTGCGATAAAGTTTTCTTTGTTTATTTTGCTGTAATCGACTCATCTTACATCACAAAGAAGCCTTACTGCGTCATTACCGTATTCCTTCATCTTTTCTTCTATGTTCTTGATTTTGTCTATATACTTTTTCATTACGTTTTTGATGGCTTCATTCTTTTCTGGATATTTTTTTGAGATATCCTGTAAACTTCATATCACCTCTATGGTTTTATCGTCTATTATATTTTCATCTATTGTCCCTATATTATCTTCCAGATATTTTTTTATTTCTGTTTTCGTTTTCTGTGATAGAGATTTCATCAGTTCATTTCTCTTTGCATCTTGTTCCTTGTCTGCTTCAATTGTTTCCTTTTCTATATTCGTCCTATATATCTTCTCTTTCATTTCATTTATCTTGAGCTCTGTCTCCAAATCTATGATTTCAGAAGAATTAAGCCTTCCTTGTGCAGAGTGCAGATCGTTTTCTATATCCTCTCTTTTCCTGGCATTAAGACTCATGGATGCTGTATGAGATAAATACCCTAAGTATATCCCGAATCTCCGAAAAAGTCAAAAAATGATTATCCCTCTCCCCTTCCATTTTTGCTCGAAAATGCTATACTCCCTATATGACTATAAAAATCATAGCTCTGATCTTTCTTCTCGTGATGCTTCTGGCGTTCACGGTTTTTGCCTGAATGCTTGCACTCGGACCTTTGATTACGGGATTCAAAAAAGCTCCCTATGTTCCTTCATTTAATTCTCATTTGATTGTCATGAAGCAGCATTTGAAGCTAAAAAAAGGAGCCAAAATCGTAGATCTGGGGTGTGGGGATAGAAAAGCGCTCAGATTTTTTTCTAAAGAATTTAGACTGAAAGGTACAGGATATGATCTCAATCCTTTTGTTATTTTTTATGGTAAATTATCTAATTTTTTGTTGTGATATAAAGATATTATACTTATAAGGGCTAATTTCAAAAAAGCATCTTTGCAGCATTATCCCTATGTCTATATGTATCTTTTCCCTAATCAATTGGCTGCTATCGAAGATTGGGTCTTTGATCAGGTCAGCAAGGATGCAATCATTATTTCCAACTCCTTCACTTTTGTGAAGCATCAACCTTACGATATCATTACGGACGAGCTCGGAAAGAAGGTTATCTATCTGTATAGAAAATAAAAAAAGCCGCTTCATAGAGAAGCGGACTCTCGTCATTTTTTGGCATTCATAAATAATGCCTTACTCCATCTTAGATATTTTTTGATACCCAGCCCCATAACAAAATATGCAATAGCATACCATTGTATCATACCCATCAATAATGCTATATCATTGGTGTATACGTAAATGGTACTGATTTCTATATATGGTATACTGGCGATTGTATATAAGATGGTTTCCACGAACCAATGTTGTTGAGCAAATCGTACTTGTCGTCCAAGCATGATGATTAGCACATTAGCTATCGTGGTAATCAGTGATTTGATAAGACAGAATACCAGTATCTCTGTATCTACCTGTAATATTGCAGCTTGTACGAACATGGTAGCTATCAATATCGATAGATAGAGTGTTATGCATTCTATCCAGAATTCTCTTTTTCTCATTTTCCAGAGGCTTAAGATGAAAATTCTTTTGCCTCTTTTTTGTTTTTTACGCATACTAAGGTTTTGTTTTTGGGTGTTTATCCTATGATTATATGTTAGGAATGCAAGTGGTACTTTTGTAGGTATTCTATGATTTTTTGTATTCCCCTTTTCTCTATATCTTCATATGATACTATGCTGAATTTGATAACACTTGTCTTGGTTTCATCGGCCATTATGTTGAGTATAGGATATGTTTCCAATATATTCGTTCCTCGGTGACTAATGCCAAAAACTATGTCTTTGGATCTAGGATTGATATAACACACTAGTTTTTTGGATATACCCTTTTTTGTATAATAACAAAAGAGTTTCATCTTTTTTTCATATGAAAATGGTGTTGTCTGTAGAAATCTATGGATATCGCTTATAATTATGGTTTTTTCCTGTTCAGACATTATTTTTTTCCTTATATAGCTCCTGTATCTATTCTTCTGCATCTTTTTGTTCTGATACTTTTGTCTGAATATTTTTGTAGAGCGCATCAAGCTCTTCTTTGGTGGTGAGGTATGATTCTATTTCTTTTGATTCTTGCATTTTTTTTTATTAAAAAGTAAAGTACTGTAGATTTATTTTTTATGTTTTAGGACGGCATGAAATATTTGCCCTTCATACTTCAGGACGGCATGAAATATTTGCCCTTCATACTTCAGGACGGCATGAAATATTTGCCCTTCATGCTTCAGGACGGCATGAAATATGTTAGAGCAAAATAGAAATGTCAGTAATTTTCCAATAATAGAATTGTCAGTTTTATCTTGAGTGGAGTTCCGTGAAAAGTAGTTCTTTCGTTCATGTAAATAGCCTAATGTGACCGTAGATTGATTCTTTTACCGTAATAGTGTATCAACATAATAATGATTGGTTCTTAAGTATCTGGTATGTCTTGCTCATGCATGTTATAGTTCAATCTCTTCTTAATGTCCTAGTTGTAATCTTAGCAAACAGTCGTTCAAGGTCAATAAATTCTTGATCTGTGAGTTCTATATGGAAGTCTCATTCTTCTTTTGCGGAGATGCTAAATTTTTTGTTGTGTTTTTGAATATAATACTTCTCCAGGAAGTCATTCGCATCATCATAGCAAAGAATATCTACAAATCTCATCTCTTTCACGAGTCTATCTTGGTGTGTTCAAAATCATCTTTCTACTCTTCATTTTCCTTCGGGTTCTTTAGAATAAATAACTGCTATTCATAGGCTTTCCATAGCTCTTTGGAAACGAGTTTTCATCTCGTGATCAAATTGATCCCTTGGATGATTAACCTTATATGAAGAGTGACGATCTAAGTAAATGGCCATAGGCTTGCCAAATCTCCTCATATATTCCTTCCGAAAATCAAATACATCTTTTAACGACTCGCCATCTACAAATCTCGCAAAAATAACCTTACTCGTCGCATCATCTATAGCGACTAATAAACATTTCATCTCTCCATTTTCTATCCAATCATGGTAACTACCATCGAATTGTACGAGCATGCCATATCATGGCCTTCTTTCCCTTTTCTGTCTAGCAATTGTGATTTTGCGTTTATCGGCGACTCGCAATCATTGCTTTATCATCTTTTGTCTTAGGGATTCATGGTTTATAACAATACCATATACTTCCTCTAGTTTCTCAGCCAATAGCGTAGGCCCAAATCATCTAAATTTATTGTTAGATATTATCGGTATGATATCTGCATATTTACTTGTGTTAGGGTTATGATTTGGTGGTTTACCCTTTAATCAATGGATAAATCATGACGGTCATTCGCTTCTGAGTGTCGCCTGATACCTATATATCGTTCTATCAGAACAATCAAGGGCATCGCAAGCATCTTGTAAAGAGATAGTTCTATTCATGAACTTCTCTGTAATGCGAATCTTTTTCATGTCTTTGTCAGTATAGATAAATGTCATTTCAAATTGGTTAGGAATAAATACCTACCAATTTTACTGACATTTCTATTTTTGGGTACTACTGACAATTTAACCTTGCTGTGACAAGGACGGCATGAAATATTTGCAAAAAAAACGATTTTAACTATACTTATGTAGAACGAAAAAACAAGTATTTTATATCTCATTTGCCCTATGAAAATAGCCAATATTAAGATTTCTAACCTATTGAGTTATCCATATCAGCCGGATTTTTCTAAAATCGAAGGTATTAAATTTTATAATAGACCAAATAATAATGTTAATGTCCTTATCTGACCTAATGGTGCAGGTAAGAGTTGATTCTTACATATCATCAAACAGATTATGAGAGTCGGCCTTATGAATGATTATATTTATCATAAAAAACATATTTCAGACTCTACGGCCATGAATCAAACTATTGTTTTACATGAACAACAGTTGGAATGATTACATCCTCATTTTAGGACTTCTGATAAAGAATCAAAAGTACTTATACAGGTTGTTTTGACTGAATATGATTATGATAATATGCATTATATCGCTGATCATGCTAATATTTTTAATTCCTTGATCAAACAGTATAGTTCCTTGAATATCCAATATCCTGAATTTCCTCTTGATCAGATTCAACACATTCCTAGTACTCTTACTTTAGAATTCTCCTTTGATCTACAAAAGGGTTTAATTGTTCTCAATGAACAACAATTTTCTCCAGAGGAACAATTCGTTGTTTTGTATCTCAAAAATATAGAGCTTCTGCAAATCTGTATAGATATCTACAATGAATTTGTTGGTATCGGCAAAGAAAATACATTACAACCACTCAAAAACTGAATCGCTTTTATTGGTACCAGAAGAACGCTTACTAATATTCCTCATGCGGTTGATCCACATACACGAAATGAGCTTATAGGCGACAAAGATTGTTCATGACATCATGCATCGCTTTGATTTTATTTGTGTGTTAAAAAAATTTGGAATGTTATTTCCGATCATTGGAATCTTAAAATGACTACAAAAAATATTGCGAATTATCCTGAAAGATTAGCATCATCTGACTTTTATACTTCGTTATCATTTATTATAAAAAAATATTTCAATAGAATACTTCATGTTGAATTTAAAAACGATATGCTTTATTTCTTTCTTGTGGATGTATTTGGTAATATCCTTTCTTTCTCTGAACTTAGTGATGGTGAACAATCACTTCTATCGATCATATTTACACTTTATGGGTATGATCTCAAAGATGGTATGGTTATTATCGATGAGCCAGAGATCCATTTTCATCCTCAGATGCAGAGAAGTTTTTCAAGAATGGTTGAAAAGATTAATCAAAATATTGGAACACAGTTTATTATATCTACTTACTCTCCTCTACTTATCAATGAATCAAATATAGCCAATGTATATAGATTCTCTAAAATCGATGGAGAAACTCATATAAAGAATCCTTTCTTCACGCTTTCATCTGATGAAGCAAGTTTGGTGCATCTCCTCAAATTCGAAAATCTTTCCAAGATATTTTTCGTCAACAATATCATTATGGTTGAATGAGAAACTGATGCATATTTCTTTGATTTTTATTTAAGATATCTTCATACTTTACCAGAATGGAAAAATATTGTTAGAGATTATGAGATTATCAATATCAATGGAAAATGAAGTTATAAAATATGGAGTAAGTTTCTTGATAGATTCGGTTTACATACCTATTTTATCGGTGACTGGGATAATATTGTTGATTATGGATTTATGACACAAAGTGATCTCAGCTCTTATTATAAGCAGACAAGGTCGTATTATGCATGACTCAAAAAAAGTGGTAAGACACATCGTCATTACAATAAATTGGTCGATACTATCAGAAATATGTTTCCTCAGAAATATAAACAATTGATAGCGAGTATAGATGGAATGTATCCTAAAAATATTTTCATTCTCAAAAAATGAGATATCGAAACGTATCTTGGTATGCCAGAAAAAGGACTGGAAAATACGGTAAATTTTTGTCACAAGAACTTCAAAAATTGGATGGCAAATAAAAATTTTGATGCCTGTAGACAGGAATTCTGAGAAATTTTTACGAAAATTTTTTCATCGAAGATTTAATTCTTTATTGTTTTTTTATAAAAAAATCCATCACTAGTGATGGATTTTTTATCTCTTATATGATATAAAGTCTAAATGGCATATGCGGCTATATTTTCTATGTAGTAGCTATATGCTAATATGCTTCCTCATATTATAATAATCAGAAAGATGATAAATGCGATTATAAGGATCCGGTTCTTTTTTTTCTCTATTTTTATCTGCTCATCAATATCAAGAAGTTTGCTGTTTAAAAAGTTTTCTTTGTTATTTTCATTGATCATTACGATATTCTGGAGCTTCTGTTCTATTTCTGTTAATCTTCCTTGGAGATTAGCTATAAATCTATTTTTCTCATCTATGATAGCATCCTTCATTTGTTCTTTCTCTGTGATGCTTTTGTGGAGAATGGCTATCTTTTTGAACTTATTTTCTACCTCTTGCAATCTTTGTTGAAGAATGCTAATTGTTTTTGTTCTTTCTTCTATAATCTTATCTTTATTGCTGTCGCCTTCATGCTCAGCTATCATTCTTTTGAGTCTTGCTTCTGCTTCTTGAAGTTTTTGTTGAAGAACGTATATGGATTTATTTTTTTCATCCAATGCTCTATTTTTGTCCTCGATCACTTTATCTTTTTCTCTATAGACCACCAAGAATTTGCTTATATTTTCATTCATTACTTTGATTTGTTCTTTATGTAATGTTGTCTGTTGTTGTTTGGCCTGAAGTTGATATTCCTGTTGTTGGATAACTGCTTGCTGATATATATGTTGAGGAGTTTCTTTGACAATATCTTTTTCCGGCACAGGAATAGTTTTCTTATTCTCTTCCATTTTCTTAGGGTTTTGCATTCTCTCATAGAATCTTGTTATTTCTTCTTCTATCTTATCTATATTGTTTGCTTCCCAAACTTCTTGTGATATTTGAATCTCTTGTTTGAGTGTCTGTATATCTGATTTGATAGTTTCAATAATTATATTCATTTCTTGATTTTTTCCTTTATTTCATAGATTGCCTCAATATTATTTATTCTTTCCATTAATGGTTTCTTTATGTTGTTCAGTTCTTTGACAAATCTCAGTCTATCAATCATTTTCTTTATCAAATAGGTAATGAACGCAAAAATAGGAAATACAAGAATTCCTATAATGATGTATATTTGGTAATGAATAAGTGTTTTTAGCATATTCCTTGAGTGGTGATATGGGTAAAACAATATATTTTATATTTATTATATATAAAAAGTCAATACAATTTGTGTATAAGAAAATATTAAAAAAAACTCCTACTTTGTACTGGAGTTTCTTTTGTTTTATGTTGGGTGTTATCCCTTAAGAATGAAAAATCCTGCAACGATGATAAATATGAGTGAAAGTGCTATGAATATAAGGTTTTTGAGCTTTTCGTTTTTGATCATACCTTTAAGTTGTCAGATTTTTTCTTCTAACTTCTGTTTCTCTATAATAGCCTCTTGTTTCTCTTTGTTATAATCAGGCAATGCAACCATATGCTGTATTTTTGTCTCTAATTCTGAGACTCTTTGTTGAAGAACGAAGATCATCTTGTTTTTTTCCTCAAGCATTTTTTCTTTTTCTTTGAAAATAAGAAAAAACTTCTCGATTTTCTGATCTATAGCATTTTCTACCTCACTCTTGTTCGCTAATCCTGTATTTGATGATGTGCTGGTTGATTGATTGATGATTTCTGAGCTTAGCTCTTGATGAAGTGTTGTAAATTCTTGCTTAAGTGATATTACTTCCTCCTTTGCTAACAATACTTTGTTTGCTATTTTCTTGTAAGAAAGCTTACCATTTTTGATATACCTATCAATAGTCCTGGTAGAAATATTAAGAGATTTTGCTGCAACTTCCCTTGTTACATTGTACGTTTTACTCATAATTACCTGTCATTTAATAATTTAAAATACGTATACAATTAGCCTATCCATAGATGAGATATGGCATTCTTGCAATCTTGTTTCCTTATTTTTGTTTATTGGTTGAGATCGAATTTGGTTGGTTCTGAATATTTGATATCTTTTAATAGTGTTTGAATATAGATAGTTATTAATACTCCTTCTATCATACCTAAGAAAAGTATTCGTGGATAAATCCCTATGAAACTTGGCATCCCTCATAAGAAAGAAATCTCAACCGGAGTGGCAACATTTTGGAAATATGGTATCCGGAGAAAGATAAAAATCATGATGATGAGTGTCAGATAGAGTGTTTTTCCTTTCATTTTTATATGTGTTATTTATTAGATAAAGATATTTTGGTAATACTGACTATATTATTTTTTTGATGAGGAAGTAGATAGCACTGAGAATGATTGAGAGTATTGCTGTTTGTATTATTGTTCCAAGTTGTACGCCAATTCCTACATCTAGATAATTCACAGTCTGTTCAAAGATATATAGTACACCTAGGTTGATGATGAGTGAGAAGAGTCCTAACGTAAATACTCTTATCGGTAGTGTTAAAATTTTGAGGATGTTTTTGAGTACGGAATTAATTAGCCAGAATACGATACCAAGAATACCAAATATAATGTAGGTGTCTTTGTAGATAGAAGTAATTTTGAATCCGAGTTCTGGTACATAATGTACGATAGCGTATAATACTGCTCCATTTACTATGATATTGATTAGCAGGTGTTTTAATGGTCTCATACGCTCGTCTCTTGAAGTATTAAAATGATGTATTATTTTGTTGTTGGTTGTTAATTTTTACTTATCTGTCTGTGTTTTTCAATATCAATTGTCTTTTGTTTTTGACAAATGTTTGACATTTTCGTTAAAAAATTGTCAAATTCTGTCTTAATTAGTCTTCTATAAGATTATCAAAGGTGTCTTCTTGACCATCTTTAAGATATTTATGGATAGCATTTCTTGTCGCTAATATGGCAATAACTCCTGCTCTTTTTCTTCTTGGAGATACTTCGAATCCGCGGTCTACCATCGTTTGATATGTTCGATGCAGAATGTCTTCTATTGGAGTTCCGATAATGAATTCTGATAAGAAGCTAGCAGCTGCTGTAGTAATGTTTGAACAATTGCCATCATAACTATATTCTGTTATTTTGTTGTCTTTTATTGTTAGATATACGACAATATCATCTCAACAGATAAAATTTCCCTCATGTTGTTTGATAGTACATTCCTTCATGGCAAAGTTTTTGAGAGGGTTTTTACTGTATTCTTGTATCATGAGACTATTTTCTTCACTCATACTATAGTCCATAAAGTCTAAAGTCTTTAAGGTCCATAAAGTTACTGAAAAATCTGACTTTATAGACTTTCGACTGAATATATTAGTCGATTCTGTATCGGAGATGCTCTATGAGTTTTTTAATCATAAGAATGATCTTATTGCTAATTTCTACAAATCACTTGGTTGCTATAATTTCTAGACGATCTATGTGATTTGCTATCTTTTCTACAGCGATCAAAAATTTGTTAGAATTTATTTCTAATATTACGTCGTAAGATCCATCTGTATTTTCGGTAAATACAGCGTGTACATTGTCTAAGTCTATGGTTTGTTGTACTGTGTCCAATTGGGTTACGAGCGTCGTTTGATTCATATCTTTGTAATATATAAAAATATGGGTAAGCGACTTTTTATCCTTTCGTTGAATAAATGCAATAGAAAAACCGTTCAGATTTTTATGGAAAAATCGTCTTGATTTTTTTGTAAGGAACGTTATATTTTTTTATATTTACTTTGTAGGTAGTTACTGGTTTATGTCAAATAAAGTTTTTGACAACCTTGTCAAAAGGTTGATAAAATCAAAAGGAAAGCTTATTGACGGGGAAAAAATGGCAGTCTTGTTGAAATCCTGTATGAGTGAAGATTTTTCTGTACAAAAAATGTATAAGATGATTTATTATCTCAAAGTTAGGGGATATCTAGAAAATCTTAAAAAAAACATCTTTTTTGTTAAGGATCCAGAACGTAGTTATTCTAAGGAAGAAATTATGGATATTTTTTATCGGACTATCGTTAAAAAACATTGTGCTAACTTTCTCAAAGGTCATCGATATATCGGCTGATTGAAAGCTTTGGAATTGAATCTATCTTCTTATGATATTCCTGATGAACTGACTATTGTTAACCAATATAAGCAAGCTACGGAAGTTCTTATGTTTGATAAACAAGCGGTTTTTAAGACTTATGCAAAAAATAAGACCGACAGTCTCTTTGGATTCTTTCGAAAATTGACTAAAAAGACAAAAATATGACATCTCACTTTCCCTATTGCTGGATTGGAGCTCGCTATGGTAGAAAGTCTCTATAACCCAGGCATGATTTCCCAAGGATATATTAATGAATTGATTAAAAAAGTTATCAGGAAGTACCACAAAACTCTTGATATCAAGGTTTGGGAATCAATTTTAAAAAAAAATAAACACAATACGAGTATCAATAGGCTGTATGAGCTTAGCAAGTCCATAGATCCTGAGTTAGCTGATAAGCTAAAAAATCTTATTAAGAGATATGGATACTTTATATAAACAATTAATTGATTAATGAATTACGAATTCTGTTAAATATTTTTTCATATTTGTAAGATATTTTTCTGAATGCAATTCTATATCCTTTTCTAATTCTTTGGGTGATATCCATTTTATTGTTTCTACTTCTTCCTCTTGAATTTTAAATTCTGAAATGTCTTTGTCTACAGTAGCGAAAAATCGTTGTCAGAAATAATGTCTTTCTTTTTCTATCTTGTATTTTGGTCATTTTATGAATTGAAGTCATGTTATCCCTAATTCTTCTTTTGTTTCTTTTTTGATATTATCCTCATAAGTTTCTCCTTTTTCAACAGTACCAGCTAAAGAAGGTCATCGTTTTCCTGGATTATGAGATTTATTATATGATCTTTGGGCTATAAGAATTTCTCATCTGCTGTTTGTTAATCGTAACGCTGAAACTCTATAATACTCATTTATAGGATCTATATTTTCTTTAGATTTGTATCAGACGATATTGTCGTTTTCATCCACGACGATAAAAAGGTTTCACATACACCTTATTGAACAAAATAAAATATTTATCCTATTTTCTTGAATAATTCCTTGCTTGATGTTCCTCCCTGTACTTTCATTATGGGAGTGTTTTTATTTTCTAAGAAATCTTTGATTCTTTCTGTATGTTTAGGTGGCGTATTAGATGGTATGTCATTCCATGAAAAATACTGTATATCTCTTGCTTCTTCGTTTAATGTGATCTGTCCTCAGATTTTTTTACATGCAAAGAGAAAGACTATTTCATTGTTTTCTGGCTTACTGTAGATTCCAATTAATCTGGTAATGTCTATTTCCAATCCTGTTTCTTCTTTTGCTTCACGAATCATTGCATTTCGAGGAGTTTCTCCCTGTTCCATCCCTCATCCAGGCAGATTCCAAAAATCATAATCATTTCTTAAGCATAGAAGTACGCGATTGTTGTCGTCCTGTATAATTCCAAATACTCCTATAGTGAAGGTTGGTTTCATCTTTTTATATAGACAATATAGAACTATTCTCCTGAGTATTATATAGAAATAATGTTCTTGTATTTATCCTATAGATCCTTCCATTTCAAGTTCTACTAATTTATTGAGTTCTCCTGCATATTCGAGGGGGAGTTTTTTGATTACCGAAGAGAAGAATCCATTGACGATCATAGTGGTCGCTTTGTCCTGAGAAAGTCAACGAGCCATGAGGTAGAAAAGTTCAGATTCATCAATTTTTCCTGCGCTAGCTTCATGGGCTACTATAGCGCTGTCATTGTCGGATTGGATGAGTGGAATGGTATTGGATACTGAATTATCGTCGAATAATAGGGCATCACATTGGATGTGATTAGTTGCTCATTCCGCTCATTTAGCGATTTTGACTAATCCGCGGTAGGTGTTGATGCCACCAGCTTTCGAAATAGACTTAGCGACTATGTTTGATGATGTGTATTTGCCTATATGAATAACTTTGGACCCGGTGTCTTGATGTTGTCACTGTCCTGCCACAGCAATTCATAACATATCCGTTTTGCTATAATCTCATTTTAAGATAGAACATGGATATAACATGGTAGTGTATGAACCAAGATTACCATTGACCCGTTCCATATATCCATACTCCTCTACTATCGCTCTTTTTGTATTTAGGTTGTAGGTGTTTGTTGATCGATTTTCTACAGACGAATATTTCATCTTGGCATTCTTTCACACAAAAATTTCTACTAATCCTGCATGTAATGATGCTTTATCAAACTTTGGTGCAGAACATCCTTCGATATAACTTCCTTCTGCTTCATCTTCTATGATGATCATCGTATGTTCAAATTGTCCTCCTGCATACGTGTTCATGCGGAAATATGCTTGCAAGGGATCGGTGAGTTTAACTCATTTTGGTACGTAAATAAATGTTCATCCACTTCGAACAGCCCCATGGAGTGCAGCAAATATATGATCAGTTGCTGGTACTAATTTCATGAAATATTTTTTCACTAATTCCGGATATTTGATCACAGCTTGCGGCATATCTTCGAAAATAATTCCTTGTTTGGATCGTTTTTCCTGTATTTGATGATAGACATTTAGTGAGTCGTATTGTCCTCCTGCACCAGCAAGATATTTTTGTTCTGCTTCTGGGATCCCCAATCTCTGGAATTTCTCTTTGATCTCTTTTGGTACATCCTCTCGGTTATTTGCGTATCATTCATTGTCTTTATGAGGTTTAGCATAATATATAATTTCTTGTATATCTAATTTTTCTAAACCCGGTCATCGATTCGGAAGTTTCATTTTCTGGAAAATTTTCAAACATTCTAAACGATGTTGTAACATCCGTTCTGGTTCTTTTTGATCAGCGGAAATTTTTTTTACCGTATCTTCTGTTAGACCGGTCAAATAAAGATCATATTGTATATTATCTTTTGACTCCAATGTCGACTTGAGGGACATTTTTCTGTTTTTTTATCGATAAAATATCTCTATCTTTGTGTGCTAAAAGCGTTTGCAGGATTTCATCTTTAACCTTCAAAAAGAATTTTTTTTCTTCTTCGTTTTGCATATATTCTTCAGCTTTGTGGAGATCTATGAATGCCGCAATATGTCTTTTGTCTGTAGGATTGAGTTCGAGATATTCCTTGGTAAGTACATACAAGAACATTTCTACTTTTTTGAAACCGTATTGTTTTTGTTTGAGAAATGATCAGAGATGTTTTTGGAGTACAATATCTTTTTCTTTAATTCATGATTCTTCCTCTATCTCTTGTAGCGCTGTTTGCTGAATTGTTCATCATCTTTCTATTTTTCCTTTGGTGAATGCTCATAGTTTGAATTTTTTAATAGTTTCCTCTGGTGTTCTT
The DNA here is from genome assembly GCA_964418415.1 of uncultured Candidatus Peribacteria bacterium. Classification (GTDB taxonomy): domain Bacteria; phylum Patescibacteriota; class Gracilibacteria; order Absconditabacterales; family Absconditicoccaceae; genus CAJBLF01. The sequence goes on from CAYQLB010000013.1 coordinate 16,030, forward strand.
TTGATGATATTATACAGTAACTTTCTAATCATAGCTACATATTCTTTTTTTGCTAATTTCTTCGTCAGTACTATCTTCTCTGTTCTTGGGTCTATCACAATTCCTCCTGCAGAATATTTTTTTATATTATCCATATATGTGTTTTTTATGTACTAAATCTTTTTACTCGATCATAGGTCTCTATGAAAAGCTTTTTTTCTGCTCATTTTTCCTCAAAACAATGTGATGCTCAAGTTATAATACAAAGTTCTTTTATGTTATTTGCTGCTTTATAATATCTTTTTCACGCTCTTTGTAGTCATTTCTCTGCACAGATAATCTTGATGGGGAGATGTATTTTTTTTATTTGCTTAAGATGTTTTTCTGGATCGATTAAAAAATCTTTATACATCTTAGCTCCTATGATATGTTTATATTCATCTCATCGATCTATATGGTACGAACTATTTTTTGTATCATATCTTACATCATCAAGCAGTTCTTTGTCTCCGATAGACGAATCCCAAAGTATTATTCAAGTAATTTTTTTAATGTTTGTATATAAAATTGTCAATCAGCCAAAACTATGACCTACAAGAAATATGTTGTATGCTGTTTTCTCGAAATGCTTGATGACCATATTTAGATCATATATATGGCTTTTTAGACTTGCTTCTTGTAATTTTCTTTCTTTTTTTCTTTCGCCATAGAGATTGAACCTATAGGTAGTATATCATTTCTTTGTAAAATATTTTGCACTATTTGGAAACATATGACTATCAAAGTTGTCGGTCAATCCATGCACGAAAATGATTACTCCTTTGGATTTCCCTCCAGGTGTATCGAGTATTCAGTATATTGTTTTTTTATCACTGGTCTTGATATGTACTTTTTTTTGCATGATATGATCTATGATTAAAATCCTGATTGTAATTCTATCATCTTATAGTAGACTCCCTTTTTATCTAACAATTCCTGATGGGTTCCGCTTTCGACTATCTTACCTCATTTGTTTAGTACATGGATGATGTCTGCTTGCTTTACCGTCTGTAATCTATGTGCTACTACAATGACTGTTCTTCCTTTGAAAAGATCCGTAAATGCATGAGCGATATCTTCTTCTGAAAAACTATCTAGTGAACTTGTCGGTTCGTCAAGAAAGATGATTTTTGGATTTTTAAGAAAGAGTTTAGCTATCGCTAATCTTTGTTTCTGTCCTCAAGAGAGCCTAACTCCCCTCTCTCCTATTTGTGTTTGGAGTCCATCTTTGAAATTATTGATAAATTCACATCTGGATAACTTTATCGCTCTGTCTATTTCTTTCTGTGTCGGTTTTTTGCTGGTGCCATAGAGAAGATTGTCTCGTATGGTTCCATCGAATACACTGGGATCTTGTGTTAAATATCCTATATGTTTGTAATATTCTTTTAATGCAACGGTATGTAAGGTCTGATCATCTATACTTATACTTCCTTTGATCGGATGTACGTATCATGCAATCAATTTCAATAATGTCGTTTTCCCTGATCAACTCTCGCCAACAAATGCTGTCTTTTTTCCTCATTCAATATATAATGAGAAATTATTGAAGATGTCTTTATTTCCATAGCTAAAATTTACTTTTTCCAAGGCTATATTCCCCTCATGGAGATGAAATTTTTTTCCTTTTTCGTATCCTTTGAGCTTTGGTATATCATCGAACGTATTCCATAATTTCTCTACGAAAACTATCTGTCAAAAATAATTACCCATAATGTCGTTTAGTTCAAATAATGTACCCGTTATCTGGTTCATAAGCATCCATACTAATGTGAATTCTGCGAATCCTGCAGTACCATTGAATATTTGGATACCATATCGAAACACTAGTCCTATCTTTGCAAAATCTAGTAATGCTCTAGGAATATCGCTTGCCAAAATAAATCATGTACTTTCTTTTTTATCTCGAAATATTAATTTCATAAAAAAATCTTTGGTCTTTTTTAGTTCTTTTACTATCTTGTTGTTTTGAAGAATTTCGAATTTTGACATAATTACTTTTACTATGAATCTGTCTGCTTGGACAAATACATCTCTTCTTAGATTCCTTATTTTTTTCATTTTCTTGTTGCCTCGTCGTGCAAAAAGTATCATAATAATAAACACTATTAATATGATGCTAAATGTTAATCGTCCGAGGTTTGTGATTACCAAAAAGAATATCGTTCCGATGTTTATAACATTTCTTACTATCGGTCATAAGATAATATCATGTACTATACTTCTTCGATTATCACATCATTTTTGGAGAATGCTATTTGATTGTCCTGTTCATAGTGTTTCTACGATATTATTGTCTGCTTTGAGATATTTACCGAGATAGATGTCGTATGTTTTTTCTTGGAATAATCTTATTGTTACTTTCCTTAACGTTCTGATGAAATAATTGGTTAGGTAATTGACCGCTGTCAATCAGATAAAAATAACCAGATATGTTTTGAACATATGATAATCATTGATTTCTATTCCTTTTATGGCTCTACTAATCAAAAGCGCATTAATAGGCCAAAGTATTCCAAATCGTGCAGATGTCAAAATGAATCGAAAGTAGTGCCGTTTGAAATATTTGATCGGTGCTAATAATTTTTTGAATGTTTGCATTATTCTGTTTCTGGAGAAGTAAAACCTTCTTTTTTTATTTTTTCAATTATTCCTTGGTCCCCTTCTTGAACGATTTTACCTTTTTCCATGACATATACTTTATCTACGGGAATATGTTCTATGATGTCGAAAATATGAGTGATGATGATAAATGAATTTTCTGAATGATTGAGATCGGAGATCATACGTACGACAGATTTGAATGCATCGACATCGAGTCCACTGTCGATTTCATCCAGAAAAATATATTTTGGTTTGAGTAATTTTAATTGGAGAATCTCTATTTTTCTCCTTTCTCCTCCACTAAATCCGACATTGAGATCTCTTCGAAGGAAATCTTTATCGATAGCTAATTCTTCGATCAATGGTTCTATGATTTTTTTGAATGCGAGGAATGATGTTGTGGTGTCGTTTTTGGCATCGTATATCGAGCGAAGAAATTCAAATAGCTTGATTCCTTTGATTTCTGGGATGTGTTGAAAAGCCACGAATATCCCAAGCTTAGCTCTTTCGTGGGGAGTTAGATTATTAATGTTTCAATGTTTCAATATTTCAATAGTTCCATTTTTTATTTCGTATTTATAGTGTCCCATAACGGTCATGGCGAGTGATGATTTTCCTGAACCGTTTTTTCCTATGATACAATAATTTTTTCCCAGTTCAAATTTCATTGAGACATTGTCAAGTATTGTCTTGTTTTCGACATGGACAGTGAGGTTTTCTATTTTTAGCATTATTAACAGAAGGTAAAAGGTAAAAGGTAGAAATTTTTTTGTTGATTATTGATTGTTTATTGTTGATGGTGGAATATTGTTTATTTATGTAAATCGATGAAGTCGCCTGTATTTCCGTAGAATTGATTGAATAAACTATCGAGATAGTGTTCTGTATCGTAGTTGCCTTTCCCTCTGATATTTAGGATGGTATTTATTCGAGATTGGTTGATATTTTGGATATCTCTCAATACTTTTTTTTCGTTCTTATCGAAGAAGTTTTTATATTTCACTTCGTCGCTTGACCTTTGCTGCTGTTGCTTGTCCAACGAATTATCGTCCAATTTACCTAAGAGCTCTTGTACAGTATCTTCTATCTGTTGGCTGATTTGTGCGTCGTTTTTGGTCTGATTACAGAGATCGTTAATTTTTTTTTGGTCGTTGTTTTTTAGTGCTTCTACCGTGTTTCGATGGAGCTCTTGATATTGAGATAATCCTTGAGCACCTTTGATCATAGAAGGAAGAATATTCTCATATGGTGTACTGATACAGATATAGGGATCTTCTATTTTCTCTGAGAATTCAGATTTATAATCTTGAGTATTGTCAATCATCTGTTTCTCTAAAGATCCTACTTGTTCTTTGCTGGTATCTACGATATAACTCAGTTTTTCGTAGCATTTTTCATCGATATTATTCGCTCTTCTGCTAAGATATTCTTCTTCTTGCTGTAAAGTATTTTTTATAGCAGTAATAATAGTATTGATGCTATTGAGATTGCTGATGATAGAACTACCTATACCATAACAAGTTTTGATATCTATGACAGATGATAGTGATTGTATTGTTTGTTGGTTGTCGATGATGGCTCTTTTTATTTTTTGTGGGACTCATAGCTTATTAGCTATATCAAAATTTTGCTGCGCTTGTGTTATATATCATTGCGCTGACTCGAGTCATGAAATATTGCTTTTTAGCGCATTCTTGTATGCTAGTATAGTTTGTATGGTTCAGCGATTATAATAGTCTTCACTTTTTGTTCCCGTGATGAGTGTTAAAGCACTTTCATAGTCTTGCTTCTCCATTACTTCATTAGCCTTGATTGTATTTTCTATATTCGCTATTTTCTGTCCTAATAATCCTGAAACTGGTTCACCATTTGATAATGCTTCATAAAACCTTCCTTCGGCAACAGCACGGATAATGAAAATACTGCAAAAAAACAATCATATCGCTGCTATGATTGCGAAGAGATTGATATTTTTAGAGATGTCTATTTTTGTCTCCATACACAAAAATATATCA
>CAYQLB010000013.1:20766-26997 GCA_964418415.1 uncultured Candidatus Peribacteria bacterium
AGGATAAATCTCCTGACTTCAGATTAATTATTTGCTTAAGGACTTCAACAAGAAGACGGATTAGATTGATTTTAGATGGATTAGAATCTATTCCGTCTATTCTCTCTTGATTGATCTTATTTGTCTATTAAAAATCATATTGTTCGAGAAGTATATCTATTTCATTGAGATCTGGTAAGATATTATCCCTAAATACCGTAAAGTTTTTGGTAACGATATCTTGTTTTTCGAAAAGCATGTCATATTTTTTTTGTAATAATCCGAGATAAAATACTAATTTTTTTGTTACATTGACTTTGGCATTGTATTGGATCCTATTTTCTGTAGCACAATTCTCATATTTGATGGATTCTGTAAGTGATGTATCCATGATATGTTGATCATATCTTTCTACAGCATCAAAATAACTTTTATCACTGATGTTTTTATCCGTAAGACATGCTTCCATATCGCTTTTGAATATCTGCATTTCTTGCTTGAGATATGTTGATACTATTTCTCATTTTTGTATTTCTTGTTCACAATCCCTAAGATAGGTTGTTAATGCTACTTCTTTATTTGGTGCTAAATCTAATGTTTTTATAATATCTGTTTTGGTTAATTCTTCCAATTTTTTTATGGTATCTAGTATTTCTCATTGATAATTGATGATATCAAGATCTTTACCTGCAATTACCAGGTGTAGTTTCGTTATGATATAACTGAGATCTGTAGTGAAAATACCATGTTCTATACTTTGGAGGTTTTTTTCTTCGAATACAATATTTCCTAATCCTATCTCTTCTGCATTAGATGAACTTTGTGTCACTAATATGCTTGTACTTATGAGAATTAGTAGTAATATTTTTTTCATAGGTAAATAATAAGAAATAAATATTATTTGATAACATTGACAAGATCTGCCATAGGTAAGAAAATTGATCCAACAATAATTCCTATCACTACAGCAATAATAGCCATAAGTGCTGGTTGTATTAGATCCATAAGAATATCTATTTTTGTTTGGAGCATATCGCGATAAAAATCTGCCATCTTTTTTAGTACTTCTGTTATATTTCCTGTATCTTCTCCTACGTGAATTATTTGTACCAATATTGGATCAAATAAAGAAGATCATTCCATGGAATCAGAGAATGAAAATCATGCGTTGAGATTCTCTTTTATTTCAAGTACTTTCTTCTTGTAGAAAAAATTGGTAAACGTATTTCCCATCAGTTTCAATGATAATATAGGACTTACTCCTGCATTATATAATTGACTCAGGAGTTTAGAAAATCTATACATATAATACGTTTTTATCACTCAAGATACTGCAGGAATATTTAACAATAATTTGTCTATGAAAATTTTGAATGCTAATACATATTTATAAAGAAATCTATAGATGAGTATGATTCCTATGATGATTACTATGATGAGATATCGTGTGTTTTTTATGAATGCCGAAGCTCCCATCATGAATTTTGTTATGCTTGGCAATGCATCTTGACTTGGGAACATACTTACGATAGTTGGAATAACATAAATGAGTAGTATGGTAACTGCTACGAATGCAAAAATAATGAGTACGATAGGATATGTCATGGCTTTTTTTATTTTTCCGTTAATCCTTTGATTATTTTCTAACTCTATAGCTATTTCATCCAAAATCTCTGGAAGATTTCCCATAGTCTCAGCTGATCTTACTAAGGCCCTCTCTTCTTCATTGAAAAAATATTCATGATTATCCATTGCTTGTGATAATGTATATCATTGTGTTAGTTGATCTATCAAATCTTGTATAATCATAATCAATCCTTTGCTACTTTCTGAATTTTTTATAGAATATAATGCATCTCTTAATCACAGTCATGCTCTCTGAGCAACCGCAAGTAATCTAAAAAAATTTGTCTTCTGCTTTAATTTCGGTGCGAAGAATTTTTTGATGATAAATTTTTCGAAGAATCCTAATTTGCTGACTTCCATACTTTATTACTATAATGCTGGATGCTGGATGCTGGATGCTGAATGCACTATTTAGTTTGTGTTGTGCATTAAGCTTTAAGCATTAAGCATCAAGCTAAAACTTATTTATCGAATCTTGCTTTTACGTATCTGTAAATCTCATCTAGTGTTGTCATACCTTTGATTATTTTGAATATTCCATCTCTTTCTAGGTTGATCATACCTCTTTGAAGTGCTACGCTCTCTACTTCGAAAGCTGTTTTTCCTTCGAGTAATAGACTCTTAATTTCTTCTGTATAATCCATCATTTCAAAGAGCCCTACTCTGCCTTTGTATCCACTTCCTCAACAGATAGGACATGTTTCTCCTGTTGTTGGATCTTTTCCGCTACCTGCGTAGATCATAGCATTATTGATAAAGTCATTCCATTGTTGTTGATTAATTCCTCTACTTAGAATTTCGTTTTTCAATGCTTCTTTGTCAAAATTTCTAAAACTTTCTTTGGCAAATGTATATTTTGGATCATCTTTCACAGAGACCTGGATTTTACAATGGTCACATACTCTTCTGACTAATCTTTCTGCCATGATAAGATTGAATGTTCCGACGAGCATATATGGTTTTGCTCATAGATTATATACTCTCGTTATGGTTTCTGCTGATGAATTGGTATGTACTGTTGAGAAGACGAGATGTCATGTCATGGCTGATTCCATGGCCATATCCAAAGTCTCTCTATCACGGATTTCTCAGACCATCATGATATCAGGATCTTGTCTAAGTCCTCATCTGAGTCCGTTGGCAAACGTAAATCATATATCTGATCTTATTTGTGCTTGATTAAGTCCTGGCATTTTATTTTCCACTGGATCTTCGTAGGTAATGATATTTACTTCTGTAGTATTTACATAGTCAAGACATGCATAGAGTGTTGTCGTTTTACCTGAACCAGTAGGTCCTGTCATGAGAATAATTCCGTTCGGATATTTGAGATGTCTAAAAATAATTCCTTTGTTGCTTCACTCGATACCCAGTTCTTCTAATGGTGGTATCTTCTTGGATTTATCTACGATACGCATCACTAAACATTCTCCCCGTACACTTGGAAAAGTGTTTGCACGAAGATCAATTTCCTTATTCGTTAATGTTACGCTAGATACTCTTGCGTCTTGAGGAACTCTTTTTTCATCTGGTCTCATCTGTCATGATTCTATTTTGAATTTTGAGATGATGCTTTCGTGGATATTTCTAGGATATTGAACCAATTCTTCTAAGATTCCATCAATCCTAATCCTTATTCTACAGTAATTTTCCAAGGGTTCTATATGGATATCTGATACTCATGATTCTACTGCTACCGTCAAAAGATTATCGAAAATCTTTACGACATCTGATTGAAGTACTGCTTCATCTAATTTTGCTTTGTAATCGATTTCTACCATCTGTTTTTGAATGTTATCGTGCTAAATAATAATATACACTAATTATACTCGAGAATTGTAATAAATGCAAATTTCTTTTGAGAAATTCATGAGTAAAAATATTACTAAATACATTTTTTATTTATTATATATTAAACCAATTGACTTATTTTATTTATATTCTACAATAAACACATAACTATGTTGTTTTTCGCTGTATTTTTTCTATACTTTAGTTGGCTTTATTTGTTATTTTTCGCTATGAATCCTGATTTTGGACTTATCATTATATGAATTATTATCTGATGTATTGTAGGATATCTTATTGCAAAACTATATTTTATGGTCAAAATAAAAAAGCAAAGAAGTGATGCAGTTACGAGATCGCGCAACGTTGTCCTCGGCCATGTTAATGAAAAAATAGCACCCTTATTACCTAATTTTCCGTATTTCTACAAAGATCTCGTATTTCTATGAAAGGGGGTTGATTACTTGGTTTTTGATTGACTTTCCAAAGGAAATCTCAATAAGATAGTGTTTTTGGAAATCAAAACATGAATATCTACACTTAATAGAAATGAACAGATGGTCAGAGATTGTGTCAATCAGAAAAGAATTAGTTATGAAATTTGGAAGCAATAATGTTTTTTTATCGAGTATTATATTCTTTTTGGGTATAAGTACTTAGAAATTTTTGTTCATCTATGATGTTTTTTGGTTCTCTTTCATAGATATTTTTTTCTACCGTTGCTTTGAGTTTTTGTGTTTCAAATTTGTTGATTATTACTCATTTTTTGTCTTTTTGTGGAGTAATGATTGCCAAATATACTCCTCCGTTTTTTTCGAGATGTTTGATGTATAATTCGTTGTTAGATTGATTTTTGATCTCAAATTGTTTGCTCATTTCGTACATCGCAGCATCATCACCAAATATATATTCAGAATAATAGGGTACGATTCGTTGGCTATGTCCATATCTTTTACTGATGGTGACTTGTGGTGATAATAGTGATGCTCTAAAAAGTTGTGTCGATGCTCCACATACGCCGCCGTAAAACATAAGGTCCTTGCGTCCAGAACCTTTGCAATATCCTTGTGCGTTGGCTATTTCTTGGTTGAGATTTAATGTCTCTCCTGGTTGGATAACCTTATTGTTGAGTGTGTTTAGCGCAACAAAATAGTTTTGTTTGGTACATCTTTTGAGTGGAGAGATGTCTCTATATACTACATAAAAATTTGCTTGTTTGATACTCTCTACAGCAAGAGCATAAATTGATATTTTTATCTTTTTATTTTCTTTCTCTGCCTTGGCTAATGCAATTTTTTCTGCTATAGTTTTTGGTAATATATCGTATGTTTTGTTTAGAATCGGATTTGTTCATTCATAGACAAATGATTGTGCTGATTCATTATAGATAGTATTGAATGCTTCTATATGTGGCCAAATTATCTCTAGTGCTTGTGTTAATGGTACCTGAGGAAGCTTATTTCCAAATAAACATGATGGTGTAATGATGTACATATCTGTATCTTCCTTTGCGTAAAAACATTCTTTTTGATTGATATATCTTATATATTTTAACTGTTGTATTTTTGGCATTTTACTTATATTTTCTTGTTTAGCTTGTTTTTGGAATACATCAAAATCTATTATATCTTCGGCATATACTGCATGTTGCCATAACCAAGTACTTCCAATGATAATAAAAATTGTTGCTATTTTTTGAACATTCTTTATATTCATATATGAATTTTTATATAAAGCTTTCTAAGTATATAGAGAATACTTTTTTTTTGCAAATATTTTGGTATAATAATATTTCCTTTACAACAGGTAATTGTAATAGGGCCATAGTTAAGTGGTATAATGTCAGACTCCGAATCTGATGTCGTAGGTTCAATTCCTGCTGGCCCTGAACTTAGTCTAAAGTCTAAAATTCATTTTTCCATTTGATGAATAAAAATTTACCTATCATATTTACGTATCTCAAGGAACTTTTTCCTAATCCCGAAACAGAGCTTCACTACTCTACTCCTTTTCAGCTTGTTGTAGCAGTGATGCTATCTGCGCAAGCGACGGATTTGCAAGTAAATAAAGTGACTGAAAAGCTTTTCAAAAAGATACAAAAACCTGAAGACTTATTGGCACTCGGTTTTCCATCTTTTAAGACAGCAATACGTTCGATAAACTACTACAATACCAAAGCCAAACATATCTATGAAACAGCTTCACTGTTGATGAAGAATGAAAAATTAAGAATTAAGAATTATAAACATTGAATACCAAATACACTTGAAGAGCTGATGAAGTTACCATGAGTCGGTGTTAAAACAGGAAAATTAATCGCTCATGTCTTATATGATAAGCCATTTATTGCGGTAGATACCCATATTCATAGAGTTAGTAATAGATTGTGATTGGTGAAATCCCCCATCCTAAAGGATACCTCCCCCTTACATACTATTTCTCCAGAAAAGACTTCAGAACTTCTTGAAAAAATTATTCCGGATAGTTATAAAGATCATGCACATCACGCACTCGTACTTTTCGGTCGTTACTATTGCAAAGCAGTGAAACCTAAATGCGAGAACTGTAAGTTACAGAAAATCTGTTTATATTATAAAACCAATGTCATTGCGAGCATAGCGAAGCAATCTTAATTTATATCACTATATTACATGAATAATATTTGATATGTATATATCTTAGCTAGTAAAAAAGATGGTGTTCTTTATATTTGAGTTACCAATGATTTAGTTAGAAGAATATATGAACATAAAGAATGAATGGTTGATGGCTTCACTAAGAGGTATTTTGTAAAAAAGTTAGTTTACTATGAAGAATGTCCTACTATAGAATCCGCTA
>CAYQLB010000014.1:0-24891 GCA_964418415.1 uncultured Candidatus Peribacteria bacterium
CTTGAAAAAAAGAACAAAATATTTATATTACCTCAAACAAAATTATTGACATATGACAAAAATTACTAATTTTTTTTATGCATTTACTGAAGCTGTTTGGGTTTGGAATGGAAAGATATTTTCCTTCGTTCTTCCTATTGTAGCCTTTGTTTTGGCTATTGGTTTAGCTTGGAGAATTCCATCACTTCCTACATGGCCTGCAAGAACATTATTCTTTGTTCTTGTGCTGGTTTTGATAGGTATAGGAATCTACTTATTCATCAAACGTAAAAAGCTCTGGGACTAATCTGTCAGTATTATACTGATGAAGCTGTGGTATCACTACAGCTTTTTTTGTTTACTTCTAAACAAAAAACCTTGCTGGGAAGCAAGATCTTTTGATTTTATATAATTGGATACGTATATAAACTATTTCTTAGACTTGATAAGCTCGTAGACTCCTTTTTCTACTCTTTTGAAGAGATCTTTGTATTTCTGGAGGTTTAACATAACTGTATTTGGACTTACCATTTTCTCTTTCAACATTTCTTTGCAGAGTTCCTTAACATTCATAGCTCTATCGTTCCTCTCGAATATTCTTACTAAGATTTCTTTGACCATACCTCCTTCATATCCCCGTTCTTTTAATCCGTAGATTCCAAGTCCTAGGTTTACAAACAAGTCATTGTTTTTAACTAATTCGTTATGTACGGTATTGATCTTTACGTTTTTTGCAGGGAATCGTTCCATGATCTTGGAAGGAAGTTCCTGGTAGTGAATAGGTTTATTGATTCTTCTCATGGTGTAAAGAATCTTGAGTTTGATTGTTTTTGGGTTGACATCAGCAAAGGTAGGTAAACCTATTTTTCCATCAAACACATTGATTTCTCTGATACTATCGAAGAAATTTACATAGAACAAATCGTTTTTCATATAATGAACTTCTTTGTAGTCTTTTGCAAAATTCTCTTTCATTCGTCCAATGAACTCGTAGAGGTCTTGGCTCTTATTTCTTTTTTCAAAATATGCACTGATAGTAAGGACCATTTTAGTCAAAAGATCTTCATATAATGGCTCTAAGTAGAATGCTTTGTTCAAATATTTATTTCTCTTGAGATAGGTTACGTCAAAATCAGATACTAGAATAAGTTTAAGCTCTTGTCTTGTAAACTTAAAGATGTTCTTGTTGACTAATTTAGAGATCAATACATCTTCGCAGAGTAAACCTCCATGAACATCCAAGATTTTCTTAGCCTCTTGAAGTACTTCCATATATGTTTCGTTACCTACGATCAATCTTCTGAATCTCATAAGTGCTTGAGTTTCTATCTGTCTGATTCTTTCTCTGGTCAAGGAATATTCCTTTCCGATCCTTTGGAGCGGTGTTTCTTTGGATCCATCGAGACCGAACTTTTTCATAAGGACCAATCTTTCTTTAGGTTTGCAGTATATCAAAATGTCTTTGAGATTTGTTTTCTCAATGTCCACCTTAAGTTTCTTGTCGTCCATTTTTACGTTGAAGTTCATTGGTGTGTGATGTAATTGAGTAAAATAAGAGAAAATTTTGGGTACATTTAACTGTGTTAGTAATAAGAATTTGCTCTCTAATGTCAAGAGATTATTGTTATATTTTTTTAGACTCTTCTCCCTATTCAGGACTGGCTAAACATTGAATTTGAAGATCATACAATCGCCGTCCTGTACTATATAGTCTTTTCCTTCCAATTTTAGGAGTCATTTTTCCCTTGCTTTGGCCCATGAACCACAGTTTACTAGATCATTGTATTTTACGACTTCGGCTTTGATAAATCCTTTTTCGAAATCCGTATGGATTGCTCATGCTGCTTGTGGTGCAGTAGATCCTATAGGTATAGATCGACATTTTGTTTCTTTTTCTCCCGTAGTAAAATAATACATCAATCCAACTTTTTCGTATCCTAATTTGATGAGATCATTCAGTGTTGGGATATGTGTCACTTTATCTACATTCACTAATTCTCTGATAAATTCATCTTTTTCTTCATCGCCCATCTCCATCATTTCTGATTCGAGTTTAGCACAAACTATCGCTACCGGACTTTGTAATTTTATCATAAATTCTTCTGCTATCTCATGAGCATACGGGATATCATCTTGTCCTATATTTATCGCGTAGACGATGGGTTTCGTTGTTAGAAAGTTATACGATTTGAGGAGTTTTTCATCATCTTTGGTCAGTTTAGATTTTATATCATGGGCAATTTTTCCTTGAATGAGTGCGTTTTGGATTTCCATTAGAATTTCTACCATCCTGAGTTCATCTTTATTGTTCCCTGTTTTTGCTCTTTTTGCAAGATTGGGAAGTAATCTCTCTATAATTTCGAGATCTGCGAAAATGAGTTCGGTATTTATAATCTCTACATCTCTCATTGGATCGACCGCTCATTCCACATGTACGACTTCGCTATCCTTGAAATATCTCAGTACTTGAACGATAGCATCAACCTCTCTGATATGTGACAAAAATTTATTTCCTAACCCTTCTCCTTTGCTAGCTCCTTTTACGAGACCTGCAATATCAACGAATTCTATGCTCGCATAGACTTTCTTCTGAGAATTTGATATTTCTGACAGTACATCGACTCTTGGATCTTTTACTTCTACTATTCCTATGTTTGGATTTATTGTACAGAAGGGAAAATTTTCTGCAGGTGCAGCATATGACTTCGTAAGTGCATTGAAGAGTGTAGATTTTCCGATGTTTGGCATTCAAACGATTCCTATTTTCATAACTATCGATAAAATGATAAATGGCCTTCGGTTGATAAAACGATAAAGGAATATGGAATTGATGTGTGATTACAAATTGTATTTTTTTTCTTTGCTCCGCTAGGGTTACTTTTGCCTGGCCGCAAAAGTAACCAAAAAGGCCTTTTTTCTTTTTTTCTCGCCATTAGATCAATATCATATATGACTTATATCATGCATATCTCATTATCCCTCCATCCTGCCTTAGGGCAAATCGTATGTTCGGGATGTCGTACTCGACCTACTTTTCATGTTGGTGGAGTAATGGCTCGAAACCTATATTTTTTAAATATTTACTACAGATACTTGTCCTCGAGGAGGCATTTTACTTTGCCACGGACAAATGTTTCTGGTGTTCCTTTCAGTTTCGCTGTAGCAATGGTAAATGATCATGTTTTCTCTATCTTGATGTGTTCTCGTATCATATATACATCTTCACCCACTCTTACTTTTTTGGTGAATTCTCTTTCATCTCCGCGGTATATCATATTCATCCTGTTTTCTAAAAAATCTTTGAAGGTGAAAGGAATTTTGTCAGGATTGTTTTTGATATATACTCCAAATACCACATATGCCGCATGTTTTATAGCATCACCTAATTGAGAAACTGAGATATGGTCAAGAATCTCTTTAGCTCCTTTATATTCAGGGAATCTACATTTTACTTTGTATGATTCGTTTGAAAGTACTTCTATATCTTTTACACAAACTTCTTCTTCATATAATGTTCACAAAATTTCAAAAATTTCTGGAGTCATTTCTATCATTGATCAAATATTGGAATTTATGCTATTTAATCGTTCACCTATATTTTTTGGTTTGTTCATAATTAAATTTTTACGATATAAATTTCTTTACTTTCTTTCCTTGTTGATTGTGGTTTTAGTGTTTTGATGTTTTTCCCTCAAAATTGTGTTTTCATCTCTTTGACGAACTCTTCGAATCCTGGACCCATAAAAAGCTTCATCACAAATTTTCCATTAGGTTTCAGAAGATCTTTGATCATTCGTGTCATGCTTTTGATAAGTTCAAATAGTCTTATAGCATCGATATCTTTCAACCCTATTGTATTTGGTGCCATATCTGATTGAATGAGATCGACTTTTTCTATATTGTTTTCTTTTAATATTTTTTTTATCTTTTCTTCGTCTGTAATGTCAGCCACGTAAGTATGTACCTTCGGAATATTGAGGTGTACGTCTTTGAGATCGAATCCAATGATTTTGAAGTCAGAAATCTTATATTTTTTCATCTGATTCGCTGCATATTGCATCCGACTACCAGGTGCACATCCTACATCGATAATTATTTTTGTCTCTTTATCAAAAAGATGAAATTTTTCTTGAATCTCTTCTAGTTTGAAAGCACTTCTTGCTTTGAATCACTCTTTTTTTGCTTTCTTGAAATAATGATCCTGGAAGTTGAATTTGAATGTCATCTGTTTCTCTATGAAAAAATGAATGGTGATTAATTTAGACTAATATCCGATATAGTACTCTTTATATCTTTGGTGTGATCTGGATTCGTTGTATTTTTTTGTATAAAAAGATTGATGATACGGAAGAATTGTAAAAAATTTGTCGTGTTGATATTCTCTTCTCTCAATGCTTCCAGCATTTTGATCAATGGTCATATCTCTTCATCTTGTTTTCGTTTTTCTATTCTCTCCAGTACCTCTTTTTTTGTTTTCTCATACTCAGATCGTCTTTCTACGAATATATCGTATGCTATCATACCGATAAATGGTTGATATGTTGTCGTCAATACTTCGTTGAAGTCTTTGTTGTTCATGTCTATCAAATTTTTCGGTGTTTGTACGAGTGTATTGAGCTCTTTAATTATTTCTTTTTTTGTTTTATTGATGATTTCTACGTTTTTTTGATGAAGGAAATATATTTGTTCATCACCAAGTTCTTTATTTTTATCTTGTTCCATAGATGCTTCATGATCAGCTAAAATTATTTTTATCGTATGTATTTTTCTTTTCAAAACAATTTATTTTATTATGAATTTTCTGAGCTCTCTTTTCGTTGTTTGATAATCTGGACAATGATATTCTACTAATGATCGAAATTTCTTGCTATGATTTTTTACTTTCAAGTGACAGCATTCGTGGATAATAACATATTTGATATATTTGGTAGGGAGATGAATGAGATCGAGATTCAGAGAAATTTTTTGGTCATGAGTGCATGATCATCGTTTGGAGGCGGTTTTTCTGATGGTAAGCTTTTTATATTCTATTCCTATTTTTTGGCTATAACTTTGTAGTATAGGAGTAGCATATTCTTCCAAAATTACTTTCAATAATTTTTTGGTAGAAGGTGAAAGGTTTGAGGTAGAAAGCTGCTTTTTATTGTATGTTTTGTAGAATTCTTTGCTTGGGATTTCTTCACCGAAGAGAAGAATAGTATCTTTTTGGAGAGGTGTGATATGTGTTCTTTTGTTGTAACGTTTGAGGAGTTGTTCTCCTTTTTTGATAAGTTCATCGATGAAGTTTTGATCGTTTTTTTTGCTTAACGGAATAGTGATAAGCAATTCTCCATTCTTATCTATTCTTGCATACCCATGTCTTATAGTTTTACATTCTATTTTCATATCCATTGAACTGTTGAAATATCTGAATGAATATATGGTTTAGTAAAACGAAGACAATGATATTTATTTCATTATACTCTTTATATATAGAATATTGTTTTCTATACTTTCTAACTTTTTCAATTTCTCTTGTATTTTATTCAGTAGTTTTTCATAAAATTCATTATGTCTTTTTACTGATTCATTTCCTCACAATAATGCATGTGTAGGTATATTCTTCTTTTTTTCTTCTGTTTTTTTAATTTCTTCATGTAATATATGTCTTCTATCTACAATATTTTTTAATACTAAATTCATATTTTCTTTGCTTTGTGCCAAAAGCAATGCTATCACATCTTCTTTGGTTTTTGCTTCTTCTATCTCACTCAATCCTACTTTTTTTGAGATTTTTATCTGCGTTTTTATTTTTTCTGTAATCTTTTTTTTCTTTTCTTCTGTCTTTGCTAATTTTCCTGGAATCTCTCATAGGTATTCATACATAGATTTGTCTGTTTGTATGGTATGCACCTTTTTTTTTCGTTCTTCAGCTTCTTTTTCTCGTTTCATATCTTCTTCATTTTTTGTTAGTCATGTTATATCTCCTAATATCTCTTCATCTCTAGAATATACACCAACGGTATTTTCTCCTTCTTGTTTTTCGTAGATATCTTTTTCGTTGATTTTTCCATCTGTTATCCATATTGATTTTCAGAAATCTATAATATAGACTTTTCCATCTGGCGTGAACATTATATTTCTTGGATTAGATCCATCTCTGTGATATACTCATTGTTTGTGTATTTCTTGAAAAAATCTTTTAATTTCTTCTTTATATTTTTTTCATTGCTCTAGTGTAAATAAGGTAATTTTTGCCTTTTCCTGATAATATATTTTTTGGGCTTTTTTGGCATCTTCTGGATTTAATGGGTTGAGATTGAGTATCTTAAAGAATATCGATTCGGCTTCTTTGTCGTTTTCAATTTCTCCTGTTGGAATATTTCGTTTTTTGAATATTTCTTCCAGTTCCATCTGATATAATGTTTTTCCGTGCACAAATTCCATTATGATAAATTTTTCATTAGTTCCAAGCGTGATTGCTGCTTTTAATTGAGGTACTTTGACTATAGAATCTCTCATGGTTTCTTTTACTATTTCTTCTATTTTTTTGTGAATACTTCGCTCATTATCTGGATTGTTGTCATATCTTTTTTTTGCTGCTATATATTCTTTGCATGTTCCATCTTCGTTTTGTATCTGAATTTTGAAAATTAGTCCTTCTGATCATTTAGAATACCAATCTTTGTCCAAATCCATGATTTGAAGTTTTTCTATAATTTGTTTGATCTCTTTTGTTGTTAGTTTAGAATGCTCATATTTTTCTTGATTATTCAAAATATTAATCATTTCCTCTTTTTGGTGATTTATTTTTTTTTCTGGTTGTGTAGATGGTAGTATTTTGTTTATACTCATATAATTTTGTCTACATAAAATGGCTGATCTATTGAAGTATAGTCCTTTTTGTGTTGCTAATCAAAAATACGTATCTTTTACTATTACAATGTGTTGACTTTTTATCTATTTTATATATAGTGCATATCCACTAAAAACAAAAAACTATGGCCAACGTTGTTGTATTGCACCAGTATGGATGTTCATTTGGTGTAGCAGAACGTATATATGTTGTCCGTGAACAAGATATTACCAAAGAATTTCTTCATGAAATACTTTCCTTGATGGATGAAGTAGATACTTCTTCTCCTCAAGAATTCTTTAGAAAAACTAAGGTATGCTTGCTTACGGATCAAAGTATATACAAGAAAATACTTTCCGCTTTAGCGGAAGAAGTAAAAAATATGTAGGGTACTCCCTAATTTAAAAAAACCTGTAGCTCTTTTTCGCTGCAGGTTTTTGTATTATATGGTTTGGAGATTATTTTCCGTATTTTGCTATATTTCCAAGTTTTTCTTCAATTCTCAAGAGCTGATTATATTTACAGATTCTGTCTGTTCTGCTTGCAGAGCCGGTTTTGATAAATCCTGTATTCAATGCTACGGCAAGATCTGCGATGAAGGTATCTTCTGTCTCTCCTGATCTATGAGAGATGATAGCATTCATACTGTGATCTTGAGCCATGCGTACACAGTCGACAGTCTCTGAAACCGTTCAGATCTGATTTAATTTGATAAGAATTGCATTGGCCATTTTTTGATCGATACCCATTTGTAGTCTTTCCATATTCGTTACAAACAAATCATCTCCTACGATCATAATTTTATCTCCTAATTTTGCTTGCATACCTTTTCGTCCTTCGAAATCATCTTCCGCATGTCCATCTTCGATAGAGATGATAGGGTATTTTTCTACTCGGCTTGCATAGATATCTGTCAATTCATTTGCGCTTACTGTTTTGTTTTCTGCGCTAAGTACATATTTACCGTTTTCATAAAATGATGATGCAGCTGCATCGATAGCTAATTTTATTTTTCCTTCATGACCAGCGTTTTTGATTGCATCCATAATTACTTGGAATGCTTCTTCGTTGCTTCACAAATTCGGAGCATATCCGCCTTCATCTCCGACTGACGTATTATATCATTTTGCTTTCAATATTTTTTTCAAATGATGGAATATTTCTGCCCCCATTCTGAGTCCTTCATGGAAATTTCCTGCGCCGACCGGCACGATCATGAATTCCTGGATATCTACATTATTATCTGCATGTTGTCCACCATTGAGAATATTCATCATCGGAAATGGTAGGGTAGTTCCTTCGTTGTTGAGATATTCGTAGATCCATTTATTCTCTGTTTTTGCACAAGCAACCGTGAATGCTATAGAAACTCCGAGGATAGCATTCGCTCCGAGTTTGGATTTTGTAGGTGTTCCATCAAGCGCGATAAGTACTTGGTCAAGTGCTCTATAATCAGCGAAATCTTTTCCGACTATTTCGTTCTTTATGGTAGTGTTTACATTATTCACAGCCGTGAGTGTTCATTTGCCGAGATATCTACTTACATCACCATCTCTGAGTTCCAATGCTTCATGAACTCCCGTAGATGCTCCTGATGGTACAATTGCTCTTCCCATGATTCCGTTGTCTAACGTTACTTCTACTTCTACGGTTGGATTACCTCTAGAGTCTAGCACTTCGCGTGCGTGTACATTACCAATTTTAAACATTTTTTATAATTAAGAGATTAAAAGATTGCGTTCCGGTTGCAATCCGGGACATCGGAATTGCGAATTGTGGATTTTCTTATAGTCTTATTATCTTTTTTTGCAAGAAAAATTATATCATTTTAATAAAAACTTGGTATTGACATTATTTTTCTTATGTTTATAAGAAAGTCCATTATTTTTTTATGTTATTTTATCGATAGTATGAAATTACGTACCAAAAATTTGACTGATACTGATAAATCTACTCCTTCTGAAATTGGTGGCACTGAACCGCGTGTAATGGAAAATGTGGTCAAAAATCCTACTAATGTAGCTGGAAATAAACCATCTGTCGATGCTATGAATTCTGCAAAAAAAGATATCAATTATATACTTCAGCTCAATATCACGAAGAAAAAATTGGAAACTATCCAAAAAAAGATAGAGGGTCTCTATGATAAGGCTCAAGAAAAGGATAATATTCTTCAGGAAAAATATAATCTGATTACGTTCCATCAAGAACAAATCTATCTCACCGATATGGAATATCAAAAACAACTTTCTGCTTTACAGCAGAATCTCAAACTCTACCAAATCTCAGATATCAAAATCATTACTGATCCAAAAAAAAGAGATGATTTTCTCAATAAACATCAAAATACCTATGTAAAAAACGTTATTATCCCTCTTATCGAAAATTCTAAACACCTTGAAGCGTCCAAAAAAGAAGAGGTCCAAAATGCTCTTCTTAATCAGGAAATGCAGAGGATAGAAAATCTTATAGATCAACTCCATTCTTCTTATCTCAATATTATCGTCGAGAAAGAATTGCTTGATGAGAAAAAAAAACAATTTGACTTACTTAAACAAGAAATCTCTGCTCTTCAAAACGAATATGCTAAGATTCAGGAATCTATCGTAGCAGAACAGAAAAAATTTGATGAAGTAAATATCCATGGGCTTCTCAAAGCGTATGAGGTTTCATGAGTCAAAATCCCTATAGATGAGTTTATCTCAAATCCTATTGTAGAAGAACAGATGAAAAAACTTATTGCAATATTCAATAATCCTTCTGAAGCCAAGAAGTTTGGATTGTCGCTACCAAAATGAATCCTTTTTGTTGGTGAACCAGAAACGGGGAAGACATTCGCTGCTAAAGTTTTGGCTTCTGAAATTGATCGTAAAATGTATCATATTAGGGCACACGATCTGTTTTCTGAAACATCTACTGATCCCAATCAAATGCTCTATATATTATTCTATACTATCATTGATCATGTTCAAAAAAACAAAGAATCTTGTATAATCTTTCTGGATGAGATAGAGAAAATTATCGATAGTATGGGAGAATACAATCCCGCAGAGCAAAAAATGATTTCCAATACTATTCTAAAAAATATTATCAATATTCAGAAATCTAATCTCGATATTATCGTTGTCGCAGCATTGTCTCATAAAAACAAGATTGATCCGAGATTTATGAAGTATGATATTTTTGATAATCAGTTTTATTTTGAATTACCACAAGCAGAAGAAAGGAAACAATTATTTCAATTATATATTTCCAAAGCCGAGAAACGTGCAAAATTGAAAATTTTCGATCCTGCAATTATCGATGATATGGTCAAAAAAACCGATGGACTTTCTGCTGAACTTATTAAACAACTTATCAATTCGTGTGTCAAAGAATATTTGTATATGTATCTCAATGCTAAACCTTCTTTTGATATTACTATAGAGTCTCTTCCTGATATTATTGCTAAAATAAATGAAAGTAAAGATGCTAATCTTTCTAAAAAAGATGTAGTTTCTCGTGAAGAGAGACAGAAAATAGTTTCTGCCTTTATGTCGAGACGTATGGTTTTTGGGTCATTGGAAAACAAGGAAAAAGCACATGAGATCAGGAACCATATACTTGATCAGACTGATACGTATACAGAGGAAGATATGACTGCCCTTATGAATCTACTTTTTTCTGAATATCAGAGAAAAAAATCCGATTATCATAGACAATCTCTTATTCAAAAAGATTTTGTCATGGATAAAATTCAACAGCTACGAAGCGAAGAAAGGAGAAAATGAAGTGGATTCTATTTCAGTACTAAATAATTTTTCAGTAGCTTTCTCAAAATTATTCTTTCTGTTTATATAAAAAAAGCGCAGGATTAAACTCCTGCACCATATACATTATTGATTTCTGTTAAATTTTTTTTGCGTAACGATACCTTCGCGAAAGGACCATTTGTCCTGATTCATTTTTGTACCCCATCTGGATCCAGATGGGGAATTTTTTTATCAAAATTCCGAACGTTTTGTTGGTAATTGAGAAATCTTTTACTTGTACCGATGAATCAATCAGCTTCAAATCGATGGGTGTTTTTCCCATCCATAAGGTGAATGATTTTGCCTCTTGTACATCAGGAATCGCGATTACCTTTCCTGGGTATTGGTCAACATCACTGATAATCTCCCATCCTTTTTCAAATGAAACATCAAAAACGATTACCTTTTTTTGTGCGAACGTTCCGTTTACGAAAAGAGCCATAAGGCTCAAGAGCATGAAAAGTTTTTTCATAAAATTATTTTTTTGTTTTTGTTTTTATAACTATTTTCTTATAAAAGTCAATCTTGATGATCAGGAAAAAATATTCTTTCACTTTAATTTGAGAAATCGGATCAGAATCATATACTTTTAATTAAATTTAGAATTCAGAATTTAAAATTCAGAATTTAAAATTCAGAATTTTCAATTATCAATCCTACTAAAGACGGGACTCCGTTTCACTTCGTTTTTAATTATTAATTAGTTTCTATGTCTGCAACACTTCTCGATAAAGAAAATTTCAAAATAGACAGCGCTAATCGGAAGATTGACGATGCGATATGAGTCGTCAACGGTCAACGCATCTCTATCAAAGTCAAAATCAATCCTGAATGAGATGTACGGGAATATGTCAGTGGCGTTCCATCAGCATTCATCGGTCAGCAGATGTTCACGTACGCTGCAGCATTGAGAGAGACCAAAAAAGCCGGCAAATCATTGCCTGTAGATCAAAATGCATTACACGATGCTATCGCTACGATGTCATGAGATACTGAATTGCAAAAATATAAGAATTATTTCGCTGCAGCTAATACCAAGCTCGCAGGATGTTATTCATCATGATTGCATGTATTCGATGATATCGGAATCCGATGATATTATTGGCTTGATGACGGTACTCGTTTGAATCTCAATACTACCACGCGAGGTGTCGCAAGGAGAGATGAAAGTATGGGGTATAGTGTGAGGTATGTTTAAGATATATTTTCTTTTTCTAAAAAGATTGTATATATTTAATTGTTATTTATTCTACAATCGTTCTTCCATATTTATATCGATATATTTTTTTTATTTGATGAGAAAATATATATTCAATTGTTTATGATGATAAATATTTTTGTGTTTTTGATATTTAATATTTAATATTTAATAATGCTTGTTTATATTTCATTTGTTAAACTTCTAATATCAAAAAAATGGGCCATATTTTGCCCATAATTATCTATATATCTATTTTATTTTTTTTTGTAAAAAATCTTTTAACTTACTAAGAGCTTTACTCCTCATGCTTATCTTATTTTTCAACTCTCTCGGCATTTCGCCGTAGGGCATATTATACCCATCGGGATGAAAAATAGGATCTCGACCAAAATCGCTTTCTATTTCTTGTTTGACTATTTTTCCTTCAGCACTTCCTTCGAAGAAATGTATTTCATCTTTATTTTTTGCATACCCTATAAGTACCGTCACTTTAGCTTTGAAATTATTATATTTCTTCGTTAACTCATAGATACCATCATTTTTTAATTCTTTCAAAAACCATTTGATAAGTGGTCAGGGGAGTGTTCCTCAGAGACAATCCAGATAGAGCGATGTATCTTCTATGATTATAGGTCATTCATGATGTTTCAAAGCTTCATCGAGTTTATGTCTGATAATCTTGTAAGGATCGATTTCTTGGATTTCTGGTAAATCGATATCCAATTGCTCAACATTTCCTTCGCCGAGAATATATTCAAATTCCTTAAATTTATTCTTATTGCCCGTGATAAAATATAACATAAAAATTTAGAATTTAGAATGTAAAATGTAGAGTTTAGAATTTAGAGTTTAATCTGACCTTTTGAATGTTCGAATAATCGCCGACTGTTTTAGAAATCTTTAATTTCTTCGCTTCACTCGAATTTAAAGTTTCTAGAAATCGTCGGCATAACTCAATCATCCAAAAAAACTACGTTTCACTCCTTTTTTTGGTGGTTGAGAATATCTTTTTTGAATGCTTCGAAATATCAGGTATTGATATGTATTTCACAATCGACTGCTTTGTCGTATACTTCGTTCACTATTTTTGCATTATATTTGTTTGTAATGTTTCTGACGATAGGCACGAGATCAAAATCGTAGCTGAATTTCAATGTTTTGATGATTTCTTGTTCAATATGTTGACTATGCTCTATGGTTTGTTTGGCACAATCACCATATGCTTGGATGAGTCATCCTATACCAAGCATTGTTCCACCAAAATATCTTGTGATGACCACTAAAGTATTATGCAGCCCGTGTCCTTGAATCTGTGCAAGTATTGGTTTACCTGCTGTATTTGCGGGCTCACCTTCGTCACTGTATTTGAAGTGTTCTGGCGTGATTTCTAGTTTACCGAAGAGATCATAATTTACTTTGGTTCCACATACATAAGCATAGCAGTTGTGGGTAGCATCGCGGTATTTTGTTTGGATTGTTTTCAAATAATTTTCCGCATCTTCCTTGCTTGTTATAGGAAAAACGTTTCCGATAAATCTTGATCATTTAATCTTCGGAATCTCGAATTCATTACTTTGTGATATTGTTTTGTAGAAGAGTTTTTCCATGTGGTTGTTTTTAAAAACTATTTTAGGCGAATGACATTCGCTCCTACGACTATTATCTATCTTTCTATAACTTTATTACTGACAAAATCTATCAAAACTGACGGCTTTCCTCATCCTGTACCTCCATCTACGATATAATCGACTTTGGTCGCTATTTCTTCTGGGATTTTTGTTATATCTGTTACAATTGGTTCTCCAGCGATGTTACATGAGGTAGTGATAAATGGTTTATTGAGTTTTTCTACAAATTGCTGTATGGGATGTTTAATAATCCTCACACCAGGTTGGGTATAATCGAAGATATAGGTTACGCCATGATAGGTATCTAAATACTCCGGTAATTTGTCGTAATGTACTTCGTGTAATTTGCTCATTTCATTCGCGTAATTTTCTTTAATCCGTTCAAAACTTGGAGCAATGATGGAAAATATTTTTTTCTCATCTCTATGTTTTATTGCAAAAATCTTTTCTACATTTTCTGGCGTATATATTCATCCGATTCCATAGATGGTGTCTGTCGGATACACGAATATCTTGCCAGCTTCCGCTTCGCTGATATAAAAATCCATATCAGTGAGAAAATTGTTTAAGCTTATTATTTTCATATATTAAAAATTGAGCATTAAAAATTGAGCATATTTTTATTTTTCATTGTTAATTTTTTATTGTCTATTTTAGAGGTCGGTCTGTACTCTGACTTTGAACTCTGAGGTGATGAAGATAGTAAACAATCCATGGATGAGAATCCATACAGGTGTCATGCTTACGAATCGAAACATATATGGATTATTTTGAACTGCTGTTGCTATACTTCCTATTGCGGTGATGTTTATACCATCCATTCATAATATTGCTATCTGTAAGGTGAGTACTACACTAAGAATTGTTAGTGGTACAAAGATGAGCTGTAGCATTTTTTTTATTGCTTCATCACTGGGAAGTGCTATTCTTATTTTCGAGGTTCTATAGATGATCACCAGAAGAATTACGTAAAGTATTAAAATAATAGTCATACTTCCGTTATCCAAAAAATTTGCGAATTTGATATTATTGAATCCAAACGTTGTTAGTTCTGGTGTGTTTCTCATGGTTTTTGTCCATAGAGCAATAGACTGTGAAGCTGCTAAACATATACTTGTGAGAATATAGTTTCCCAAAATAACTCTAATCATCTTATCAATTCCTATAGTAAACGAAAATATTGCCAATATTCCTATGACGACGACTATGCTGTAGGTGATAAGATTTTCGGTCATAACTATGTTACAAAATTAAAGGTTATGGCTTAAAAGGTTGATATTCAAAACCTTCAATATATTTTACTCTTCAAAACATATTCAGTTTTACATTGAAAAAGTCTTTGCGATATATACACTCTGTCTCATGTTTTTATATGTATCCAAATCGATGAGATTTTCAACCAGAAGATGACATATCTTATTGAAAAGGGGGTTTACTATTTGGGAGATACTCATTGTTATTGTCGTTATCTCTATCGGATTGTTGTCTGTGATAGCTGTACTTAATAATGGGTTAACATATGTACAGAAAACCAGACAAAAGGTTATTGCCCTCAATCTTGCCAGAGAAGGTATGGAAGCTGTATATCAGATGAGAGATACCAATCGAACAAGGTGGGCTTGAGTCAAAGACCAATGCTGGCTCAAGATTGATCCTATGATGGATGAATGAGCATTGAGATGTATAGATGATACACGATTTAGTACCTGATCTTATGTGCTTGAGTACAAAGCATATAGCGGTCAATATTATTTTGCTTTGACGTGACCTCAGGTATCGTTTGATCTTTCTGATGGATTGGATACTGGCGATCTTTATTATGGTTTATGTCAGACTTGAGGACTTCGATATTCCTGTATGGAACAACCTAGTACTAGTGAAGGAAAATATTTCAGAGAAATACAAGGACTCTGATTATATCTCAAGGATGTTGCTGTGACTTGATGAACGCTTATTTCCTGCACCTGATCATTGTCTCATCCTGATTGTTGATCTTCCAGAGCTAAAGAATTTCGTTTCTGTAGTAAGGTATATTATCTAGGTGAAGGAACTTGAGAAGTACAGCTTTGTTGAGTGTTGACCAATTTCAAAGGGAAATAGGAAATAAGAATTTAGAGTTTAGAATTTAGAATTTAGAAATATAAGAATTATTCATTATTCATTAGTTTGGTATGGATGTAAAAGAATTAGAAAAATTTTTTAATTATACTTCATTGTCCAGTGATCCTCAGATCATTTTGGATAAAATTATCCAAAGAGCGAAAAAATATTTGCCTGATGAACAGATTCCTCTTATTCAAAAAGCATATGATTATGCTAACGAAAAACATCAAGGACAAGTGAGACTTTCTTGAGAGCCATATATCGTTCATCCTTTGAGAGCGACAAAATTTCTTATGGAGATCAAACCTGATTTGGAGACTATCCAAACTTGTTTACTTCATGATGTCATGGAGGATTGTAACGTTTCTCAGAAGGAGATAGAAAAGGAATTTGGCTCTGAAGTTGCTAAACTTTGTGAATGAATGGTAAAAGTCTCTAAGATTAAATATAAGGGTGAAGATAGACATTTGGAAACCCTCAAAAAGACCTTTTTAGCTATGGCTCGTGATCTCAGAGTTATTTTTGTCAAACTCGTTGATCGTATCCATAATATTCAGACGTTAAATTATCATCCTAATCCTTCCAAGAGACAAAAAATAGCTCAAGAGACTATGAAAATTTATGTCCCTATTGCCAAAAGACTCTGATTGTACCATTATCAATTATATTTGGAAAATGGCTCATTTAAAATATTAGAAGAACAAGCGTTTACTGATATTTTTCAGTATCTCAAAAAATATTTTGGTGAAGGAGAAAAGTATACGGAGAGAGGTATCAAAATCATCACTAATCTCCTCAAAAAAGAGGGTATAGAAAACTTTCAAGTGAAATGAAGAATCAAAAGTCCTTATAGAATCTATGAAAAACTTCAACATAGATATAAAACAACGGAAATTAGTACCGTGATGGATTTGTTAGCTTATAGAATTGTCACTAATACGGTGAGTGATTGTTATATGATTCTCGGTATTATCCATAAATACTATACTCCGCTTATCAAGAAAATAAAAGATTATATAGCAGTTCCTAAATTCAATGGCTATCAAAGTATTCATACGACGGTATTGTGAATGTTCCGTTTTCCTACGGAAATTCAGATCAGAACAAATGATATGGATGATGTTGCTGAGTTTTGAGTCGCAGCACATTTCGCTTATATGGAACATAATGCTCCTGTAAAAATTTCTGAACAACAAGGATCATGGATCAAAAAACTTCAAGAAATCGTCAATAACTATAAATCGCTTGATGATAAAGAACAATTTAAAAACGAACTCAATATCGAAATATTGGAAAAACGTATTTTTCTTTATACTCCACAAGGAGACGTTATAGAACTTCCTGTAGGTAGTACCGTCTTGGATTTTGCTTTTGCTGTACATAGCGATATCTGACTTTCTTTCAAAAACGCTATTGTCAATGGCGAAATCAAACCTATTAGCTATATTCCTGAAACTGGTGACGTCATCAAGATCAATACGTTCAAAAATAAATATTCTGCGAATAAACATCGGGAGGATTTTCTCCATACTTCATGAGCAAAAAATAGTCTTACTAAATTTCTTAAAACTGAACAAAAAGATCAACTGATTATTCAATCTCTTCATGAACTCAATAAACATCTCAAATTGTTTAATCTTCCCCTATTTCATTCTGTTGGAGATCAGATCAGTAAAAAATTTTCTAAAGATGAAATAGAGAAAAAATTGCTTGCTATCTTCGATAAAAAAGAAACCTATTCACAACTTATCAAGTCTGTTTATCCCAAA
Source organism: uncultured Candidatus Peribacteria bacterium (assembly GCA_964418415.1). Lineage (GTDB taxonomy): Bacteria > Patescibacteriota > Gracilibacteria > Absconditabacterales > Absconditicoccaceae > CAJBLF01. Next base: position 17,307 of record CAYQLB010000014.1, read on the forward strand.
GAATTTGCTGCTCAGAAAATACAAAAAGGTCCATGGCTTAAATCTGTGGAAAAAGATCCTCATACGTTGAGTCATCATCTTGCTGTTATTGTAGATGGTGATGCCTTGATCAATTATTATTTTTGCTATGAATGTAAACCGCAACCAGGCCAAAAAATTATTGCTAAAACCTGAAGAGATGGTATTAGAATCCATGATGTTACTTGTAGAGGAATCAAAACTATATCGTTTGATAAATTATTGGAGGCACATCGAGCCGGCGAACATCAAAATATCTATCAGATCTGGATTGAACTCAAGGTTTCTAGTAAACAGGGAAATATTATCGGTATGATGAAGATTTTTAATGATCTCAATATTCCTGTACTCAATGTAACTATGAAAAATCTTCAGGAAAATATGAGTCTCTTCGCTTTTGAAACTGAATTTGCGAATCCGTGAAAAATATCATTTCTCCTGAATAGCTTGAAAAAATTTGATGATTCCCTAAAGGTAATGAAAGCCAAAATATCTTAAGTGTAGTGAACAGTGAATAATTTATAGTGAGGGATTTGCTGAAACGAACTATTGTGATAATGATAATCAATGATAAGATACATCATATATTATTCACTCTTAACTTTTAATTATTAATTATTTCTTCATGTGAACTTGAGTCTGAACAGTACTCGATAAATCTTCTCGGAGTCTTGCATCACTTTTCAACGCTAGTGGTGTTGCGCTTTGGATAAATATTGTGGCTATTTTTTTGATATTTCTTCGAATAATTGCTATCATTCGAACAACAAAAGATATTATCAATAGAACCAATAGTTTCAGTCTTCAAGTAATTAGTATTCTTATGGTTACTTTTCTGACTCCTTTGGTCTGACTACCGTTATATTTTCTTATCAGACCTATTTCTTATAAAAATGATAGAATCCCTTGGAGAGAGGCGTGTGCATCCAATCTTGTTCCTTGCTATAATTGTCATACGCTTAACCCTAAAGAATATGTCTGTTGTATAGCTTGTGGTGAGAGACTCAAAATAAAATGCAAAGAATGCTGAAATAGTTATGTCCATTCGTTTGCATACTGTAATATTTGTGGTGCACCGAATATAGATTTATAATTCTTTAGAGACAAGGAAAAAGGGACAAGGGAAAAGAACCGCGTCCCATAGTACATGTCCCATATCCCTATTTTGAACTATGTTTCTTGTTTTCACTCTAGTTCTCTTAGTTGTTGCCGTAGGAATACTCGCTAGTGTCTATTCTGTATTTTTCCCGTTTATGCAGAATTTGGGCACCGTACAACAGTATCATATGGCGTATTATGGAGCAGTATCTGCAATAGAAAGAGCAGAATTAAGTTTAAAATATAGACAGCCAGGATTTGAGTGATCATGAGGGTTTCTTTGATTGACCTGATATGGTCCCCTTAGTGATTATACTCCTGACCTATTTTCATGAACTGATAAAGGTTTTATATGGAACGTTCGTTCCAGAACAAATACCATACCTTCACCTGGTATGTGAAATACTGATCTTATGCTTTCAGACCCTGTCGGTGATAGTGATGACTATAATGTTCTATGATATACATATCTTGAGACATTTTTACTGAGTTATGATGCTACAACATCAATACATGAATATTATACTTGAGGAAATACTTCTTTACAATATTTTGATGGTACTCAAATTACTTGAACGCTTAGATTGCCTCCGTATGTCCATTCATTGTTTTGATCTACTCCTGGACTTCTTTGTTATAGTTATGTATGATCTGATTGTGATCCTGATGGTGATGGTATTTATGATGATATTGTCGTCTCTTGGTCTATGGAATGACTTTATAATGGCCAATGATTTAAGATTTTTCCTACGATAACTGTTTTTTATTATAGTGGTATGCAGATCGATACCTACAAAGATAACGCGCTCAGAGAATCTCTCATCAATACTACAGGTTTTCTAAATTTTACAACAACATTTACTCCTGTGGTCAATGGTTCACATCTAACTAAACATACTGTTGTTTCTCAAAACGCTTCTGCTATTGAAACCAATAATTTCTTTAATATTTTTCAATGATATAATTTTTCCTGACTCCGTCTTTCGTTTGGTGCTGCTAATCTTTTCCGTACTATGACCGGTGCTATCTATCCTTATCTTGAATATCAATTTCATTTTCCTGAACAAGTTTCTGATAGATTTTATACTATCCAATGAAATGGTCGTGTAGGTGAATATGATGTCCAAATTATATTGAAGAAACCTACTGTCCAATGAATAATCTGAGGTGATTTTACCGTGATTTTCTAAAATATGTTATTGATCTTTTTTTCTGAACTATTTTTTTATTGAATTTTCTTTATTTTTTTGCAGTTCTCCTTCAAAAAATTTTCCTCCGAAGAAGTCGCTTCCTGCTCATCGTTCATCTCGATTTCATTCTGAGTCAGGTCCAACGAGTTTGATAAATACTAAGGTGTTTCATTGGAGATCAAACTCATAATAATTGTCGTTATTTCCGAAATCAGCATTGTATATCCTGACGATATTACCTTCTTTTGTCCATGTCGGTACTACATCGTTTTCTCGTTCGTCATCTTCGTAATCTCTTTCTTCAAACAGAAAACCTTCTACTGTTCCATCTTCGAGGAAGTTGACCATCCATTCACTACTTTCTTCAGCCGCAGATTCTGAATTTGTCCATCTGAATGTTCATTCTCGTACTCCTACTATATCATCTGTCTGTGATTTAGTAGTTGTCTGCTGTGATTTTTCTGTTGTCTTTTTTGTAGCTGAAAGATACTTGTCGAGATTTTTGAGTAGTTCTTCCAATGCTTCCTGATCTTTTCTCTGTTCATTTTCTACGCTGGTATTGTGCTGTTCTAATAATCGAGGATTCACTTCTTCTTGGCTAAGTGTGCTGACATATACCGGTGCTTTGTACTTTTTGATATTTGCAAATTCTTCTGTTTTTTCGTATGCGGGAAGATCTATTCCTATGATCTTGCCTTCTTGAGCCGCTCATCTAAAGGATTCCAACGCGATCATCACTGCACTAAACTTTTCGAACCCATTTTCCAAATTACTCGGGATGTCTGTTATACTGAGAACGTTAGCTATTGGTTCGGTGACCGTGCGTACATCACCCACGATGCTTGAGATTTTGTTATGATTTCCCAATGCGATCTTGGCTCCATCGTCGGCTACCTCGAGGACGAGATCAGCACCACCTACGATGACTGCAGCTTGGGTAAGTAATCATTTTCCCGCCAAAGCTGCGACACCTCATCCTACGGCGATCCCTCAGATATATCCAGCTACTTTACATCCGTCTTTGATGACGGTAGCGCTTGTTTCTAGTTTCTGAAACGTATCTCCTGCTTCGTTCCACGCATCCGCTTCCACTTGCGCTTGATCGTTCTTGAGTATTTTGAATGCGGTCTTGGCATCTACACCAAGATGTTTTGCAAGTGTAGCTATCTTTTTGCCTGCAGGAGCTTTGTCGAAGATATTGGATATTTCATTTCTATCATAGGCTGCTGCTTTGGGAAATAAAGAGAAAGCAACTTCTGTTGCCATAGCATTGGCATCGGTTTCCAATGTCATTGCATCTGTCTGTAGCTGTTCTCGGTTTTGGATCAGTTTGGTTATCTCCGCATTTCGTTTGTCGTATTCGTATCCTGATGCTTGCAGCAAGAGCAGGTCTGTCTGGTGGCGGAGACCTATGTAGGCTTTGGAAATATTCATAGTTTCTTGGTACACATATTGTTCCATGGTTTCGTTTGTGTCTGTGTTTCCGCATCCGGCGAATATTCCAAATACGAGTGCACATCATAGTAAGATAATCGTCGTTGTTTTTTTCATGTGATTGATGATATATAAAATAAAAATCTTTTCTGATTTTGTGTGTATTGTTTTGTAGAAAAAATCATAGAGAAAATATTAAGAAATATCATAAAAAAACCGACCGCTATTATTTGATCGGATTTTATTTTTTTATTTCTTCTTCCATCTTTGCAATCTCGATATCTGCCATATCGCTAATCGTCTGAATATCCTTCGTCGTCCCATCTCTTTCTTCAATACCTTATCTACTAGTTTTTGCATCTCTTTGACCGTCATATCAGGTTTTTTAAATGCTCCATTTTCGTAACAAGAACTACAGTATATGGTACTTATTTTACCATTTTTTTCTATCCCTCATCCTTTTTTGTCCATCTTGAGCGGCATACCACAGGACTGACATTGTTTATACTCTTTGATCATAAATATCTTATAATAATAAAATATCTTATTATTTCTGTTTATATCATAATTCTACCAAATAATCTAATGTTTCATCGGTGATATCGGTAATGGTATCTCTTCTTCCAATAATTTCGAATGTTTTTGAGAGTAGTTTATTGATATGTATTTCTTCTCATTGGATTTTGAAACAGCATCATCATTCCATTCTTTCGTTTGAAGTATCATATATCTCCAATGAAGATCCTGATACTTTTAGACATCATATATTTTTGTTTTTGAGCACTATTCATGCTATGATCTTTGCTAAATATTCTTGATCTTCATTTTTGCTTCGATCGGTTACTTTTGCTTTGAATGCAGTAAAATTATTTTTTAATTCTTCTTTTGTTATGTTGTTGGGTGTTATACGTTCATTGGGTTTGCGAGGCATCGGTGTATATCATGGCTTATAATACATAGGTTCCAACTGATAAGGAACATTCCCTGTGATTTTACTTGATTCTTTTCCTATAATCTTGGAAATACTTTCAATAAATTCATCCGTTTTTATTCGTGACTCTCTTTTATTCAAAAATCCTCCTATTCATCAATTTTTTAATCCAAAAATTGCGCCATGACCTATCATTCGATTGATATCTATAGGATCCTCTTTTTTTTCTGGTTTTGAGTGTCTATCTTGATTGTCTATAATATCCTCTTTGAGATTATTCAGTTCTTCTTTTATATGTTTGTCATTAATTTCTTCGAATATTTCTACCATATTGGATGTTTATGATGTAAAAATTATATGAAATACTATCTGTTTTATCCATCCAATAATTCATGCACTTTCTGTAAGTGCTTATCGTCGACATGCGTATAAATTTGTGTTGTTGTAATTGATGCATGTCATAATAATGTCTGTACTGCTCTTATGTCCGCTCATTTTTTTATCAGAGTAGTGGCGAAACTATGTCTGAGGGTGTGTGGTGTCACTTTCTTGTGTATGCCTCATAATTTCGCATATTTTCTGACTATTTCTTCTATACTATTTCTACTTAGATGTTCTCAGAATCCATTTCTCGAAAGACTTATAAACAGATATGGACTTGTATCAATTCTCAATTTCAGATATTTTCTTAATGCGTCGATAGCAGATTTTGTTGCGAATACGGAACGAAGTTTGGATCATTTTCCCACCACCGAAAATTGATTGGAATCCAGTTTGATGTCTTTTTTTTGAAGAAAAATTAATTCTGTTACTCTCAGCCCTGTTCCATATAAGAACTGGAGAACTGCGAAATCTCTCGCTTGCTGAATGTCATCTTTGGTATATTCCAATGGTGCAGCAAGGATTCTTCCTATCTCTTTGTCGTCGAGATAATTCACCTCTCTTGGTGGCGTTTTTGCTAGTTCCAATTTATCAGGACTGATACAATCGATATCGTTTTTTAGTACGAATTTCAAAAATGCTCTAATAGCGACGATGTGATAATTAATTGTCCTGACATTCAAGCCATTTTTGTGTAAGGCCATCCTGTAGTCGAGAAGCTGCATGCGATTTACTTTTGCAATATCGATGTCTCCGCAAAATTCCAAAAATCTATTGAGCCACAGACTATAATTTTCAATAGTCTTTGGACTGACGTTTTTTTCGTATTGTAAATAATACATGTACTTCTCAAGAAGTGCACTGATGATAGTAGAGGATGTTGTATGTTTAAAAAACGATTTCTTTTCTTTGGATGCTTTGTTTTTGGAAAAATTATTCGCTGGTAGCTTGTGGTATGGTTTCTGTCATGTCTGAAGATTCATTTGGTGTTTCTGAAGAAGGAGTTGAAATCTCATCCATAGTAGGAGTCTCTTCTATAGTATTTTCTACGACAGGATTGAGGATAGTTTCCAATTGAGCGATATACTGATCAAATTGTGCAAAGTATCCACTGAGATTATCTATTTGTTCGTCATTTGCAATCTTTTGGAGAAGATCTGTAGATTTTTTACTAATATATAATCCGTATTTGATGACGGTATTGTTTCCTAGTGTTTTTCCTTTTGCTAATAATTCTTCTCATTTGCTTGCATAGTCAGTGAGTTTACTGATATTGTCTTGTGGAATTATTGGCTCTTCTACTACAGTTTCCAAATCGTTAAGTTCTCAGAATCCATTATCTATTCCTGATATCTCCTCACTTGTTCCTGTAAACTCCATACCGGTGAGTCCAGTTCCTGTAAGCTCCATACCCGTCATTTCATTGTCTCCTGTTACTTCTTCGCTAGCATGCATTTGGGTTTCACCGCCAAACATATTTTCAAATTCTACGGGATACATAGTTTTGAGTATAAAGTAAGTAGTGAATCCTAGTGCTGCAAATAATAGTACAAAAAGCAAAGTTTTTACTCCTTTGGTTTTGTTATGAAGTGCTATGTCTGGTTGTACCGTAGTTCCTATAATTGCTGAAGGGATTGTAGCTGTTGTGGTAGGTAGAGTAAACGTAGGCATAATTGCTACTTCAGTTGTTCCTGTTGCTTGAAGAGATGGTATTTCTGGTTGTAGTGTCTCTGTTTTAGTTATTTCTGCAGGTATTTCTTTGATATCTTCTTTTGTTGTATTGGAAATATTTTCGATTATTGGAGCTGTAGTTGTCGTAGGTGTTGACGTACCTAACATTGCATCCAAATCGAAGGTCTTTGGTGTTTCGATTATAGGTTTTGGTGTTACTTCTCCTTTAGCTTCCGGAGATAATCCTCCTGCGCTTTCGTGCATATTTAGTTCATCGATTATCTTCATATCATCAGCAAGTTCTTTATGAGGGTCAGAAGTTATTTCTTCTGTGATTGTTGTAGATATTTCATTTTCTTGAGTTTCTTGCTGTTGTTTTGTTACTTGTTCCGTTGCAGAACTTTCTTTCATAGGCTCTGGAGTTATTGTTTCAGGAATGGGAACAAACATATCTTCTATCTTTGCTTGTGGTATTTCTGTTGGAATATTTTCTGCTGGAGTATTTTCTTTCGTAGGAATTTCTGCTTCTCTATTTTTTTGATCTTCTGTCTTGAGTCGATCATCGTTTTTTGGTGCTTCAGGTAAATTAAGATCCAAATCCAAATTTATATCGGGAGAAGGTAGAGGTTCAGAGGTAGAAGGTTGTTTTTCTATTTTTTGGGTATTTTCCTCGAGATTGATCTGCAAGTCATTGGGAGAAGGTACTACTGGTGTAGTATTTCCGACTGATGTTGCAGGTGTTGTGGTGTCTGCCATTGTTTTTCTGCTAAATAATAAAGTTTTTGATGTATATCTATTATATCCTAAGGTGTTCATTTTGTCAAAAAAATACCGATACTCGGTTTAATTGAGTTGACTTTTT
>CAYQLB010000015.1:0-23307 GCA_964418415.1 uncultured Candidatus Peribacteria bacterium
TATTTTGTAAAAAAGTTAGTTTACTATGAAGAATGTCCTACTATAGAATCCGCTATATTAAGGGAAAAACAACTAAAATGAGGAAGTAGAAAAAGCAAAATAGAATTAATAGAATCTATTAATAAAGTGTGGAAAGATTTGTATGAAGATATTATTTAAGATTACTTCGTCATTTTTTTCCTCGCAATGACTTTTAATTTATGTTGGAGAGTGATGTGGAAATTAGTCGAACCGACTCGAGGAGTCAATCTGTTGAAATCATTGTTTGTGTGGATGCAGGCCAGTGTTTTTCGATCATATCGGATTCCCATTCTCGCTGATGTTTTCGTCTTCACCTACCCTGTATATCTATTAGTACTCTATGTGTATGGTATGATGAAGAAAAAAATATACTACAAAGTTTCGGCGCTTTGTATCTGATTTGGTACTGCGATAAGTCTCTTGGCAAATATTTTTGTGCAGTTTTTTGTTGATAAGGCGAGACCGAATGTAGTCTTGTGACTCGCAGATCTCAAGAAGGAGACTATCCTTCATTGGATGCTTCCCGAGAGTAGTTTTCCTTCAGACCATGCGGCGCTTACCATGAGTATAGCTATGATGTCTTTGTTTCGAGGTATTCATAATAAAGACAGAAAATTCCTCCGATTTGGAGGAATCCTGATTATATTTTCATTAGTTACATGATTTGCTAGAGTGACTTCTGGTGTCCATTGGCCAACTGATATCATCTGAGGAAGTTTGGTTGGTATCATTATTCCTTTTGTTATCGTTATGCGAAAGCCTGTATATAGATTTATACATATGATTTCCGAAAAGATAGCGAAAATGATCTAAACTGTAGTCTCATCTTTTCGTCACGTACTCATTTTTCCATCGGTATTTTTGATGGTGATAGTGAATTTTTTTGTACTGCCTTCTTTTGCTGTTATTTGTATACCATCTTTTTCTGTTGCTGTAACTTCATAGGTTTGCTTCGTTGGATCTATGTTTGTTAATTTATCATAATGAAAATCTTTTACTAATTTGAATGTTTCGTTCTCTGTTTCGTTTGTACTTTTGAGCTTTCGATACGTGAACATATTTTTTAGATGTGTAATGTTAGTAACGCTTGCAATGTCTTCTATTGTAATTTTGTCGGCGATAAGTTTCTTGTAATTATCCTTATCTGTAAAGAGTTCTGATAATTTTATAATTTCTTTTTGATATGTATTCTTGTCGTCCAATGCATAATCCGTTTTTTCGAAATTAATTTTTTCGGTGGATTTTTTAGTATCATTCAGGTTAGTGTCTATTGTTTCCCATGTAGTATTTATTGCTACTTCAGTCGTAGTTTCAGTCGTTGCTTCGATTTTATCACCATCATTGATGGTCACTCTTTTTGTGGGTGTATCTGTGTATACATAGGTTGGTGTATCCACTCATCATATTTGCACTGTTCATTTCTGTATCTTCTTAGCTGTTTTTTCTCATTTAGGAGTAATGAGCAGATTGTCTGGAGCATCAGCATAACTTACCATAATCTCATCGATCCTTTTTTCAGATACACCTGTAAGTACGCCATCTTTTAGATATTCAGCTGTTATATTTAGTGTTTTTGTTGTTGTATTCGCTGTCTCCACAACTGCTGCTATACTGTCTCATTCGTTAAGGTCAACCCTTGTTTTACTATCACTTTCGAGAACGTAAGTCGTGATAGCTGTTTTGTCTGTAGCGTCCGTATATGTCGTGCTTTTGATTCCTTTTACTACTGTTCCGTCTTTGCGAGTGACTGTTATTTTTTCAGGCGCGTTCGTCATATTTATAACTTTTTCTATATTTTTTGCTTCTCCTGTGGCGTTGATTTTTTTGTCTGTAAAATCCGTGTTTTCGTCTATATACGTAAGTGTGGATGTCGTTGTTTCAGGTTTTTCTGTATAACTGCTTGTGTCTCCATTGATGAGGTTATTTTCTGTAATGGTATATGAAAGGTTTTTGCTACCTGCGAATAGATAGGTTAGGAGATATGTTCATACATCTTTTTTTGAAGTAATAACGCTTCAAAATCTATCTTCCGTCTTTTCGAAGAATTCTGAATATTCTGCTGTTGTTCCATCTTTGAGTTTTTTGGTTCATAATGTTGCTATCTTTTCATTAGCTTCCGCTATGGCTTTCCATGTGTCATCGTTTTCTATCAGTAGGTTTAATATTTCATTGAATTGTTCTTTGTTTTTTTTGATACCTGATATATTAGGTTCTTCTTTCTTATTTCTTTTGGTAATGAAATTACTTTCTGTAACTTTTGCATTTTCGTGTTTATTATTGTAGAATTCTATACCCTTTCTGATGATTTTTGGATCAATGTATTCATAATATGTTTTTCCTTCTTTTGTTTTTTCTATACTTTCAGCTGTTATTGTTGTTATTTTAAGATCTGCTCGTTTTGGCGCTTTATAACTTTTTTCATTATCTTTGGTTGTTACTCCTAAAGTTTCTGTTGCGTCTAGCTTTAAATCCTCAGTAATGTTTTTGATAGCATCTTTTTCTGCTTCTTTCAGCTCAAATTCCTTCTTGTAGATATCATCTATCTCTTTTCGCATACTTTGTGGTAGCCATTTTTTGAGGGATCATTTTCCGAGTCAGAACATCATCATCAAACTTGCGATCATCTTTCCCATTGTTTTGATGCTTTCTTTAAGGTCACTTTTTTTTGTTCCTTCTAGACTTGCTCTCAAATTGACGATTTCTTTTTGTTGATCTTCTTTTAGGGTCTTTATTACTGCTTGAAAATCTTGCGAATCTGCGAGTTTATTGAAATTTTTTACTCTTGTGTCTTCGTCCCCTCCTAGTATATTCATATTTGCTGGTGTAAGATATGTACAATACAAAGGTAATACATCGATATGTCTCAAGACGTATTCCGTTAATGTATTTCCGTATCAGTTTTGTAGTTCGTTTTTTTTATTGTCTTTTTTATCTATCGATCATTCCTTCGGTTCGTAGGCGCCTATATTGCTTATTATGTTCCCAATATTTTCTTGTACATAAGTAGATCCTTTTGCTTCTAAAAATCTTCCGAATGCTATATAATTTCACTTATCGTCAAATGTGTTGATGCCTTCTTCTGCTTTTGTTCGGTTAATAGTACTAAATTGACTTATATCATATGTGGTCGTTCCATTTTCTCATAACATTCATGGTATGAAATTATCTGCCGCTATTGTTTGCAGATCTTTTTCTTTTCATCGTACAAAACGTTTGGTTTTGTCTGTATCCGTTACATCGCTATCTTGATATTCTATCATTCGTTCTGTCTGTGATTTTTTGAATCTGGTATCAGGAAAATCCTTACATTTTCCTATTTTGATATTAGTTATCTTTTGACTTTCTTTATCTTCCTTGGTGTATAATTTCAATAATTTTGTAAATCTTACTTCTTCATCTGTTGTACTTCATATCTCTTTGATTCATGATTCCATAGGGCTATATAACGATGCCATTATCGTTTCGAATCATGCTTTGTTTCATTCAAAAAGTCATTCAGCTACGGCATTTTGTGTTTCATAATTGATATTCATTGCATATGTTTTTATCTTTTCATCTTTTATTTTGTTGATATTTTCTGCATCTTTTTCCTGTATTTTTATCTTAAGATCAGCTACTTTTAGGATTTCATCTCCTAATACTTCTCATCCATTTTTTTTACTGTATTCTGTGAGATCGGTTTCAAATGCTAATGCAGCAGCATTGAATTTTGCAATATTTACTGCATCTATATTTTCTATGTTTTTGATAATATTATCGAGAATTGTTGTTCCTTTGTCGTTGAAAATATTGATAATTTGTTCTGGTTTAGATTCACCTTTCTTTTTATCTGCTTCGAACGCTTTAACAAAATTGTCGACATCATTTTTTTGCGCCTCTGTTACACTATCTTTGATTGCATCTTTCTGTTGTATGACTTCCAATTGTTTTGTCATGGTATAGGTATAATCTGATAAAATTAGATATTCTGTATCATTTGATCTAGTTCTTCCAATGTTGTTTTATCATTGCTGTGTTGTTCTGTTTCTATTTTTTTAAGTTTTTCTAATACTGCTGATGATGTCTGTAGTTTGTTTTTGAGGGTCAAATCGTTGGTTTCTTCTATCGCAGCTGATAAAAGATCAGTTATTCCGTCTATTGTTTTAGTGTCTAATACATCTCCGTTTACCAAAATCTTGATGCCTCTAGCGAGTGGTCGATAGCCCGTCAATGCGTCCAATATTTTGATGATATATTCTTTCTTTGTCATTTGTGATAATATAACGTAAAATCTTTAGTACTTAATAATACTCAGAAACTGGTGGAAATACAAAAAAACTCTACTATTGTAAAGTTATAAGATTGACATATTATAAAATTATTTCACAATAAGTATTTTTCTCGCTACCTGCTGCCCTTCCCTGCTATAAAGTTCAGGTATTGCTTCTATTTTCAGTCCTATTGTTGCTACATATTTCATCAATACTTGTTCTATGCTGTTGTCCTGTCAAATATATCGCGGAATAGTGAAGACAGCTACTGCTCCAAGTTCTTTTATTCTATCGAAAAAGCTCTTGTATAGGTCTACCACCCGTTCCTGGAACTTCTGGATATCTTGGTCTGATGTGGATTTAGTCACGATTGGTCATAATCGTCATTCAGTAATCACTAATACGTCTTTATTTTTGAACTGATTTTCTATTGTTTTTTTGATATCGTGAGTAAATATGGTGAATCCTTTGTCTGGCGTAGAAAATCTTGTGGTCTTTCGTCGAATCACATTTTGTTCTACATAACTCGTTTTTATATCCGAACCCATGAAGTCGTATCATAGATAATTTGCCAACATTCCGGTCGTTCATGATCAAATGAAAGGATCGTAGATACAAAGCTTTTCAATGTCGAGTTTTGAGTCGTGTATGAAGTGAGTCAGTCAAATATTTATCATGATATGAGCTAATTTCGCTGGCATCATTCCCATCTGCATGCTGCGTCCTGGTTTACCAAAATCTATCGCTTCATATAATTCTATGTTCTGATACTGCTCTACTATGCCGTATAATCCATTTTCGAGATTGATAATTTCTTTTCCTTTATTCTTTATTTCTCTGTCTGTATGAAACATATCTACGAGTTTATATCTTCTAATCCCTGCTGTTCTTTTGAGATGTTTTCCGTTTGTTTCGCTTTGAATGCCAATGATCTTTGTGTCGGCTAATAGTTCTGGTAATTCCTTTTCTTTGACTACGGTTCCTGCTTTGATAATTCCTCAAAGTTGAGGAAGTAATTCAATATATTTCGTATCAAAAATTACTATCCCCTTTTTTGGATAGCTTATTTCTTTTGCTTGGACCAATTCGAGTTCGGCCATACTTATCTCTGGATTTTTTCCTAATACTGCGAAATACATATTATCAAAAATTATGACTTAAATGTTTGATGCATGATGTATGAAGCATTATGCACGATTTGGACTATAGTAAAATCTTGTTTAAAAACAACAAAAGAAAAAATCCGACTGAGTTGGCCGGATTTCTTCCCCCTTTATATCTCTTATTATACTCGGCTTATTTAAGCAGTTTGAAGCATTCTTTTGAGCTCGATGTCCGCATTGATTTTTTCTATTTTAATCAATGTTTTCTCTATTTCTTCTATACTTCATTCTGTTTTGAGTCTTTTGATCTTATCTTCAAGTGTTTTCTTGTTTTGAAGTAATGTTGTTTCTGATTCCTCAGGTGTAAGTGTTGCTTCAGCACTTACTATGCGAACTATCTTTCCATCGATAAATACCATTCCTTTTGAACTACTGATATACATCTCATCTCCTACTTTGATATGATTTTCCATAGGTCGTAATTTGATGATACCAGGTTTCACTGAAGTCACCATAGGTGGATGCCCTTCCATGACTTTAAGATTTCCTGTTTCTGTAGGAATGGATATTTTCTCAATTTCTCCTTGAAAGATTACTTTCGCTGGTGTTGAGATTTTTAGTTTCATGTTTTGTATTAGCGTATAAAACTACAGTATAATTGTATTCTGGATTTGTTTCTATGCAAATTTCTTGTTGTTCAGATATATATTTGACTTGACACTTTTTGATAATGATAAATTTTAAATGATAGATGACAGATTTTTTTATTTTATCATTTCTCATCTCTCATTTATCATTGTTTTTTATTTAATGATCTCCTTATGAATGCTGGTGTTTCGTAATCTTCTACTGGTGTTTCAGCTTCTTCCCTGGTATTTTCTTGGATTGTTTCTTTTTTGATACCTCTAGTGATAAAACTTTCAGACTCTCTTCTTACTGGTATTCCGACTGGTCTTCCGAGAATATCTCTTTGAGGTTGTTTTAATATTTTTTCTTTGCTTTGTTCTTCGAATCCTGTAGCGATGATAGTGACTTTTACTTCATCGTCCATACTTTCGTCCAAGGTCATTCCCCAGAAGAAGTTTACATCCGGATCGATTATTTCTTCTACAACAGCTGCTGCTTCTCTCACTTCTGCAGGTGTTAGATCATAACCACCTGATACTGCGAAGATAATGCTTTTTGCTCCATCTAAATTCTCTTCTAATAATGGATTTTCTATAGCTTTTCTTGCAGCTTCTACTGCTCTCTTCTCGCCTGCTCCGTATCCAATACCCAATAATGCATTTCCTGAATCTGTCATGACTGCTTTGACATCTGCAAAATCGATATTGATATCTCCTGGTTTAACGATGAGATCAGATATTCATTGGACACCAAGATAGAGAATCTTATCTATCATAGTGAATGCTTGTTTGAATGTCGTCTTCTTGTCGATAACAGTGAATATTTTGTCGTTAGGAATAACGATAAGTGTGTCTACTGCTTCCTTGATTTTTTTTAGACCTTCTTCAGCATTATTTCCTCTCTTATTTCCTTCAAAACTGAATGGTTTAGTAATAATACCAACGGTGAGAATTCCCATACCTTTTGCAATATTTGCAATAACTGGTGCAGCTCATGTTCCTGTTCCTCCTCCCATTCCACAAGTAATGAATACCATATCGGTATCTTGAAGCATATTTTTGATTTCTGCTTCGCTCTCTTCAGCAGCTTTTCTTCCTATTTCAGGATTAGCTCCTGCACCGAGTCCTTTGGTGAGGTTGAGTCCTATATTTACTTTTTTCTCTGCTAAGTTTGTAGCAAGATCTTGAGCATCTGTATTTATAGCTACGAATCCTACGCCGTCCAATCCTTCAGTGATCATTCTATTTAGGGCTTTGTTTCCACAACCGCCTATTCCCAATACTTTAATTTTTGCTCCTGGGATAAATTCTGGATTGATTTCGTGAAGTACCATTTTTTAAATGAATTTAGAATGTAAAATTTAGAATATTTTTAATTATCAATTGTTCATTCGTTTAGAAAAGGTCTTTGAAGAATTTTCCGATATTGCCGACAAAGTCGAGATTGAATTTAAGTCCTACTCCTTTTCTTCATTCTGTATATTTGTTTGATCGTACATATGTTCATAATACATTGATGAATTGAATATTAGATGAGATATCACCTAAATTTAATATATTGTCTTTTCCATAGAAAGTAGCTAATTTGAAAATATCTTTGGAAAGTAAGTCGAGATTTGGCATTCTTGCTCCTCATCAGATGAGTAATACTCCTCCTGCCAATCTGCCGTCTCTTTCTAGATCTTTGAGGTGATTGTTTATTCTCATAAAAATTTCTTCGTATCTTGCGTTGATAACATCTGCAAGAAATAGACTATCGATGGGACTATCACTATTTGTTCTTTCTTTTTGGATGATGGCTGAACCATGGGTTCTTTTGATTTCTTCAGCTTCTTTGATATCTACTTGCATGCCGATAGAAATGTCTTTGGTAACATCTTCGCTTCCCATTGGCATAGTACCGTATCCGAGTGGATATCCATCTTCATAAATAACATAACTTGTCTGATTCTTGCCAATATCTATAAGTATAGTTCATAAATCTTTGTGATCATAATCCAAAGCGACTTCACTGGCTGCTATGATATTTGGTACAATATCGACAATATTGAGTCCTACTTTTTCAAATGCATCAATAATTCCATTATAAATGTTTTTTGGTATCATGAAGACGTCTGCAATAAGCTCAAGTTTTTTTCCTCTCATACCTATAGGGTCTTTTTCCCTTTTTGTTTCATCAATCAAAAAGTGTACAGGTACTATTTTTATTGTTTCATAGTTGCTTTTGCTAGAAATATCAGCAATCACTTTTGAAAGATGATCTATATCTTCTGGACCTATTTCTTCGGACATTATCCTTTTTTGCTCTATGATTCTATTTACGATCATTTCTGGATGGGAGATTCCTACAAATACTTCCTCTATATAATCTCCGCCTAATTTTTTGATGAACGATTCCGTAATTTTGTTTATGGTGTTTATGAAATTTTCCGAATCAAGAATTTTTCCTTTGCGCATACCCTGAGTAGGTTCCATCTGTTTAGCTAAGATGACTTCTTTTCCGTCATCATTACCGAAAACTACTCATTTGATGACATCATTCCCGATATCGAAGACTGCTTTGACGTCATTCATACCCGTTGTGGTGTTATTGAATAAAAAGTTGTATCAAAGATGGATGTAGCAATACAACTATAAAAAACAAACCCATTTATATTGATTGTGATATACAATGGTTATCAGTTGGATTTTTATCAAAAACCATCTTGCTAATATATGGTTATCAGGCTAAAATACTAGGTAATATCTGATAATTCTGATATAAAAAAATATACTAGTTTGACCTAGTGTACGCGTTTTGGACATGGTGGTTAGCTATTTCAAACAAAGAGAGAAATCTACGCTTTATAGCTATAGGGCGTGGATTTCTCGCCCGAACAGTCGGGCTCGAAATGACCCAAGACACGTTCGAAATAACTAGTTACTTATCTTTTTCTTATACATCATATAGAGAAGATGGATTTTTTTTCTGATATCCATATGGAACTTTAACATATTTTTATTGACTACTATACCTCGTCCTTTCTCTTTTAGTTGATTAGCCTTATAGATAACTATTGGTAATCGTATGAGTTGAATGAGGTATTCAAACCCTTTTCCAATTATCCCTCCACAGAGAAATTCTATTATTTTCTTGAAATGACTCTTTCCTGATCATGATTGTATTCCGATATCGATACAATGTCTGCCTGGAAAATTCGGTAATAGGCTTTCTAGCCATTTATTGTGTTTATATATATTTTCTGGAGTTTCTTGATAAAGAGGTACTAGGTGTGCTAACCAATAGATGAAGTAGATATCATTTTGCGGGAGCATAATATTATACAAGTTTTGGTGAGTATTGGTTACATAGAAGCTGAGGCAGAATTTTTTCTTTTTACCTCGTACTACTCCTCTTTTGAGTCCAAAGAGAAAAAACATAATTGCACTCCATAATCTTGCACGCCAAAGTGATCATTTCTTGGTTACGATAAAGATATCTATATCGGAATCCTTATGTAAGGCATTGAAGGTAATAGAGTTACAGAGATAGATGGATTGGATAAACGGTATTGATCTATATAATCGTGAATATTTTTTTATAAATGTCAAAAAACTTTCCATATGCTCGTTTTTTTTGTCCCAGCTGAACTTTTCCTCATCCGGAGGAAATTCTTGTCCTCTCAGAATATCTTCTTGTTTTTTCCATCATTTTTTCTCGAAAAGAAAATAGCTGTAATGGCGAGGAACTTCGTAATTCATGATTTTATAAAACACTAGATGTTGGTTGTCATCTAGAGTATTGGCTAGTGGGTGATTATAGGTTTCGGCCATATACTATGTATAGTATAAAGTGAGGATAGTATAGGGAATGACAAAAAGAATTCCATCGGTTTTATGCTAATGTTTTTATTACCTCTTCAGTCAGGCTTTTTGTACGATCATAGTGTAAAGTAATGAATCACATATTTTTTGCTGCTTCGATATTTTCCAAACTATCATCGACGAATAATATATTTTCTGGATGTTCTTTTAGTTCGGTTATCAATTCTTCGTAAAACTCTTTGTTCGGTTTTTCAATTCCCTTATCTGCAGATATCAGAATATAATCGAATTTTTCTCTCAGTTCCATATTGTCAATTCGTATATTGATTGTAGAAAGATGATTGCTCGCAATAGCTAATTTGATATTTGGCAGATGATCGAAAATTTCAGGATCTCTCAGATCATAGATGTTTTTGATGATATCTTCTATCATCTTTTTTATTTCTTCTTCAGAAAGATTGGTCGCTTTTTTTGCCCATTCATAATATGCCTCATTGGTATTTATTTTACCGAATTGGCTTTCCAAAATTTCCTCTTTTTCCGATAAAGGATAATCGTTCTCTTCCATGAGAACGCCTCAAAGGTCGAAGATTATTGCTTTGATGGTGTTCATATGATTTATGTCTAGTAAATTAGTTATCCCAATCAAGACAATTATTACCTGTGAATGCTAAACATATTTGTTTTTTTATACTGATCGTTCTTGTATCACTTTCAAAATATGCTATAGTTTTACATCCCGTTCATGTGGTGTCACATTGGAAAAACGTATTTGCTCAGGTGCTTATCCCAGCTCCTGAAAGTGAAAATGATAATCTATTTTGAGTTTCCTGTAATCATTTAGCTATAGTCACGGAATATTGATTTCCACTCATCAGTATGATATAATTATTGCTGCTACAATAATTCCCTCCGTTTCCTGTTATGGAAATACTACTATATATAGTATACGTATTTCCTTGATCTTTGTACCCCAACTCTATCATCTGTATAGAAGGAGTAAAGGTGATAATGTAGGTTTCAGGAAATATTGCTGTTCATCAAGAATTCACTGATTTACTACTTATAGCTGCATGCAAAAAATTATTTATTTCTCCGTAAATAGTCTCTATACATGACTGTCCGTAGAGGATATCTTTATTTTTTATTTGAAATGAAGATCTGAATGTAACGAATAAAATTCCCACAATCATTATGACAATGAGTATTTCTAGAAAGCTGAATCCTTTCTTTTTAGATGATGGATGATAGATGATAGATGATTTCAAATTAATTTTAGATTAGAGATGATAAATGATAGATTTAGAAAAAAATTTTATTATGGACTATTATCATTTAAAATTTATCATTTATCATTGTTTTATAGTTATGAGTTAATAAGTGGTCTCACAACGTATCTATAATTTGTTTCGTCTTTGTCCATAAGGATTAATGGCTTCTGGTTATCTACAACGTTGAATACCAACTCCTCTCCTTTAATGATTTTGATAAAATCAGTGATATATTTTCCATTGATTCCGAATATTACTTGAGGTCATTCGATAATAGCAGGGATGGTGGTCGTACCAGCTCCTTTATCTGTTTTTCCTGAAGTGATGATGATACTATCTTTTGTGGTTTCTATTTGGATATAATTATTGATATCTCTTGTGAGGATACCAATCTTTCTGATAGCTTTTTCACAAAGATTTTTATCTACTAATATTTTTGTGTTAAAACTTTTTGGCATAATTTCTTCTCTGTCATATTCAGGAAAATTTCATTGGATCAATAATGAGGTAGCTAATATTTTCATATCTTTTACTTGTACTTGGAATGCAATTAGATTTTCTGAATATTTTACTGTGATACTCTCCGTTTCGTTGCTTGTTGCATATTCGGAGATTTTCTGGATATCCGTCATGGTTATTTTGGGTACAATCAGTGCAAAATCATTTTCTTTTACGCTGGATTGTGCTTTAAACTCAGATAATCTAAAAGAATCGGTTCCTACAAAAATAAGATTCTCTTCTTTTGCTTTGAGCAAGACTCCTGTCAATACTGGACTGAAATTTTTCTCAGTTACCGCATATTCTACTTTGGCTACACCGTCTGCGAATACCTGAGTTTCTATATCCATGCTATTTTCATTAGGTACTTCAGGTAATGCTACATATTCACTTGCCGCGATGCCGTTGATGTCGAACGTATCTTTAGCTGATTTTAATGTCATAATCTGTGATTTTTGATCGACGCTCAATTCTATTTCTTTTTCTTCTATAGCTTTGATAATATCGGAAAACATTCTTGCATTGACGGTGATAGCTCCTTCTATAGTTACTTTACATGGCATTTCTATCTCGATGTATTTTTCCATATCTGTTGCTCTCAAGAGCAATGAATCGATAGATGCTTTGAAATAGAAGTTTTGTAAAATCGGCAAAGTTGCATTTTTGGATACAAACCTCAATCCGAGATCTATAATCTCCATGAGTTTAGCTGTTTCGATTGTGATTTTCATGACTCTTTGGCTGAAAAGTTAAAATGTTTGGAAGGTTAATGTTTTAAATTATAACCTATTGATTTATTTTCCATAGTTACGTAAGTCTGCCATTTCGTCGAACCATTTCAAGGCTTTTTCGAATTCAGGGATATCAAATTCCGGACATTTTTTTGCAGTAAAATAGAGTTCGGCATATCCTATCCATCGTGACATAAATCCGGAAGTTCTTTGTGCTTGGTCTCCTTTTGTTCTAATGACCAGTTCGATAGGTGGAACGTTTCAGAGATCTAATGATTTGGTTATATCGTCTTCCGTGATTGTGGTCAGATCATTATGTTCTTTTGCGAGTTTATGTATTCCTCTAAGGATTTCATCTCTACCGCCGTAATTGATAGCGAAGACGAAATATCTATCTGTATCGTAGGTATTTCTTTGTTGTTTAGCCAATAAATATTCTCTGAAATCGTCGGTGATGCCGTCCAGATTTCCGATTGGCTTAAAATTGATTTGGTGTTCTTTGAGGAATTCATCGAGGTCTTCTTCTACGATTTTGTACATCGTCATAAGGAAATCGTATTCCTCTTTTGGTCTTTTTTGTGCGTTTTCCGTACTGAGCCCTCGGAGTGTGAATACTTTCACATCGGTCTTGGTGAAGGTATATTGGATCAATTCCACTGCTCTTTCGTAGGAAATCATGTAGGATTCCATAGTCGATTTACCGTTTTCCTTTCATCGTGTTCTATTCCCATCGGGTACGATAGCAACGTGTTTCGGGTACTGCATACTACAAGTTAAGAATCAAAAATAATAATGCATATTATAATTCTCTCATCCATAAAATCTTACAGATTTTATTGGTGTTTGAAATACAAAAAAAATCCGATAATTTGCATGGGTAGTGATATAAATTTAGCTCGAATATGCAAGGGAAATATAGTTACCCTCAATAACTGTTGTAACCATAATTTCGACATCGTAAAAAATCTTCAATGCTTCTATTTTTTACTCTGTCTCAATTATAGTTTGCCAATCGAATTATTTATTCGTTTTGGCAACTATATAATCTTCAATCAAAAATATGAAATATATTTTTGAAAGAGAATATAAAAAAATGCTTACGGGATACCGTAAGCATAGTATTGTTTAGAAAAGAAATAATTCTTTTACCGATTTTCCTTGGATGTTCCTTCGGATCGCTTTTGCAAATAAATCTGCACTTGGTACGATCTGTAACTTAGGAAAATCATGAGTGGAAAGATATTCTTTTCCTTTTTTGAGCGAATCGGTAACATAGCACATATCGATTTCGGATTTCATGATATTATCATACGCATCTCCTGAAAGTACTCCATGAGTGGAAAATACCTGGACACTTTTCGCTCCTTTTTCTTTGAGAGCGTTGCTAACTTTGCAGATAGTTCCGCCTGTGTCTATGATATCTTCGATGATGATAATGTCTTTTCCGTTTGGATCACCGATTACCATTACTTTGTCAACTTCATTGGCTTTTTTTCTGTCTTTGTAACAGACCACCATTTCGGCATCGAAGTATTTCGCGTATGAAGCTACACGTTTTGCTCCTCCCGAATCCGCTGATGCAAACATCAGGTCAGGTGTTTTTATCTTATTGATCAGTGGAGCAAAAAGATAGGATGCATAAAGATTGTCTACGGGAATCTCGAAGAATCCCTGGATAGCGTCAGCATGCAGATCCATGGTGATAATTCTATCTATTCCTGCTGCTTCCAATAATTTGGTACAGAGTTTGGCAGTGATAGGTGTTCTTGCTTCATCTTTCCGTTCTTGGCGAGCATTGCCAAAATACGGTATAACAGCATTAACTTTTGCTGCTGAAGCCCTTTTTGCTGCGTCGGTTAGCATTACCAATTCAAAGAAATTATCAGCAGAAGCGCTTATTGTAGCATTGGTCGGCTGAATGATGAATACATTTTTGTTTCTTACATTAGCACCTAATTTTGCTTTGTATTCGCCATCAGCGAATTTGGTATACTCTATAGGAGATATTTCATATTCACAGAGATGTACGATTTCTTCTCCTAATGGAATATTTGCTCTACCAACAAAAAAAACGTTTTTTTCGTCCATATGGTTTTGTTTTTGGTTATTATTGTATTTTGGTTAATTGAAAATGATAATATATTTTTTATTTTATAAGTCAATCTTAATATACGATACTTATACTATTTCTCCATAGAGTTTGAATGGTACTCATTTGGTGATTTTGACTTGGATGAACTCCCCTACTTTATACATAGCTTGAGGCTTTAAGTTTGAGGCTTGAAACTGTACTATAGTTTGTTTCATATTGTCTGTATATCAATCGATTGATAAAATATTTCCTTGTTTCAATGTAGAAATATTGTTGATGAGAACGGTTCTTATTTTTCAGATTTCCTTCTTATTGTTTTTTAAGGAAATGGTAGTCAAGACGTCGTTGAGTCTCTTTCGTCTGTCTCGTTTGACGGAACGTGGAATATCGTCAGAATAATTTTTTGCTGCAAATGTTCCCGGTCTGGGAGAATATATTCAGATGTAGATCATATCGAAGTTTCCGTACTTTACGAGTGCTAAAGTTTTTTTAAAATCGGCTTCGGTTTCTCCCGGGAATCCTACGATAATATCCGTCGTGATGCTGATATCTCTTTTGAGCTTTCTGATGTTAGCGATAAAATCCTTAGCTTGTTGGATGGTATATCCTCTAAACATTTTTTTCAAAATATTTTCTGATCCAGATTGTAATGGTATATGGATATGTGGACAGAGCTTTTCTTCTTTTTCATGTAAGGATAATAATTCTTTGCTGTAATAGGTTGGATATGGTGATGTATATCTTAGTCGTTTCAATCATTGTAGTTTTAGAACTTCTTTGATTATCTTTACAAATTCTGGATGTTTATTTACGATCTGTCCCAATAATACAATCTCTTTGGCTCCGTTCTTTAGATGAATTTTTGCTTCATCGACAATATGTTTGACGGAAAAATATCTTTCGAATCCTCTTGCATACGGGACGATACAATAGGAACAGAATTGATTACATCAGGTTGAAATTGGAATATAGGCCGTGGTTTGATGAGTGTTCATCGAAGTTGACATTCAGGCAGGCATGATTTTTTCATATTCATTGATCAATGCTTTGTCGTATGTTACTTTGTATCCTAATTTTTTGAGTATCAATGGTAAGAATCCGGTGTCGTCTATTCTCCGCATTAGTTCTATGTTTTTTCGTTTCTGGGTGAGTTTATGAAAGAGTGGATTGAAGGCATTGTTGATCGGAATGATTTCAGAAGATTTTTCTGATGATGTCAGAAGATTGATTTCGTCGGTGGTGAGTCAAAGTATATCTGGTTTTTTGGTTTGCAATGATCACATAAAATTTCCAACTTTCAACTTTCAACTTTCAACTTGTAACTTTGAGTTTCTGAGTACATGTTGTATCATACAACCAGTGATCCGAACTTTCTGATTTGGTTTGATTGTTTTTAGTTTCCCCGTGATTTTATCTTCGGCCTTTTGTCTGACAGAGCACGTATGAAAAATAATAATGTCTGCATCGTCAGTTTTTTCTGTATATAAAAAACCACAGTTGGTGAGTACTGCTCTGATTCTTGCCGCATCGGCATAATTCATCTGACATCAAAAGACGAGTATGTGGAATTTCATCGCATCCGGGTGAAAATAAGAATGGTGGAAGTGTATGTATTCATTCGATGGAGTCAATAAAAAGTGAAAAAAGTATTGTATTTTTTACATAAAAACATATATGTTTGTCCCAAAACAAAAATACATAATAACATTCACTAAAAAATCTCTTAATGAATATTAACATTCAAAACACTCATGTACCAGATCTTCACAAAATTCTTTCCGAAGTTATAGGCAAGGAAATACCAAGATCGGTTGTGTTTAGTCCGCAGAAAGTCGATGCGATTATGAAAAAAATCGAACATGGATCGCTGAGATTGAGTCAGATGGATAAGGATATGAAAATTACCCATACCAAATGGTATCAGTGTAATATAGAGCATCATGAAATTCTTATAGATGTTCTTGTTCAGATTGCTCCTGATAAATTCGCTATCTATTTTCTTAAGTGATTTATTTGCTGTATGATTATTTCATGCAGCTTTTTTTTGTTTGCAAACTCTCACCTTTTTCCTATCTTTTCTGTGTTTATTTTTTTTCTCTAGTATGATAGCATTGATTTTTGTGATAGCGCTTGTTTTGTTATTTCCTCTTTTCTTTCCTGGATATTATGTGAGCGAATTACTTCTCAGTTTTCTTCCTTATCTTGCTGGAATTACCGGTCTTATTTCTCTGGTAAGTCTTGTATGTTTCAGAAAAAAGATGAAATCCTGACAATCTCTTCATCTTCGTTATTTCCGAGGATTTTCGTTGTTGGTATTCTGATTTCTTTTTTTGTGGTATAGTAAACAATTCAATCATTTTTATAGTACTGAACCGTTCGATGATACGTATTCTTCATGATCATTAACCGTGCTCTATGCTAATATTCATAAAGATAATGTTGAGTATTCTGGTATAGAGCAACTTATCTCTGATACAGATCCTGATATCCTTATGTTCGTTGAGTTTGCTGATCATCATTATATACATCTCAAAGATTTTTTAAAAACAAGGTATCCGTATACGAACAATACTACTCGATCCAAAACCTTTATTTGAAGTATGGTGTTTAGTAAATATCCTATTAATAATAAGGCAGATGATTTCCCTCAAGGAGCTTGGAGATATGGATATTTTTCTATTCCTTATCAAGGACAAGATATGTATTTTTATCTTGTACATACCAGCTCTCCTGATAGCTATAAGCATTTTGTGATGAGAAACGACCAGCTCCGTACATTTGTCCATGATTTTACGATCCACGAATCTGACAGAAAACACGATAATATCATAGTTTTCGGTGATTTTAATATCACGCCGCGATCATCGTATTATTCTGTTTTCACTCAAGTTTTCTCTGGAAAATTATTTAACGTAACTTGTCGTATCCCTTTTCTCTTTACTTGGACTTTGAAAGAGTTTCCTCTCTTGTCCGCTCATATCGACCATTTTCGAACAACTTCCTCTTTTGTTGTCTCTTCATTACATTCCATGGATATTCCTTGATCTGATCATAAAGGATTTCTTACTACCTTACAGCTAAAATAATACTCATAAAAATTTGCAAAATTCATAAAAAACCGTATACTTGAGTGTGATTTATTGTTTTTTCTCTAAACAATGATAAACAAAAAAGAAAGACCAGCAGAAGAAGGACAGCTCTGATCTATCAAAAAGGATTTTTTCTTCGATATGGAAACTGGTGTAACTAGTGACTATAAAGAGCTCAAGAAGTCTTTATGTCTTTTTAGTACAGATTCTCTTTCTGGGTATGGATTGGATCTAGTATTTGATTTAGTCAAAGAAGCTTGATTTGACGGTATTGATCTTGCAATCCGGAAAAATTTTGATTCTCGAAAAATTGATTATGTCAAAAAGCTTAGTGAAACCTATTCGTTGCCTGTCAAAGTCATACAAACCTCTGACAACCTCAATGACAAAGAAATCAATAGAGCTATCGATCTTTGTTATGAATTGGGTGCAGATACTATAGCGATCAATGCTCCGTCATTCTTTAATTTCAAAGCATTCAACTTTATCGCTGACAATGTACTAAGACGAAGAAAAGAGCATAAAGCCATCCATTTCACTATTATCAATCCTGAAGACGCTAGCTTATTCGCTTTGCCTATTCCTAAGTATCGTTTCAGTAATCTTGTAGAAATCGTCAAAAAATATCTTTGTTATATCGGACTCGATATCTCTAGTTTAGATTCTGATGGGTTCGAGAATGATTTTATGAGAAAGATGAAAGACTTTCTTCCTTATCTTGCTGTTATCTATCTCTCTGATAAGACAAGAGTCTGAGAAGGTCATATTCTCCCTGGAGAAGGAGTTTTGAAATTACCTAGCTTTCTCAAGAAGTTGAAAGAATATGGATACAATCGTTATATCAGCACCAAAATTAAAATAACAAAATGAGATCTTGCTGATTCCGATAAGGTCAAAATTATCCTTAAGAAAGCAAGAACCTATCTTCAGGAAAATTATGATGAAGTAGAATTGGACTAACATCGATAAACATCCCGATGTTTCGGGATGATAAATATTGATAAACAGTTGATAAACTATCGTTTGAGCTTAAACGATAGTTTTTTATTTTAATGATTTTATGAAATTATGTATTTTTACTGATAGATTCCTACATTCTTTAATGAGTTCATTGTACGTTTCTTCATCTATATATCCAAAATCCAGCGCGTAATGTACCATACTTCTTACTTCTCCTATAGATCATTTAGAGTAATAAAGGAATTTAATGAATTCTTTGTTGCCTGATCTTTCGCGTCATTCAGCAATATTGTTTCATACAGATATACACGCTTTCATTATTTGATCTTGAAAAGAATAATTTTTAAATTTGGGGTTATAAAAAATATTAGCAAACTTATTTGTCACCTCTCTTGCTATCTTTCGTATTTCCAGCTTTTCAAATTCTATAGCTACTATTTTAAATAATAAAGATTTTTTTATCGCGTAGCGTTCATCTATTGTTTATCGTGCAGCGTTTATCTATTGTTGTGTGGTTTGAAGATATAGTAGATGAGCATAAATGGAAATGCTATAATTTTTTTGATATTAGGACTGATTCGGAGAAATGCTGGATAATCTTTGAATAGTGCTTTGAGGAATCCAGCAAATTTATTCTTTTCCTTGTGAGGATCAAAGGGGTAAATAATGAAATCTCGTATAAATTTGAACATAAATTATGAATGCTTAATGCTAAATGCTAAATGCTTGATGCTTGATGCTAAATGCTTCATGCTTGATGCTAAATGCTTGATGCTTAATGCTAAATGCTTGATGCTTAATGCTTAATGCTAAATGCTAAATGCTAAATGCTTGATGCTTAATGCTTGATGGAGAACTTTGTTTCTTATAGACTATAGTAATTCTACAATAGTTTATTTTAGTAATTTTAAAATCTATCATTTCAAATGTATCATTTATCATTACTTTTTTAGTGAGTATGTGGTTTCTTTGTTTTGGCGGTATCACCTTTTACGAGCTTGTCATAGATTTTCTGCTCTACAGCAAAGTGTTCTGATTTATTTCGATCGACATCCATCTTGAGCATTTGCGTAAATTTTTGGAGAATGAAAAACTTTTCTAAACTCTCTTCTGCTGCACTTTTTATATCATCCAAAAATGTTTTTGATTTTTCGTCTCCCATATTTTTGAAATATTCTTCCATCTTCTCTTTACCTCCTAATCTCTGTTCTAGATTCTTCATCCTTGATTTTAATTCTTCATTGACTAGAGTTTGTGGTATCATAACTTTCATGGATTTATTTCTGATATTTGCGAGTACCTCCTCTATTTTTTTGATAAGTTCCTGATCATATTTTTGGTGCTCAATAGATTCCTTGATATATGCTATCAAATCGTCTTGGTTTTGTAATTTTGTATCGTCTCCAAAGAGTTTTTTTAGCATTTCAGGGGTCATTTCCGGTAATACTATTTTCTTGATATCCTTAATAGTCAATTTTACTTTAGATGCTTTTTCTTCTCCTTTTTTGTGGTGTAATACTGCAGGAAGTTTTTTCTCGTCGTGTACTAATTCGAAGCTTTCGTCTTTTTTCTTATCGATAAATGTCTTGCTGAAAAATGGATCTTCGGTAAATTCTTGTTCACCTACATAGGTATGTCCAGTATGGAGAACCTTCCCTTCTTTGTCGAGATATTCGAGTCCAATTTTGGAAATGGTATCTGATTGGATGCTTTCTGCGTCTTGATAATCAGCATATTGTTTCTTGATGTTCATGAGCGTTCCCTCTATCTCTTCTTGCGTTGCTTCGTTTTCTATCGGTGTGACTTCTGCTTTTTCTCGATCATTGTTTACAATCTCTACTTCAGGGAAGATATCGAGTTTGAGATCAATGATGGTATTCTCCCCTTTTTTCTCTTGTTTGAGATCATATGGCTCCCCTATGAGTTTGAGTTCTGGCTGTTCTTTGAGTATTTCCTGGAGTCCTATATTGATAAGTTTCTCATAAGCTCCTATCTCTATATATTCTGGTTTAACGTTTTTTTCGATCATATCGAGCGGTGCTGCTCCTTTTCTAAACCCTGGTGCTTCATAGTCTTTTTGAAATTCCTTGAGCATGATGAGTTTAGCGTCTTCATGTTCTTTGGGAGTAATGACGAGCTGTATCTCGTAATTTGCATGTGTTCATTTCTTTACTTTTTTTTCCATTATAACAAAAATACATATAAAAAAACTGACTGATTATTATGTACGGAAACCTGCTTCGATTTCAACTACAAAATTGCCCTATGGGCGTAATGAGACTTCGTCTGTAATGAGGGCTTTGCCCGTAATTTGTCCTATCGGACATAATTTGCACTTCGTGCGTAATTTGACCTTCGGTCGTAATTTGTCCCTGTGGGACGTAATTTATCCGCTAAAGCGGATGTAATTAATTGTAATTGGTAATTGATTATGTGAATCTAATTACGTGAGCACAGCGAATGAATTACGCGCAGCAAATTACATCGAAGATATATTACGCGACCAACGGGAGTAAATGAAAAAAACCCTCCCGGTAATAACCGGAAGGGGTGGTGCAACTCGCTTTGGGGAGTGTTATAGTACTGGGGTCAATACCATAACAAAGCGAGGGATTATTGTTTGATAAACCTTTTTGGACTCTTTATATCATCAACGATGATGCTGATAGTATAGACTCCTTGGGGAAGCGAACTGATGTTCAATACTTTCGTATTGTGCTCGTGCAGGACTACCTGGCCGAGTATGTTTGTTACTTCCACTTGGAAATCATTATTATCCAATGTGAGGTGTATCACATCGTGGGATGGATTGGGGTAGATGCTGAACGATATAGGTGCAAAATGTTGTATTGCAGTTACCAAAGGATCTTGATCGACCCAGTTAGATTTTACTATCACGTTGGTCTTAGCATCGCAATTGGGCGTTTCAAAACCGATATAATACTTTACGAATCCGGGATTGGGATTTACATAATTATACATGTAAATATTCCCTGTTACTGAAGCGATCTGTGTCACTGTATTATTACTATCGATGCCAAATAAGAAGTAATCAGCAACCGTAAGTCCTTGATAGGCGCTCCAAGAAAATCCATACGTATTACTCAATGGATCGTAGGAAGAAATCAGGGTGATTGTCGTGTGGGGAGATGACTTCGTTGATTCGTTTCCACAGGTATCCACAATAGCTATACGATAGCTGTTACTGTTGGATTGTGGTGTAGAATTCATGTCTATGAAGCTTGTTGTTCCCACAGCTACGGTTCCGATGAAGTTCCAGACGTTCAACGATCCCTCTTTGTATACATCTATACTAGCAGCGTTGCCAGGAAGATTAGATGTCCAGTTGATACTGTTCTTCCATGTCGCTGTGTCGAACTCTACAAAACAGACTTCTTCAGGTGTTGGTACTAATGTAGTGATCTCTATTGTATCACGACCATTACAACCGTTGTTGTCTACAAGATACACCCAGTAGTTGCCGGTAGTGTCGACCATGATGGTCGGGGTAGATTCTCCTGTGGACCATTGATAGGTAGCCACATTCGTACTTCCAGGATCCAGCACAGTGCTCGAACCCCAGCAGAAGGTTTGATCAGCTCCAAGATGAGGAGCGTTGGGGTTGTTGTAAGTAATAGTCTTACTGTATACGCCAGTTCCACAGGTGTTGGTTACGGTAACGGTATAGGTTCCCGTAGTAATAGCATCATACCATACCGTAGTCGCTCCTGTAGACCAAAGATATGTAGATCCAGGATTTTCTGCTTCCAATTCAATCAAGAAGCTTGTAGTACATACACTGGTATCATTGGCCATACTTACTGGTTCGTAGGGATTGAAAACAAGATATACGTATATATCTTTCCATACCCCTAATTCATCAGATTTAAATCTCCAATGTCCTTGAGTGCTATTACTTATAAATACAAAATCCTGGTCATATATACTTTGTCCTAAAGGATTTTTCCAACCAATATTAGTATGTCCAATAGGACAATGTAGCATTACACTATCATTGATACTATTGATACAGATGTTGTGGGTTTCTGGATTTGTATTCCCCGTCACATAAATAGTGTCTATTACTGTTGCTTGAGATATACCAACAATAAAAAAGAGCACTACTGTTAAAAAAAATTTTTTTTGTGTTTTCATCTTTGTGTTTTTTTTGTGTTTTATTTTCTATTTTATCAAAAAATAATATAGATATTTGCCTAAAAAAAGCAATCATATCTTACCCATTGTTTTGTAATATATATTATTGATCTAATCTTTTTCGTGTACTACTTGGTCAACATCCATAGAATCCTACTCCATCATAAATGATAGTTCCAGGATTTTCTCATCCGCAACTTCCTCATGAAGTTACCGTAGATCATCGGTTATTTATTTCTATATTTTTTGTTATAATTTCTCAACTCGCTACTATACTTGATACTGAGGTAAAGGGTCATGTTATTGTTAGATTCCCTCTAATAATACTATTTCCATTTACATCCAATAACATTTCTGGATTACTTGTATTTATACCTACTCATCATGCATCTGGACGAGTACTCCGAGGAACATTGATGATGAAGGTTCATGTTCTTACTGATGTAAAGTCTACTGTTTCATCACTATTCCATACAAATGAATTATTACTATTTACTTTTGCTCTCACTCCTGCTGCAAAACTATATTTTGCATTATTTATACTATTATCATATCAACCAGGTATTGTAGAATTATTTGATTGTCATGTTATAATATTATCCTCTCCTCCACCGATAAATGTATAGTTTGACGCAGTAATTTTATTATTTATTCATCAGACTATGACTGAATGTGTCATACTACTTGCTCAGACATATGTTATCTTG
>CAYQLB010000016.1:0-22321 GCA_964418415.1 uncultured Candidatus Peribacteria bacterium
CTACCTCTCCTCAGTTTCCCTGATGGGGATTCGAGTGGTAAACCATACCTGGTGCAAGCTTACTCCGCACTACTGCGGAGAAAGTGCGATATCCTAGCTATAAGCTGGGTTAGATATATTATACTTTATACAGAATCAGGCTTATTGTTTGGATAAGAAATAGGGCCGTAGCTCAGTGGTAGAGCGGGAGTCTCCAAAGCTCCGCGTCGAGGGTTCAATTCCTTCCGGTCCTGTTTTGATTTGTTCTGTTTATATATTACTATAAACATGTATTATGTTTATATACTGAAATGAGAAAAATATTATTGTGGATATACAAATGATATAAAAAATAGAATTATTCAACATAAAAATTGAGAGACATATACAACCAAAAGAATCTGAGATTTCGAATTACTTGGATTTTTTGTTTGTAAGACAAAAACTGAAGCAACTCAGTTAGAAAGGAAAATTAAAAAATCTGGACATATAGAAAGATTTTTGGGATATAAAGAATTTATGAAAATATAGCTCAGTGGTACCCCGCAGAAGTGCGGGGCAAAGCTCCGCGTCGAGGGTTCAATTCCTTCCGGTCCTGTTTTTTCTTTTTGATAGAAGATATCTTAATTTTTCAATAGTTCTATATTTCTCTTTCTAGCAATTCGTTTTACGACTTCGAATCGTAAGATACTACAAAATCCTATTCCTATTGCTAAGAGAAAATATTTGATATCCATTGCAACGAAATGAAAGAGATCTGCTACTGCAGGAATATATACCATTATAATTACACATACGAGTGTTCCTATGAGTATAGGAAATAATGCTTTATTTTTTATCATAAACATATGTTTTATGCTGTGTATCCATGAACGATTGACAAGGATGAGAGAGATATTTGCTATTACTAGAGCTATGAATGCTCAGGTATTAGCAACTATATTTGTTTGTCCTATTCGGAGTAAAATTTGGTGGAAGAGTAATACTGTTGCTAATACTATGAGTCATTGTAATACACTGAATATCAATGTTCTTTTGCCGAATAGTGATTCTTTAGGATTGCGTGGTTTGCGTGACATGATATTATCTTCTGCTTGTTCTCCTTCAAAAATAATAGAACATGCTGGATCAATAATAAGTTCCATAAAAACGACATGAATAGGATAGAGAATAATTGGTCGTCATAAAAATATAGGCAAGACAATCATTCAAGCATAAGGAATATGTACACTTACGATATATGCCATCGCTTTTTTGAGATTGTCGAAAATTTTTCTTCCCATTTTTACTCCATGAACAATCGATGAAAAATCATCGTTTAATAATACTATTGCTGATGATTCTCTAGCGACATCTGTTCCTCTTTGTCCCATAGCAACTCCTATATGTGCAGATTTTAGTGCTGGAGCATCATTAACACCATCTCCAGTCATAGCTACGAAATGTCCTTGTTTTTTTAATAAATTGATGATGATGAGTTTTTCTTCTGGTGCTACTCTTGCAAGGATGTTTGCTTTTGTTATTTTTTTTAGGAGCTCTTTTTCTGAAAGATGAGTTAATTCTTCTCAAAGAATAATGTATTCAGGATTAGATAATCCTATTTCTTTGGCTATATGTTGTGCAGTGGTGGGATAATCACCGGTAATCATGATTACTCTAATACCTGCACGATAACATTCTTTGATAGCTTGAGGCACTGTCTCCCTGATCGGATCTATCCGTCCTATAAGTCAGATAAATTCGTACGATAATTCTTTCTGTGATTTTGGAAGTTTTTTGCCATTGAATTTTGCTTTTGCTACTCCCAGTACTCTTAATCCTTCTTTTGCCATATTTTCGAAGCTTTCCATAATTTCTTGTTTCTGTTTTCCTTCTATATTGCAGAGTTTTAGTATATCTTCTGGAGCTCATTTGCTTGCTATCGTCATATGATCGTTTTTTGGTTCTTTTCGTACATGGGAAAGAGCGAGAAGTTCTTTAGTAATCGGGTATTCTTGGATTAAAGTAAAATCATGAATGTGTTCAGGATCTATATTTGGTCCAAGTTGCACTAACGATTTTTCCATAGGATCGAAAGGATCTTTTTTACTTGCCAATATCCCATATTCTATCAACTTATGAAACACTTCTGGTATATGTTCTTCCTCTTTGATATCAAAAAATGTTCATTGTGTATACAATCTTTTGACAGTCATTTTGTTCCAAGTGATGGTACCTGTCTTATCACTACAGAGTACTGTGGCTGCTCATAAGGTCTCTACGGCTGCCATTTTTCTGGTGAGTACGTTTTTTTTTGACATTCTCCATGCACCTATAGCAAGAAATATCGTCAATACGATAGGAAATTCTTCTGGTAAGATACCCATTGCCAATGTTAGTCAAGAAAGTAATCCTTGTATCCAATCTTTATTGATGAATCCGTATGCTACTATTATTGTTATGCATAATATTACTGCTATGATAAATGCACCTATAACTATTTTTTTTACTTGTTTCTGAAGTGTTGTTTTTTCTATAGTAATATCTCCCAGTGCTTTTCCTATACGACCCATTTCGGTTTGTATCCCTATTGATAGTACTTTTACTACACATTGTCCCTGGACTATCATTGTGCCTGAAAATACAAAAGGTTGATCATCTCCTCCGGCTCTGAAATGTTCGTAGTTGATTTTTTCTGATGCAGATTTTCTTACGGGAACGGATTCTCCTGTCAATAATGATTCATCTACGTTACAATTTCTGCTTCGGAGAACGATACAATCTGCAGGTACCTTATCACCTTCATTTAATATGATGATGTCATCTTTTACAACCTCTCTGCCAGGTACTCTTATCTGTTCTCCATCTCTGATGACTAATGCTCTTGGACTCGAAAGATCTTTCAATGCTTCAATAGCTCTTTCAGTCTTGTTTTCTTGATAAATAGATAATGTTATAATAAATACTATAGATGATAAGAGTATGATCGCTTCCTGTGTATCTCCCAAAAAAATATATAATATTCCACAGGCCATAAGAAGCAAGAGCATAGGTTCTTGTATAACATCCCACGTAATTTGCAGAAAATTCTTTTTTTTTGTTGAAGGTAATTCGTTGTAGCCATCTCTAGCTATTCTTTCTTTGACTTCTTTGGCTGAAAGTCATGGTAGTTGTTTTACTTCCTCTTCGGTCATTAAGGTCATGGTATATTTTTTTTTATAAAAAATACATTCCTCTCTTGTATACTATTTTCTCTTTGATTATCAAATAGTTCTTGCATTTCTTCCTATAATTCGTTATATTACATTATCTTTATCCTATTGGATAAATGTGGCGTAAAAATCATAACATGATTTTATCCGTCTTATTTATTTTTCGTGTATCATTCCTATGGCAAAATTCACTGATTCAAAAACACTCAGACCTATCGCACGAGCACTTCTTATTGTTTGAGGGCTCAATCGAGGATTGACATGACTCTTCAATTTTGATGTTGTTGCTCGGATTTTCGGATATGGCTTTTTTGCACGTGTTATTTATACTATTGTCGGTATCGCTACCGTCTATGTATTGTTGTATCCTAAACAATCTAATCATCATTCATCTATGATAAAATAGATTTTTGATATACGTTAATTTTCTTTAGATAATTTTTTTTGTATTTTGATTACTACAGACACAGTTCAGATAGATCCATCATGGAAAGTTGTCTTAGCTAATGAATTTTCTAAGCCGTATTTTACTCAAATCAAAGAAAAGCTTCTTCAAGAAAAAAAAGCAGGACATATCGTCTATCCCAAATGATCAGATATTTTCAATGCTTTTAATCTGACGCCTTTTAACAACATGAGAGTCGTAATTCTCTGACAAGATCCCTATCATGGGGAGTGAGAAGCTCATGGATTATGTTTTTCTGTACAAGATTGAGTTAGACAACCACCGTCATTGAAAAATATCTTCAAAGAGATTCAAGATGATCTTGGAATAACTCCGCCAGTCAGTTGAAATCTTACACATCGAGCAGAGCAGTGAGTGTTCTTATTGAATGCAAGTCTGACTGTGAGAAAAGATCAACCCAATTCACATAAGGATATCGGATGGCATACGTTCACTGATGTAGTTATCAAAGCAATTTCAGATAGAAAGGAATGAATTATCTTCTTATTGCGATGAGCATTCGCCCAAAAAAAGAAAGAACTTATAGACATAAGTAGACATATTGTATTAGAATGTCCACATCCATCTCCATTTAGTGTATATAAGGGATTTTTCGGATGTAAGCATTTCTCCAAAGTGAATGAGATTTTACAATCAAAATGATCTAAACCGATTGATCGAAACTTAAAATAAATTACGAATTATTAATTATTAATTACAAATTCAAATTTTATTTATTTCTATTAGATATATGAAAATCCTCAAAGAAAAAATCGTTTTCCAATGAAAAATCGTAGAAGTTGTTCATCAGCTTGTGAAGATAGACTGACAAGAACTTGTTTTTGAAGTAGCCAAAAGATCTCCTGGTGTTCGTTTGATTATCTGTAACAAAGATAAAATATTATTAACCAAAGAATATCGCAAGGAGTTAAAGGGATATGACTATCGTCTACCGGGTGGTAAGGTATTCGATACCTTGGCTGAATATAATAAGAACAAGAAGAATATCAAAAAATATGCGCTCATCGCAGCTAAGCGTGAATGTGAAGAAGAAGTAGGATTGATTCCTCAGACATTGAAATTGTATTATATTTCCACTGCGGGAGCGACGGTTGAGTGGGACTTACATTACTTCATCGTAACTAAGTTCAAACAACATTCTAAGTGACAGCAGTTGGAACAGGGAGAATATATCGATGTTGAATGGAAGACAAAAAAAGAAATTCTCTCTCTTATCAAAAAATGAGCAATGCATGAAGATAGATCAGTAGGAGTATTGATGAAATATCTTTTTTAATCTTATTTTCTTGCCATATAGGAATAAATATTCCTATAGACACAAACGACGTGAAACTTCTTTTTTGAACTTTCTGCGTCTTATTCTGTCAAAAAAAGATTTGACAAATTCTATCAGATGAATATGCTTCATACTATGGAATTAAAAGCTGTACTTAAAACAACCCCTAAGTATATTAAGATCTTAGCTGAACAATGAATCGTTACAGTGAAGGATTTTCTACAATATTTTCCGAGAGCGTACGAAGATAGATCTACAATAAGAAATCTGAATGAATTGATTTTTAACGAGAAGGGTATTGCGGCTACGAAGGGAAAAATTGTCAAAAAAAATATTTTTATGAGAGGATGAAGGAGAATTTATGATATCAGCTTTGTTGATCCTTCAGGGAATAAATGATATATCACCATCTTTAATTCCGGATTCATGGCAAGTAAGCTTCATGAGAATAAACGATATATTATCGTCGGTAAACCAGTGATAAAATATAATAAGATTATGTTTTCTCATCCGGATGTTGTAGAGACAGAAGCCCCTGAAAAAGAAATGATAAATGATGAATGATGAATGATGAATGATTGAGAACCTAAAATCTGAAATCTTCAACCTGTAACCGAAGTCTATAATACAGGAAGGATATTTCCTATCTATCCTGAACTCATGGGAATCAAGCCAGGACGGTTCGCTCAAAAGATTCGAAATTTGATGGACAAGGTTGACACAATTTTTTCTGAGTACTTACCTAAGGAATTCGTTGATAAATTCTGATTGATGGGAGTAAAAGAGACGATCAAAGCAATGCACTATCCTGATAGTTTCGACCAACAAAAACAAGCGAATCTCAGAATATTTTTTGACAGACTGCTCAGAATTCAGCTCTATTCTCTTATGAATCGTAATGACTACCAACAAAATAATTCACTTACCGGTGGCGAAGTTATCGATCGAGATATCATAAAAAATATTCTTAGTACATTACCGTTTGAACTTACGACTGCACAGAAAAAAGTACTAAAGCAACTTACTGAGAATATTCATGAGACTAAACCTATGTTAAGATTGTTACAAGGGGACGTAGGAAGTGGAAAAACTGTCGTTGCTGCTGCTTCAGCATATTATACGCATAAGAAATTTTGAGGACAATCTGTCTTTCTTGCGCCGCTTGAAGTCTTGGCCAATCAACATTACAAAACTTTAGCGAAATTACTTCTGCCTTTATGACTTAGAGTTGAACTTTTGACTTGAGCTGTACCGAAAAGTCAAAAAGATAAAATAAAGCAGGATCTAGCAGAAGGAAGGATTCATGCAATAGTATGAACGCATGCAGTAATCCAAGAAGATATTCAATTCAAACAATTGCAATTTGTTGTCATCGACGAACAGCATAAGTTCTGAGTGAAGCAGAGAGCCTTTTTCAAGAAATTTTGAGCGCCACATATCTTACAAATGAGTGCAACACCGATACCGAGGTCTATGGCTTTGGCATTTTTTGGTGAGTTTGATGTCAGTATTATTGACGAGATGCCGATCGGAAGAAAACCTATCATCACCAAGATTATTTCAGAAAAGGAATATATAAAACTCAAACCATGGATGCTCGATCATATCAATAAATGACAGAAGGTCTTCATGGTGACGCCGCTGATCGAAGAATCCGAGAAAATGGAAGAGCTCAAGGCGGCTACAGTGGAATTTGAAGAAGCCAAAGCATTATTCCCTGAATTGAAAGGAAAAATAGGTCTTTTACATGGTAAAATGAGCTCGAAAGATAAAGATGCTGTGATGCAGGATTTTAAATTTTGAAAGATTTGTCTACTTGTGTCTACTACTGTTATCGAGGTTGGAGTTGATATTCCCGAAGCTACTATCATGGTGATCAAAAATGCCGAAAGATTTGGATTATCCCAATTACATCAGTTGAGAGGAAGAATAGGAAGATCGGATATCCAATCCTATTGTTTTCTTGAAACTAAGAGTAAAACTGGGGATATAGGAAAAAGACTCAAAGCTATGGAAGAGACAAATGATGGTTTTAAGCTTGCTGAATTGGATTTACAAAACCGTTGAGCAGGTCAAATTTTGGGTACAATACAGTCCGGAGAAAGTGATATTCCCTTGGAAATATTGTCAGATCTTAAATTTTTGGAAAATATTCAGGAAGGAGCTAAGCGATTACTTGAAAAGTATCCTAAATTAGAGTGATTACCTGGTCTTAAGAAATATTTGGAAGAAAAAATGGGTGATGTATTAGCGTAAATTCTAATTTTCAATTACTAATTTCTAAACATCTACGGTCAACTAAGGTTTAGTTGAAATCCACCCCTGTTTTTGTATAGTTGTGTAGTAATGCTTTATTTGATATTTTTTTCGTACTATGAAAAAATGATTTCGATTTGTAGTGTTCTTTATCCTTGTCGTTTCTACCGCTATTCAGATATATAAGACTGCTTCGGTCAAAGGCGATACGATAGAGGTTGTTCGTGAAAGCAAAGATGTCTCTTTGAATGATTTTCTCAAAGCGTATAAGGATGGCGTATTTACCAAACTTATCTTGGAAGATGAAACTTCGCTCAAAGGATATGAATATCTAGAAACAGGTGATAATCTTTCTTTTATGACCATTAGAAAACATATCATTCAACAATTTGTTAATGTCTATGAAACAGAGAAACCTCTAGGAACATCGTTGACTGATTTAGGTATTTCTATGACGGGAAATGTTATTGTTGATGTGCATTTCAATGAGCAATCTCGACGATCAAAATTATTGTCTGATATTTGACCATTATTATTGTTTTTTGTCCTATTTATTGTATTCCTAAGATTTGTTATGCCTAAGTGAGGTGGCGGTTTTCCTTTTAGTGTCAAAGCAGGAAAATTGAATACACCCAAAACGATCAAAACAAAGTTTTCTGATGTCGCTGGTATGGAAGAAGTGAAAATGGAATTATCGGAAATGGTTGATTATTTAAAAAATCCTATGAAATATCATAAGGTCTGAGCAAGACACCCAAAATGAGTTTTGTTATATGGACAACCAGGTTCCTGAAAAACTTTGCTTGCAAGAGCGGTAGCAGGAGAATCTAATGTACCATTTTTCTCTGTTTCTGGTTCTGAATTTATGGAAATGCTTGTGGGTATGTGAGCTGCAAAAGTAAGAGAATTATTTGGTAAAGCAAAAGCTGCTGGTAGGGCTATTATCTTTATTGATGAAATCGATGCTATCGGAAAAAAGAGAGGAGTCGGATATACATGAGGACATCAAGAACAAGAACAGACATTGAACCAAATATTGACTGAGATGGATTGATTTGATAATATGGCACAGATTATCGTCATTGCTGCGACCAATAGACCTGATATCTTAGATCCTGCATTGATGAGAGCATGAAGATTTGATAGGAAAGTCTATGTTTCTGAACCTACTTATGAAGAAAGAATTTTGATATTTGACTATTATCTAAAAGGAAAAAAACTCGACAAATCTATAAATATTCCTTCATTAGCAAAAAGAACGAGCGGACTTGTTGGTGCTGATATCGAGAACATCGTGAATGAGGCGGCGCTCAAAGAAGCCAAGGAGAATAGGAGTACGCTTGATCAGAATGATTTTGAATATGCATTGGAAAAAGTGATTATGGGACCAGAAAAAAAAGTTAAATCTATGAAAGAACAAGAAAAGAAAATTATAGCGTTCCATGAGCTTGGACACGCAATCACTTCACATTTATTACCAAATGCTGATCCGGTAGAAAAGATTTCTATCGTTCGTAGAGGACATGCATTAGGAGTGACGTGGATTATGCCAAATGAAGATTTGTATCTCAATTCCAAGGCGAAATTTTTGGATGAAGTAGTTTCTCTTCTTTGATGAAGGGCTGCTGAAGAGGTTTTCTTTGGTGCAGATAATATCACTACGGGAGCTTCGAATGATTTCGAGAAAGCTACGGATATTATCAATAATATGATTATAAAATATGGAATGGACAAAGAACTTGGCACTATCTCTTATATAGATAGAGATAAAGATAGCTATAAAGCCTTCAAGACATACAGTGAAAAGACAGCACAAATTATCGATGAAAAAATTAAAAAATATATGAGTGATGCTTATGAACAATCTAAAAAAATCATTCTTCAAAATCATGATCTGATTGAAAAACTTTCGGTTGTATTATTAGATAAGGAATATCTTACTAAGGAGGAATTTGAATCTATGATAACTAATAATGTTAAATCTAAAGCCAAAAGTTCAAAGCTTAAAGCTTAAAGTTGTCTTTATATTTTGTATTACACTATGGCAAAAAATATTTATGTACTTGATCGATATAGTAATAAAAATGTTCTCGTCAAAAATGTGGATGATGAGCAGTTTATAAAATTGAAACATGGCGATAAGATTATCTATTCTGCTATGGATCAAACCTGAACATCTAAGCAGACTGTGGGTACGTATCTAGGGCATAATATTATCACTGATAGACAATGAGCTTTCGATAAAATATTGGAAGGTGATGAAAAGGAATTCTTTGAGGAACAACAAAAACTTGCTTTGGATATTTTTCCACTTTTCAAAAAACTTTTCAAAAAATATTTTCCTGATTCCATTCCGGTTACTGCTAGATATCAGATCTTCGGCGATCAACTTTATTTTTATTTCTATTCAGAAGAAAGATATGTATTTACTGATTTTGTAAAGGAATTTAGACAAGAATTATGAAAGAATATCTTTCTTTTTCAAATATGAGCGAGAGATATGATCAAGATGTCTCCTGGTGCAGATAATCTCCCTTGTTGAGCAGATGGTATTGTTCCTATGCACTGTAAGACGAGCTTACCTCTTCCTAGTGTAGAGATGGAAAATCTGGTTATGCAAAACCTTGAAGGAAGAGATATTGAAAAATTAAAATGAAGATGTGGTAAATTAAAATGTTCATTGATCTATGAATTGGAAACCTATATCGAGGAAAGTAAAAAATTCCCTCCAAAATGAGCTTATGTAGAAAATATCTGATCTGAAGTCTGTGGCACTGTTTTTTCATTCAATATCATGAATGGTGATGTGACGGTGAGGACAAAGGAGGGTGTGACAGTAAGAATTCCTTATACAACTATCAAAAAAGTGAAATTACCTTCGAAATGAGAGGAAACAACTCAAGAAATTACTGGAGATGAAAAAAAACCTGAAGATAAAAAATGACAACATAAGAAACCCTTTAGGAAATAGTAATTTAGTTCCGGCTGCAACACTTAACGCCGGAGTTAGAAACACAAGAATTTAGAATTATCAGCATTTATTTGTTTATAAATCATGATGCTTAAGATGTCTGTGTGGTTACGAATGGTGTTGACTATAATCCTTATATCACTTCCTGTGTGACTTATTTCGTTTTTCTTTTCCAGAAAAATATTCAAAAAACTTATCCGTTTGCTTGGTAAAATCGATACGTTTGATGCATTCCTTAGATTCAAAAGGGATATAGTATATCTCTACAAAA
This sequence comes from uncultured Candidatus Peribacteria bacterium, assembly GCA_964418415.1. Lineage (GTDB taxonomy): Bacteria > Patescibacteriota > Gracilibacteria > Absconditabacterales > Absconditicoccaceae > CAJBLF01. The sequence continues at coordinate 10,411 of CAYQLB010000016.1, forward strand.
CCAAATTTTCTAATATGAAATGACATGTACATAAAGAGAAAATTGAATATATAAAGAATGGCGAGCAAACATTTATCAATACTATAGATGAAATTATTAAACCTAAAACATCTTCATCTAAATATGTAGAATCTGAAATCTCCTTGGATGATGAAGAAGGAAGAATGACAACAATCAAAAAAAGAAAATTGCTTGAGAAAATTATTTATGATGCTTTATGATTAAGAAAAGATGGTAAACTCGATGAGTACGAGAAAAAAATTATAGAAGGTTTAGCTATCGATCCTGATGATAAAGATTTGAATAAATTGCTGTCTGATCTCTATTTTACTATGGGAAACTATAAAAAAGCTTTACCGATACTTAAAAAAATTGTAGAGATAGATCCCAAAGACCATAAAGCAATTCGGCAAATTGGAGAGATTTATCTTACCTCATGAGATTTTGATGTCGCTGAAATGCTTATTCAAAAAGCTATAGGTATCAATCCTACGAATCCGAAATATTATATTAGTATGGTCGAACTCATGTATAATACAGATAGAAAACACGATGCTATTATGGAGATGGAAAAAGTTATAAAGCTAAGACCTACAAATTCTGCTTATATGCTTACATTAGCTGATCTTTATACTGAAATCAATGATATGGATAATGCGAAAAAATATTATTTCAGAGTATTGGAATATGAACCATCCAATGAAAAAGCAAAGAAGAAATTGAAAGAATTTACAGGAGAATAAATAACAGGGGCAAGTAATTAGGGACAAGAAACTATAAAAACAAAATCATTCCCCATTTATCAAATCCCATGTTCCATTATATGAAAAACATTCGTTTGTTACATAATATCTGTTCGAAAATAAAAATAAAAACGTAAAATAACAACTTGTTTTATGTTTTTTTGTTTTCTTATGAATGCTACGTATTATCAAACACTTAAAGAATTGATATCTATGCAAAGCGTATCTGTAGATGCTGATCATAAAGATGATATTGAAAAAATCACTATCTATCTCAATGCTATGCTTCAAGATAATGGATTTATATCTGAAATTATTCATGGCTATGGAAATCCTGTTGTTGTAGGGAAATTTTCCGTAGATAAGTCGTTACCTACGATGTTGTTATATGGACATTATGATGTTCAGATGGCGAACATTCATGAATGATGGAAAGATGATCCCTTTTCTCTTTATATTTCTCAGGATAAGATCTATGGAAGAGGAGTCGCTGACAATAAAGGACAGTTTCTTATTCATCTTTTGACTATTTTTGATCTTATTCGTTCTAAGAATTTGGGGTATAATGTTATTGTCCTGCTAGAAGGTAATGAGGAGACCTGATCTCAATATATAGAACAATTTCTTACTGATTATAGACAAGATCTCCTTTCGGATTTTTGTTTGATTTCTGATTCTTCTATTATTTGACATATGCCATGTATCGATGCTTGATATAGAGGTGGTGTTAACGTAAAACTTAAGATAACAACTGCAAATACTGATCTTCATTCGTGACTTTATGGTGGTATTGTTCCCAATGCTATCCATGAAATGAATATCATTCTTAGTAAATTGTATGATATGAATAACAAGATTACTATACCGTATTTCTATTATGATGTGGAGGATGTACAGACAGAAGTACTCGTAAAGAATAAAAGAATAAAAACTGATGAAAAAAAACTTATGGCTGACTTTGGTTTGAAAACGCTTTTCAAAGATAGGACAACCGATCTTATTACTCAGATAGGATTGAAACCGACAATCCAAGTTACTTGAATCTCTGGTGGTTACCGTGGTGAATGATTTAAAAATGCTGTACCGAATACTGCTTATGCACATATTAATTTTAGGATTGTAAAGAATCAGACTTCCAGGAAAGCACTTGCAGCTTTCGATCAGTGGTTACAGACGACTCTGCCTGCATATGTCGACTATGAACTTGAAGTTGCTTCGCTTTATGAGCCAGTAAAAGTCGATATCAATCATTTTATCATCAAAAAAGCCGATGCAGTTTTGGAACAGGTGTTTGGACAGGCTGTATTTTACAAATATGCATGAGGATGATTGCCTATCGTAGAAATACTTGATCGTGTGCTTAATATTAAACCTGTACTTGTTCCGCTTGTCAATGAAGATTGTAATGCACATGGAGCTAATGAAAATTTTGATATCGATCTTATTGAAAAATGATTCCAGTTTGCTTATGGATTTTTATCTCGTAATTAATATAGTGGGGTATCTATTTATTTCTTAATCGATGATGATGAAAGCTGTTCTCGTCGCTGCATGATTTGGTACAAGGACTTTGCCTATCACTAAATCTATCCCTAAGGAATTGCTGCCGGTTGGAAATAAACCCGTTATCCAATATGTCATAGAAGATCTAGTAAAAAATAATATCAAAAATATTGTAATTATCACTTCATTACGAAAGAAAGCATTGGAAGATTATTTTGATAAGAATCCAGAATTGGAAGATGTTTTGCAAAAAAAATGAAAAATGGATCTTTTGGAACTGATCAACACCCCCAAGACTATTGCTAATTTCTCTTTTGTGAGACAAGATAAAACATTAGGAACTGCACATGCTGTTTTACAAGTGGAGCCATGGATTACTGATGACTATTTCATTGTGGTGTTTCCTGATGCTATCTATCCACCTAATATGTTTGAACTTATGCTCAAAAAACACCAAGAAACCTGAGGAGCAGTAATTATGGTTCATGAAGTTGATCCTATGACTGTTTCCAATTATGGTGTTGTTAAACTTGATGGTGATAGAATTGTGGATATGATAGAACATCCTAAAGTTGGTGAAGCTCCTTCTAATTTGATTAATAATGGTGTATACCTTTTACCAAAAAAAATATTTTCTCTTATCAAACAGTTGCCCATCTGACCAAAATGAGAATATCTGTTGCCTGATGCTATCAAGGCACTTGCTCAACAAGAATCTGTCTATGCTGTCAAAATAGATCCTTATCGAGATATAGGAAGTGTTGATCTCTGGATGAAGGCCAATAATAAAATATATCAAGATGGGTATCTTTATCCTCCGAAATAAGTGTCAGAATATTGTTGAAATATTGTTAAAAATATGCTTCTTACCTAATATTTCTAAAATTTTCTCTTGCATCAATCGGTTAAAAAATTACAAGATTGAAAAGTTATCTTTATTGGTATAAAAATACTTACATAATTTTAAGGCAGAACCTTTTAATCTTCATAATTTTTTTAGTCTTTTACTAGAGTGATATGGTGAGTTTAGAAGATATCAAATTGCCTCCACATAATATAGATGCTGAAAAGAGAGCGCTTGGAGGTGTATTGATGGACAATGAAATGATGTATTATTACGATGGTTTAGGATTGGTGCCTGAAGATTTTTATAATAAAGAACATTTTTATATCTATCAAGGTATGAAAAAATTGTGGTGAGCTCGTAAAACCATAGATGTCGTTACTCTTGCTGATCAATTAACCAAAGACGCTGTGTTGGATGCAATATGAGGGACTGATTATCTCTATGAACTCTCTAGTGTTCTCTTGAGTACATCATCTTGCCCTGAATATGTCAAAATCGTAAAAGAGAAATCTGTGCTCAGAAATATCCTAAAAACTTCTCAGAAAATTATTGGTGATGTATATGAACAAAAAGATACGTTGATTGTTTTGCAAGATATCGAAAAGAGAATTTTTGATTTAACACAGAATAATGTTTCTGAAAAAGTTCATTCTATAGGTGAAATATTGAATAAAAGAGTAGAGGAGTATATGGAAATTGTAGATCATCCAGAAAAAGCCCATGAGAAAAAAGTATTTGCTGGTTATCATGGATTGGATGATATGCTTTGATGATTTAAACCATCAGAACTTATTATATTAGCTGCTCGTCCAAGTATGGGTAAAACTGCATTTGCTTTGAATATTCTCAAGAATATGGCAGTCGATCAAAAAAAAAGTGTTGCATTATTCTCTCTGGAAATGAACTCTGAACAAATAGCAGATAGGGTATTGTCTATGGTTTCTGGTATTCCTATGTGGAAAATTGGTAAAGGTCAATTGGATACTGAGGATTTTACTATCATGGGTGAAGCTATGGAAACGTTATCTGAAACAAATATTTTCATCGATGATAAATGATCTACCACTATACCTGAGTTGAAATCAAAGATCAGAAGACTCAAAATAGAAAAGAATCAATTGGATCTCGTTATTATTGATTATCTTCAGCTGATGAGTTGATCTAATTCCTGATATATGGGAAATAGAGTCCAAGAAATATCTGAAATCTCGAGATGATTAAAAGAACTTGCGAGAGAACTTGAAATACCTATTATGGCGTTGTCGCAGCTTTCTCGTGAAGTGGAAAAGAGACCTGACAAAAGACCGCAACTTTCTGATTTGAGAGAATCTGGGGCGATAGAACAGGATGCTGATTCTGTGATCATGCTCCATAGGGAAGATTATTATGATCCAGATACCGATAAGAAGTGATTGACAGATGTTTGTCTCAGAAAGAATAGAAATGGTCCTGTTGGCGAGACGGAGATTTTCTTTGAGAGAGAGATTATGAAATTCAGTGAACTTAAGGGTAAATCTGATGGTACCTACTAAAAAACTATTGTGTAATTGAACATTCTTGGTGGAATATGAAGGATTTACTTGAATTGATTATTGTAACGTTTATACATAGTTTATGTATATCATTCATTTGTTTTTGTTTTTTCGCTTTTAGTTTTTTGTTATTATGATTAGACATATACTCAAAATATCTGTATTTCTATTGTTCTTATGAATACTTTTTGCGTTTGATGTTCCGAGCAATGAATGATATGTTACTGATAAGGTAGGAGTTTTTTCTCAATATCAGAAAGCTTCTTTGGTGTCCAAAATAGAGGAGATAGAAAAAACTACATGAATAGAAATGGCAATACTGGTAGTAGCAACCGTGGACGATGATATTAATCTTGTAGCAGCCGATGTAGGAAATATACGAGGAGTTGGAAAGGAAGGTCAGGATAATTGAGTCGTGGTGCTTATAGCTATCGATGATAGAAAACGATCTATTCAAGTAGGATACTGATTGGAAGGAACATTACCTGATTTGATTGCTGACAGAATAGGTGAGACAAATTTTCCGCCGAATTTTAGGAATGGAGATTACTATGCTGGAGTTTTGGCAATGATAGACGATTTTCTCTGATATATAGCTAAGGATCCGACTATAGTACATACATATTCTACGTCTTCATCAAACACATCATGGGATGAAGATATGATAGGTATCGTATTTTTCGTCTTAATTATTCTTATGGGGTGATTTGGTCGTTGGATTACTATTCCCAAAATGAAAGGCAGCTGAAGGAAAATGAGAAAATATGGTCGATTGATATATAGTATAGTATGATTTGCTCTTACTTTTTTGGTGATGTTGGTGATAGCAAGCTTTGTAGCTTCATTATTTCTATCTTATCTTCTCCTATTGTTTGGTATCCTTATGGCTATGTTTGGTAGAAATGGCTGATGACGTTGAGGTATGCGATTTGGTGGAAGTTGAGGTTCTTGGTGATGATGATCCGGCTTTGGTTGATTTGGCGGGGGAAGTTTTTGAGGAGGAGGCTCTTCTGGATCACGATAATATATATTACGTTCTCTTTATATTTCTAATATATTCATTATGACAATAAAAAAGCTACAAGATATCCTTAGAATATTGAAAGATTGACTAGTATCTATCTATCTATATCAAAGGGGCGAAACAAAAATCCCTGTTTTTGTTGTCAAGATGGTTGATTTTGTTTCCCTAAATGCGCATAGGGATTTCTTTGCTCGCGAACATTTTATAATTTTGACAGAAGATGACATAAAAGAGGGGAAAGATGTATTTTGTCTAAAACTCTTACATATCAAAAACCATTCTGAGCTTTTTTATGGGAAGGACATTTTAAAGACTACTACATTTACTCTTTCTGACCTTAGATCAGCGCTTGAACTCCAAATCCGCAATAAAATCATTCTTCTCAGGGAGGGTTACCTTTCTCAAAACAAGTGAAGAGATTTTCTTCAAGATCTTTTGCCGGGTATGCAGGATATTCGAGAATGAGCATTGTGGTTGAAACATCCTGATCTTACTATTCCTGAGGATACCAAGGCGTTGTTGTCCTTATTCGATATCGCTTGGTCTTGTAATAGTAATATTTTTTATTATCTTATAGATGATCAGATAGAAGATCGCAAGATTCCTTCGTTCATCCAGGATGTACATAGTTATCTTTCTGAGATATGTACAAAAATAAACAATCATAAGTAATTTTACTTTATAAAACATTTTGTTCATGAAAAAAACATGGTTAATTGTTCTCGCTATCGTAGTTGTTGTGGTATTATTCGTTGTAGGTAAATACAACACGATCGTCAAGCTTGATGAAACCGTCAAAACTGCTCGATCTCAGGTTGAAAATGTGTATCAAAGAAGATTAGATCTTATTCCTAATTTAGTTAATTCTGTAAAAGGTGCAGCTGCACAAGAGAGTGGGGTATTGATCGCTGTAGTAAATGCTAGAGCAAATGCTAGCAAAGTAAATGTTGATATTAATGATGCGCAGTCTTTTGCTGCATTTCAAAAAGTGCAAGGGGAGGTATCGTCTGCATTGTCTAGATTATTAGTAACTGTTGAAAGCTATCCTACACTTCAATCTATTCAAGCATTCCGTGATCTTATGACACAGCTTGAAGGTACAGAGAACAGGATTACGGTTGAAAGAAAAAACTTTAATGATGCAGTCAATATTTTAAATATCTATATCCGCAGATTTCCAGCAAATATCGTAGCTAATATGTTTGGATTTGAAAAGGCACAGCAATTTGAAGCTAATGAATGAGCTGAAGTCGCTCCAACGGTAGATTTTGGAACTACACCGACGACAACAGAAACTCCTACAGTTACGGAAACTTTTCCCGTAGAAGGTGATGCAGTTCCTGCAGCTAATGAATAATAGGTAATATATGTTATATATATAAGGTCAGGACTACGTTCCTGGCTTTTTTTGTTATATTATTATATATTAATTAATTTAAAATGACAATAAGAACTATGTATTTTAGTTAATCCTGTGCTAACGAAAAGCTATATGATTTTGTGATAAAAGCTTTGTTTTCCTTATATATAACGATACAACCTTGCTGTAAACAAAAAACACCCATCCAACAAAAATGAGTTACGCCAGTTGGGAATACCGCTATTAATAAAGACCGCAAGTCCTGTATTAGGATTTGTCCGCTAACAAAGTAGCTTACCAAAGTGAAATGTTCGCATTCATCTTAGAGACGGCTTTTGAATTTTATTGGGCATACACAATGGATAGAGGAGTATCTATTCTGTACGCCTAATAGATAATAGGCACGGCCGTCTCTGAGTAGACGGCTATCTGATTATCTATCAGGTAGCTTTTTCTTTTTGTAGAAAAAATAATATATGATAAAAAAAAGAGAGTCGGGAAACCGAACTCTCTTACTCATTACTTGCCTCTTCGTTGTTAAGCCACTTCTGTTTGTTGAGCAATCATTGCTTTTGAAAACTTCTGAATCTTTGTAATGGGGATATTTTGTCCCCCTTTTATGCCGAATTTGTTGTGATTCGGACTGATGATGGCGCAGTTAGGTACATCTATCTCCACGATGCTCATCTCTTGTTTCTTGCTTTCGAGAAGCATCTTGGAATCGATAGTTGTTACTAAATCTTCTTTTTTGTAGAAGACACCGCTACGGCCTTCATTCACCACTTTTGTTCTGTTTAATTCTTGGGTTTCGTCTGCGAAAACCACAAAAAACCCTTTGATCGTCGTCCTTTTTTCGTTCATAGAAAACTAGTTAAAATTTTTATTTATGTTTACTTTTCCTCATATGAGGGAACAAGTATATATATATTCGTAGAACAAAATCAATAGTACTTCTCTATAATTTTGTATTTTCGGTAGAGGAGTGCTCCTCTATTTTTAGCTTTCTGAAGCCAAAATCCCCTGGAAAATCTGAGCTATTTTTGCCTCTGGGTGGTACTTACCTCAGCCCAGATAGTAAAATAGCCTTTATAATTAAGGGGATTTTGACCCAAAATTGGGATTTCCGGGTTTTAGATATCTGTAGATCTTCATGATTTCCGAAAAATAAAAAACTATATTCGGCTAAAATATAGTTCTATATTGGCATATATTTGCATTAAATATTTTTTCCTGAATCTTCCTGGGAATAACTTATACTTTGCACAAGTAGTCCAGGTTGTGCGAGAGCGTCAGCGTGTCCGAAGCGATCTCCCGTTATTTTAGGAATAGAGCGGAGGACCTCCGCACAACAGGTCTTGTGCTAGAGAGAGAATGGATGGTGAAAGAGAAAAAGGGGGTAGTGGACACTGAAATGCTAAAACAACCCCTAAATTAAAGAAAAATAAGAAAAATTAAGTTAATTGTTTTGATTTCCTTCTTGAAAATTGCTCTAATAGCGAAATGAAAGCGTAAAATTAAGTTGATAAATGTTCTTCTTTTCTTATATTGTGATTAATATTTCTTGTTTAATTTACTAACCTATTATAAATGCAAGATAAGAAATTTCAAAAACTTACAGAATTGATAAATAATTTTGTTAATCAGAGAAAAAAGCCATGTCTTTTGCTTGTCTTACCTGAAATAAGACGTCATACAGTTTTAGAAATTCATAAAAAATTAAAAAATTTTTCTTATGAAAATTTGGATATTATAATTCAAACACCAGGTTGAGATCCAGATGCTGCTTATATGATTGTAAAAGTCCTAAGAGATTGTGCAAAAAATATAAATATCTTTGTGCCTTTGTATGCTAAAAGTGCATGAACATTAGTTTCTTTATGTGCAAATAACTTATATTTGAGTAAAATTTGAGAACTTGGGCCTTTGGATACACAAGTGCACGAACATGATGACTGATGAGAATCTAGATATAATTCGGCTCTTAATGGTTTTAAAGCTTTAGAACAAGTTAAAAAAAATGCTCTAGAAACTTTAGACAATGCAACTATTTTAATGTTACAAAGAGCAGGATTAAAACTTACAGAAACCATTAAATTAGCGATACAATTTACGGGAAATACTTCATGAAAATTATATGATCAAATAGATCCAAAAAAGATTTGAGAATATGCTAGAGCGCTGGATATTTGATTGAATTACTGAACAAAAATTCTCATCAAATATCTTTGATGGCAAGAAGATGCTGCTAATAAAACTATGAGACAATTGGTTTTTGGATATCCTTCTCACGGATATGTTATAGATGCTCTTGAACTAAAGGAATTGTGATTGCCTGTGAAAGATTTGGAAAAAGATGATGATATTATTATTGAAGAAATATCTGAAGAAATGCGCAATATGGATCATAAATTTGCAATTATTGAGTTGTTTGAATATAATAAAGTTACCTCTTTTACTAAACAACCTTCAATAACATGAAAAACCCAACCAAAATCGACCAAACTCAAAAAGACCAAGTAAGTGATATAAAGATTTGTAAAACTCATAAAATCAAAAATGCCTCTGAGATTGATTTTAATGATATTTTTCAAGTTTCTTCAGAAAAAGTCACAAAAGTATTTAAAATTAGCAATACTACACCAAATAATTTGCCTTATGATAAAATTCTAAATTCTATATAATACGTTTTTTTTTGTTGTATTAGATTTTTTGAAATACAAATAAATGCTCATGCATAATTAGTAGAAAATTAGCTTCTTGAGATTTTTTCACTCGAAAACCGGTTGCTTTGCAGTTATGTTGGACTTTTACAATATCTTCTTTGAGTTGAAATCCTACTTTGAGAAATCTATCCATGACTTTGAATGCCATCGGTTGATATAGCTTGTTTCTTCTTGTATCACCCATCAAGATTGCACAAAATTTTCATGGTTTTAATACTCTGAAATATTCTTTTGCTATAATTTCCATTTCGTCACAAAACTTATCAATATCACGTAAATTGGAGAGATCTTTTTCTATTTTTCATTCTGAATATTTGATAATATCTGCGTAGGGTGGGTGAGTAAGGATAAAATCGATGCTTTCGTCTTTTAAAAAATCTAAAACCCTTGTATCGTTTAATTTTAATTCTATTTTAGATTTACTTTTATGGTTAAAATCTAATGCTTTTTTCGTAATTTCTAAAGCATCTGGATTGATATCATAAGCTAGTAAGTTTCTATCTAGTAATTTTGCTTCAATTGCTGTTGTTCATCATCAAATCATTGGATCGAGTAATAAATCTCACTCTTTAGAATATCTTAAAATAAGATTTCTGACTACGTCAGGAGACCAATTTCAGCGATATTTGCTATTATGAGTTGCTCGATTTCAGCGACGAGAAAAAGACCGAACTGTTGATGTTTCTAACTCAAAATTTTCAGGATGAAATTTTATCTCTTTTCACATTACTTAATGATTTTCTCTAAAATTCAATTTTTCAATGATTCTAAATTATAAATATTTCAATTGGTCGCATTATAAGCTTCTTCTAATGATTTGAGTGTGGTTTTTCGTCATCCTCAATCAGTTATTCGGATTAAAGGTATTTTTTGATTATTCAGAAAATGGAAAAGATTGCTGAACTCTCCAGCTACAGCTTTCAACTTACTTCAACCTCAACCGTAAAAATTAGTCTCTATTAAAAATACTTTTTGTCAGTTATATATTGCAAAATCAAATCTTCTATCTGATTTATCACTCTCTACTTTAATTCATCGGTTTTCTAACATCCGTTTTGCTGTGGCTTGATCCTTGTATTGAAAACCCTTCTCCTGACAGAAATCTTTGATAAATGATTCTACTAAATTTTCCATAAGTGTCCCACTTCTATTCTTTCTTGCATTACTGTCTAATCCGGTTTCTATTCAAAAGACATAATCATTAAGATCTGAAATATTCTTGTTTTCAAATATTTTCCTGAGTCATGATTCGGTAAAAAACTTTAAAAGTTTATCTTCTCAATCTTTTGTTATGCTTGTATCTTTATCGAATAGATATGAGACATTTTCTACTAATTTTGTATCTGAATCTAACACCAAATTGAATTTCTCTCTGACAGCTAAAAGAATTGGTAGTGTTTCCCTAGTTTCTGGGTATTTTTTAATAATTTCTAGAAATTTGCTTTCTATATTACTTTCTCAGAGTAGTGAATTTAATATGTTTAATTCTACTTTTGTTGAAAATGTATTTTGTATTATTTTCTCAAAATCACAGTAAAAATTCCATGTAAATATTGTTGGTTGAAAACTAGAAATTAAATTTTCGAAGGTATTCCCCATAATTAGTGTGTTTTTAGTAATTTAAAATTATAGTTTCTTCAATAACTCATCTTTTTGAAGCGTCGGAATTTATAGCTCTTTTTGCTAATACAATTTCTTTTCTATAGTCTTTGTAAAGATCATTGATAAATGGAGTATTGTGGTTTGATAACATTACAAAACATCACTTTTCATCCAATGCTTTATATGTTTCAAAAAGTCTTTTTTGTTCTTCTTTTCCAAATCCTCATTTGTTGTAACTTGTAAAATTTGCAGTATCTGTTAGTGTGTCATATGGTGGGTCAAAATAAATGAAATCTCATTTTTCTGCATAAGTTAGTATATTTTCAAAATCATCATTTCTAATTGTGGTATTCTGTAGTGCTTCTTTTGTTGCTATCAGATTTTCTTTATCACAAATTGTTGGATTAGTATATTTCCCCATAGGAACATTGTAGAATCATTGACTATTCACTCTATGGAGTCAATTAAATCCAGTTCTATTGAGATAAATAAACCTCGCAGCTCTTTTTATTTCGGATAAATCTTTGAAGTTTGATTGTCTATCTAAAGCTCTTATTTTCATAAAGAAATCTTTGTC
>CAYQLB010000017.1:0-21893 GCA_964418415.1 uncultured Candidatus Peribacteria bacterium
GGTGTTAAACTTAATTTATAACAATTTGTTGCACTTTGGACTGGAAATCAGGGAAATCTTCGCGATCTACAAGTGCATCTATCTCTTTATTAAATCCACGTTCGATAATCTTAGCCACTTCTGTATCTGTTAGATTTTCCCAACGGACGATAGCATCGACCATATTTTTTCCTTGGCAAATTTTGTTGAATGCTAACGTTCTCAGATGTATATCACCATTCATCTCTTCTTCGATAAGTCTGATGATATCATAATCGGCATCACTTGCGATATATAGCTCTTTGTCTTTTTCAAGGTCTGTTATCGACGAATCGGTTTCTTCCGATGTAAGGATATATCCAAGCAATTGATACGGTGAGAGTTCTTCGATAACTTTCATAAAAGCTCCGCTATTATTGAATGAATAATTATTCTTTACATTATCGGAAGCATCGGAGTAGATGAGTCCAAGCATTATTTTTATTGCCATGTCTTCAGGGAGGTTACCAATAATATCATCTGAATCACTTCTTTCCAGTAATGCTTCGATAGCGTCTTCATAGCCACTTTCCATAATAAGTTTTGCCTCATTATCCGTAATAGTATTCAATGATTCAATGATATCTTTGACGCATCGTGCATGGATGACTTTTTGTAGCGCAGCAATTCTTAAGTCATCATCATCACCTGCATGATCTTGTATCAGATTCATGATATCATGATCGCCTTCGGCATAGTAGGGGATGTCTTTCTTTTCATCTTCAGTGAGTGTGCCCAATTCTTCTTCATCTTCTTCTATTTTATTGATACGGTAACCTGAAAGTTCATCCGGTGTAAGTTCTTCAAAGATTTCCAGCCATATCGTATCATCCACATTTTCGAAGTTGAAGCTATCGTGAATAAATTCGCTGTATTCAGAAGGAATAAGTCCGAGCACTACTTTGATGGCATATTTTGGTGGAAGGTAATCCACCAGATCATCGCTGTCATTACGGTCAAACATCTTCTCTATCTCAGCTTCGTTTCCGCGTTCGAAGATTTTCTTCACTTCGTATTCAGTCAAATTATCTACTCTTCCAATTATTTCGGTGAGATCACAAGGTCCGGTGAAAACTTTGTCAAAGGCATGTTTACGCAGATCATCATTGCTCGGGAAGTTTTGTTCGATGATATAGACTACGTCAGTATCCAAATCTTCATAGTAAGGAATTTCTTCATCCATGAATGTAGTTAATGTTCCTTGTTTTGCTTCGTTTTGCTTCTGCTCTATTCGATATCCTAATAATTCATATGGATTCATTTTGTCGAGTAGTTTAGTAAACATACTTTCGGAGTATGTTAATGTAAGCAAGAACATTCTGTCAAAGTCAACAAGATACTCGAATACGCGCAATGGGATATTCCAAGAAATATTTGTACATGATCTACTTAATCGTTCACGAAGATGTGATGATCCATATTTTAACAGCGTAATCGTCTCATCATCAGAGAAGTTCATGGTTTCCATTCTTTCCATAATACTTTTGATGGATATATCTGAACCAAATCGTGGGCAATTAAGGTTTTCAGCAATATAATATATATCTTTGGAATTGAGACTGATTTCAGCCAAATACCGTATATCATCATAATCAAGTATTTGTGTTGAAATATGAGTATGTAATAGAGAGATCTGGGTATTCAAAATTCTTATTCTTTCTTCCTCTTTTTTAGGAGGGGAAGCAGAAGTAGACTCTTGTTTATTTGATGAAAATGGTTGTTGTTTTTTTTGTTCAGTATCGAGTGAAGTATATATGTCCTGCCGTTTTTTTGTAGGAAAGGCGTTACCTTCGTTATTGTGTTGTTTTATAGGAAACCCTTGGTTCTCCGTCTCTTTTTTTTTCTTTATCATAGTGAGATGGATGATAAACCATATGATAGCAACCAATAAAGCACCACCACCCATACCTTTCAAAAAGGCAATGTTGCTAGAACCAGTACTACAGAGTAGTATGATACCTAAAATTACTAATATAATTTCAAACCAAAATTTTTTCATATTTTTTTTGTTTAATTATTTATTTAATGTATGACTATATAGATTTAAAAAAAGGGCTCTCCAAAAAATAGAGAGCCCCAATAATAAATGTACGGCTCTGAGCCGTTGTGTTATTTATTTCTTGCCTTCATCCTTAGTTTCAGGAGTAGCAGGGAGTAACTCAGTGAATTTTCTTCCGGTGAGTTTTTCAATCATCGAAATACCGAGGAAGTTTTCTACAACTCCACCACCACCTTCTCCACCGACAATGATATTATCCGGGATAAGCTTGATACTGCCCTTAGAAAGCTCTTCAATCATCTTCAGCTTTGTATATTCCGGACCCATTGCAGCGATGTTCAGCTTGTTGGTTTCTGCAGTAGATTTTCCTTTGTTCAGGATAACATCCGCTTCAGCATTACCAACTTTGGTGATTTTTTCAGCATCAGCATCAGCTTTAACCTTTGTGGCTTTAGCTTCTGCGTTGGCCATGGTTTCGATATTTGCTGCATCCACATTGATTTTGATCTTTGTAGATTCTGCTGCACCGGTTGCTTCTTTGATCTTCGAATCCGCCAAGTTCTTGGAGATTTCAACGCCTCGTTCTGATTTTACAACATCTTCCTGCATATCTGCCTGAGCGGTTGCATTCTTCAGTTTTTTCCTTTCGTCCTGAGCTGCACGCTGAGTATCATATGTTTTTTTCTCCTGTTCAGCGATCTGTCTGTCAGTTACGGGCTTGGTCAGTTCTTTCGGTAAAACCACATCAGCAATCATAGTATCTTTTGATTCGATATGATGAGCTTTGAGCACTTCGCTGATATGTTTTTTAGCGATTTCTTGAAGTTCTGCCCTCTGGGTGTATAAGTCAAGGGCTTCAACTTTTTGCGCTGCATTACGGAAATGTGAACTGATGGCAGGTTCGAGAACCTGTGAAATCATCATTTCTACAGAGCCAAGGTTTGCAATGACTTTCGGTGCATCGGCCATAGCTATGTGGATAATAACACTGACATCCATATTCACATCGAATGCATCGGCTGTCCTCAATACAATAGTTTTGAGGTTGGAGTCGAATTTGTGAGCAACCGAGGAATAACTTGCCCAACTCAGGTTAATCTGGGTAGTAGGAACAATGTCTACTTTACAGATTTCCAGATTGAGTGCGTGTTTACCAGGGTTCAAAGGATCTTTCCAGATACCTTTTTTACCATTTTCCACGATTTTTGCATTTACCGTGGTTTCTGAAGTATCTACTCCTTCCTCACCAACAAAGTACGTTACCACGCCGCATTCGCCAATTTTTACTTCAACCATTGGTTGTGTTTTGATAGAGGCAAACCAAGGATTGATGGCATAAGCACCTGCACGGAGAACCGGAATTTGGAGACCTTTTTGGCCGCCTGCTTTCAAAAATGCATCAGCATCCTGAAAATTTTTGTGTTCATCCAGAGGTATTTCATCTGCAGCAATTTTACTGGGATCAGTAATCGCTTTACCTTCTTGGATGGTTACAATTCCGACATCTTCAGATTCAATTTTAACCCATGGTTCAGGTTTGCTGATTTCGAACATTGTTGTGTTTATCCGGTAAGTACCCGGCATGAGATGCTGTATTTGACGTCCCTTTTGGCCACCGTTTTTCAGGAATTCTTCACCTTTTTCGAAGTTTGAATGTCCATCAATTTTGTCGGCAAGGAGTCGTCCATCAGGAATTTGTGCACCATCCATGGCAGTTACCATGCAAATATGTCCACCAGGGACAATAGTTGCACTCGATATCTTTACCTTGAACATGTAGGTATTGATACGATACATACCAGGGGTAAGTACATGAACCTGGGGTCCTTTTTGGCCGCCGTTTTTCAGGAATTCTTGACCATCTTGGAAGAGATCACATTCTACAGGATCAGCCATGATTTTACCGGCTGCAATAGGTTTACCAGCGATGGCTTCTATAGTGGCAATCTGACTTTGTCCGACAGTTATTGCGTTTACAATATCAACCCTGAAAAGATGTGGGTTGATACGGTGTTCCCCCGGAGGGATAACAGCAATTTGAGGTCCTTTTTGTCCACCATTTTTCAGGAATTCTTCACCATCCTGAAAAGTATTGCATTCGACATGTTTTGCCATGAATTCACCTGAGGGAATAGAAACGCCAGTGATGGCTTCTACTAATCCGATCTCATTATCGGCGATTACAAGGTACTTAAATTTTTTGGCTTTTTGAACAAACGGTATCAATAAATGGAGTCCCGGAGGCAGAATTCTTGCCTGGATACCTACTTCACCAGAAAGGGCGACGGTTCTTCCGTCTTTCATGTCTTTTCCGATATATTTCTGTTCGATAGTTGCCAATTCATCTGGACCAACATTTACGAATCCTTTAACGAGTAGTATAATTACTACGATAAGCGTGGGTATAACCCACCAATAAGACAATAATTCTAACATAATTTTTGGTTTTTTTTAATGTTTTTGAATAATATATAGTGACGATTACGACTACTACAGTTTGTCAACGCTGCAACAGGATAAACTAGTTGGTACTCTTGGTCAGTGTATCAGGAGACCGCAAATGGTTTTTTTTGTAAAGGATATCCACTAAATCCCTTTTATTTGTTAAGGATCTTTGTTCTTCATTTTTCTTATTTTTTTTGGTTTTTGTAATGGTCTTATATTAATTAATAACAAAAAGTCAAGTCAATTTGTATTTTTATGTGATATAGTTGTTGTAGAAAATATACAACAAAAAAATTATCAGAAAGAAATGGTCTATAGTATACAAAATAATCTATAGGCTTTGTTGTTGAATTTGACCAGGAAATAACTATATTCTACGATGTTGTTTATCTTGTTGAAAAATTATTATGAAAAAACTCGCACTTATCATCCTTGATGGATTTGGTATCAATACCAAGACTCCCAAAGAAAATGCTATCATCCAAGCAGATACTCCATTGTTTAAAAAATTATTTTCTGAACCATATACCACACTCGAATGCTGCGGTAGAGCAGTAGGACTTCCTGATGGACAGATGGGAAATTCAGAAGTTGGTCATATGACGATAGGCTCAGGAAGAATTATCAAACAGTACTTGGTAGAGATTGATGATATGTTAGATACTGGATTGTTTGAAAAATTACCAGAGTTGATAAAAGGTATCGAACACTGCAAAAAAAATAATTCGACATTACATCTGCTTCAATTATTCTGACCTGGGGGCGTTCACGCTATGGATTCCCATCTCAAGAAACTACTGAAAATTATCCCAAGTGATATTACGGTCTCTTTACATCTGTTTGGAGATGGTCGCGATTTGGATCCGAAATCTGCGTATGATTTGATGGTCGATTTCGAAAAGTTTTTGGAGCAGTATCCCAACGTAAAAATTTCAAGCTTAGCATGAAGATATTATGGTATGGATAGAGACAATAATCGGGAAAGAATACAGAAATCCTATGATGAAATCATGTTCGGTCAGCTACAGACCAGCGATAAACCTAGTGAATATATCAAGAAGCAATACGACCAAGAGATCACTGACGAATTTATCAAACCGGTGAGTTTTACTTGGTGAGACCAAATAGAAAGCGACGATGCTGTTTTTCATCTCAACTTCCGTTCAGACAGGGCGCGCCAGATGACGCAAGCTATTCTCGTCTCTATGGACAAAAAAAATGCCGAGCGCTATCCGACATGGAGCAAAGAGTTTATGACCAAAAAACTTGATAATATTTATTTCGTCGCGATGACCAAATATTTTTCCGAATACCAAGCTAATCTTTTTATCAAACCTATGGATATCAAAAATACCTTATCGGAAACTATTTCACGTCATGAGCTTCGTCAATTACATCTTGCAGAGACCGAAAAATTTGCTCACGTCACGAAATTTTTCAATGGTGATCAGCAGATCGTATTCGATGGAGAAAAAGATATTTTAGTTCCTTCGCACAAAGTAGCAACCTATGATCTCGATCCCGAAATGTCTGCCCAAGAAATTTATGACCAATTCATTACGCATGCCAAAGATTTCGACTTCGTAGTGGTTAATTTTGCTAACGGAGATATGGTAGGCCATACGTGAAAAATGGATGCAGTCATTCAAGCAATCAAAAAGTTAAATACTATCACTGCTGATTTGATAACGTTCTGTGATAAAAATAATTTTGAACTTCTTATTACTGCCGATCATGGTAATAGTGACGATATGTGATCACCGGATGCACCGATGACAGCACATAGTATGAACCCTGTTCCTTTACGACATATCTCTCATGGTAAGGTGCAAAAATTACAGAAAAAGGGCGGACTCTCTGATATCGCACCGACGGTATTGAAGCTTATGGGACTGGAAGTACCGAAGGAAATGACGGGAAAACCGTTACTATAATTCTAAATTCCGTCATTCCGGCGTACGTCATTCCGGCGTCAAGTCCCTGTGTCAAGGTTTGCAAGAAGGGATGCAGCCGGAATCTAGCCGGAACTAAATTCTAAATTAATTATTGATTTCTAAATTCTAAATTGATTATTGGTTTCTAAATTCTAAATAATTTACTTTTGTATCGTAGGAGATGAATAAATGGTTAGCAGGGATGATGCTTACTACAGGATTATTGACGATATCTCCTGTTGCGGAAGATACGGGTGCAAATACTATATCAAAGATCCAAAATGCTCCTAAACAGGAGGAGATAAGAAAAATCGTAAAAAATGATGTACTGTTCACTATCGATGATGGTCCAAGTACATATATGTTGGATATTGCCAAGACGCTTGATTCTCTGCAGTATGAAGGAATATTTTATGTCGTGACCAGGGGAATTAAAAAATCGACCAAGAAAAATTTAGTCGAGGTAATCAAGATGTGACATCATATCGGAAATCATAGTTTTTCTCATCCCAATTTTCAAACACTTACTATAGATCAAGCCAAAGAGCAAATTCTAAAGGGTGATTCACTTATTACATCGGTATATAAAGAAGCTGGTGTTCCTCGAGAAAAAAAATATATCAGATATCCCTACGGTAATCAGCCACCAAAACATTATAGAAAAGAATTTAATGAATTTCTTGATTCTCTGTGATATGAACAACCGATGTATCGACACATGGATGTTTTGCTCAATGATTGTAGACAGGCGCCAACAGACGACAGAATTATAAAAATGAAAGTAGGGGATACAATATTGCTCCACGAGAGACCATGGGCGGTAGAGACAATACAAAAGATTGCTCAACATATAGATACGAAAAAAATATATAGTAAATAAGAAAAAAATATGGTATTTTGTTGTCACAAAAATAAAGTTCATTCGTATACATAGATGAAAGCTTTTTTATTTATCTATCTCCGAGGACAATGATTATTACATGTTTGTATGTAATGAAAAAATTTGCACCAGATACCGTGGCTTGATACCAATCGGAGAATTGTTTTACTATGACAAAATAATAAAATGATTCAATAAGAGCACTATCAAGCTACGGAACAGAGAAAAGATTCCGTAGCTTTTTTGTTTCGAACGTCAATCTCCGCAAGGCGGAGTTGGCTGAGAGAACAATGCCGCACGAGCGGCGATTTATATACTTATTTTATTACCATGTGAGACGATCACAGGAACAAAAAAAAGACCATCGGAGTACGAAGAGTGATTTCCTATTTTTGGAAGATGACGATGACGAGGAAACGACCATTTATTATTGCATCGGTAGGTATGATCATTGCTTCACTAGCAAGCCTTATTTTGCCGATCTATTATACGAGGATCGTAGATATCGTTCAAGCATGAGAAAGTGATAGAATGGCAACTATGCCTATACTGATGGGTATATTACTAGCTATGGCAATAGTAGAGATTATCTCTATCGGGTGATGGAGAATGGTTGGATTCGGTATGGTAACTTTAGAGCCAAAAGTGATGAGAAGAATATTTCAACAATGTTTCGCATATATCCACAGACATTCTTATAGATTTTTTACTAATAATTTCTCAGGATCTTTGGTAAAGAAAATCAATAAGTTAGTTTCTTCATACGAAAATGTTGTAGACAACTTTGTCTTTAATATTTTGAGAATGATTATCTTCTTACCATTTATTATTATCGTCGTAGGAAAAAAGATTGGACAATAGGATTGACCTTCTTAGCATTTATCATCATCTTCTGATTTTTCCAATATCTGTTTTTCAAACGAAATACTCCATATGAAATCAAAGCAAATATTCAGGATTCAAAAACAACAGGCGAACTCGCAGACACGATAACGAATAATTTCAATATCCTTACTTTCGCTTCCGTACCAAGAGAAATCAAAAGGTTCGGTGGTGTGATCAAAGAACGGGAACGTCTCACAAGGGTCAAATGGATGAGGGCAGAGTGGATGTTTTTTGGAAGTACGCTTCTTATCTTTATGTTTGAAATAGGTGCTATCTATCTTGCTATCCAAGCACGAGGAGCATGAACGATTTCAGCAGGAGTGATTATCTTGATACAGGTGTATATTTTCAAGGTATTTGAACAGCTCTTCAATATTAGACAGATACTCAAGCAAATTAATAGAGCAATTTGAGAATCTGCAGAGATGCTAGAAATATTAGATGAGCCACATGAAATTATAGATCATTCAGATAGGATATTACATGTATCTGCCGGTAAGGTAGAATTCGATACTGTCCAATTCAAATATGTTGATGGCAAGCATATTTTTGATGATTTGGATCTTAGAATCAAGCCCGGAGAAAAGGTCGCGATCGTAGGTCAATCCGGTTCATGAAAGACAACACTCGTTAAGTTATTATTCAGATTCTTTGATATTCAGTGAGGAAAGATATTGGTCGATGGACAAGATATCGCACAAGTGACACAGGATTCTTTGAGATCACAGATCTCTATGGTCCCACAAGATACGGTGCTTTTCCATAGATCCATCAAAGAGAATATCGCCTACGGAAATCCGGATGCGACCGACGAAGAGATTATCGCTGCTGCCAAGATGGCACGTTGTCATGACTTCATTACCAAGATGAAAGACGGTTATGACACCTTAGTCGGTGAACGTGGAATCAAACTTTCAGGCGGAGAAAGACAGAGGGTCGCTATTGCAAGAGCGATACTTGAAAACAAAAAAATTCTTGTACTCGACGAAGCAACATCATCATTAGATTCAGAATCAGAACATTTGATCCAGGAAGCTATGGATGAGGTTATCCACAACAAGACTGCTATCGTTATTGCACATAGGCTTTCTACTATCATGAAGATGGATAGAATTATTGTTATGGATAAGGGAAAGATTATCGAAAAGTGAAGCCACAAAGAATTATTAGCCAAAGAAAATGGAACCTACAAAAAGCTCCGAGACATCCAATCTGGATGATTTATTGTGGAAGAAAACGAATAGATTTTAACTACAAAAATTACATCCATGAGAATCAGAAAAGCGGTATCGTGAGATCACAAAAAAATTATAGCATTGATGCAACAAATGCCTGATTTCTTTTCTCCGGAAACGATAGAATATGCGGAGAAATCAATTGCAAAGCTTTGAGGCTTTGTTGCATGTATACAAAAAGATATAGTTTGATATATTGTTTTTTGAAAGAAAGGAAAAACTACGACAAAAATATATTGGATGGGAGTAGAAAAAAATCATCAAGGAAAATGAATCGGTGCTAAATTATTCGCAAGATGCGAGCAGGAAGCAAAAACAACAGGTAGTAAAAAAATAGAGTTATTGACTCTATGAGATCATCGTGATTATCCATGATATGAGAACACAAGAAAGTTCTATGAGAAGATGTGATGTAAAAAAACGTCTTCATATATGGATCATGGTATAGAGATACTCACACTAACAAAAAAATTAACAGAATAAACTTTATTAATTAACTTTATTATCATGGAAAATATACAAGACATTATCATAGAGACCGAGCGCTTGCTTTTGGTCCCGACAACACAAGAACATGCACACGAAATCTTCAAGGAATTTACTGATGAAATAACGAAGTATATGTTTCCTAACAGCCCAAAAGAGATAAATGAAACCCAGGCATGGATAGGTGATGTCATCAAAAGAAGAGCAGCAGGAGAAGAATTGCAGATGACTATTTTAGACAAAAATACCAAAGAGTTTCTCGGAAATGTAGGACTTCATGGTATCAAAGAAGCTATTCCAGAATTGTGAATTCGGGTAAAAAAATCTGCGCATGGAAAAAAAATAGGAAGAGAAGCAGTTACTGCATTGGAAGCTCGAGCACAGAAAAATCTCAATTTCCAATATATCGAATATCCCGTAGACAAGGATAATATTGGAAGTAGAAAAATCGCTGAAAGTCTTGGCGGTGTCGTAGAAAAAGATGATCAAGGAAACGAAAAAGTAGACATTGCACCTACGTTTGATAAGGTCAGAACAATCAACGAAGTGATGTATAAGATACCAAAGAAAATGGTGTTACCTGACTGATTTCATATCAACAAAGATATCTCTGACACTGACTACGCATATATTGTTTCGATTATTTGACAGACTGAACTTTCGCATTATCTGATCGAGAAAGAACAATTTTATGCTATAAAGGACGATGAAGGGAATACTATAGCTTTCGGAAGATTGTACAAAATAGGGCCTAATCAACGGGAATTGTCTTCTGTACGAGTAGACGAATCTCAGAGAGGAAAAAAAATGTGATTAGCGCTTTCTCAAAAACTGATTCAGGAAAAATGAGCAGATAAGGAAATATATCTCGCTACCAAAAAATCTTTGGAACAATATTACCAAAAAATATGATTTCACGTCATCACGGAAGATATTCCTGAAAAACTTATCTACACCGGAAAACGAGCGATAGAAAATAATATAGAATTTATTATCATGAAACTGAAATAATTACATTTCAGACTCACTAGGAGCACTCTTCTCGCTATCAGGCAGGAGAGTGTTTCTTAGTTTTTCTTCGCGATTCATTAATATAATAGCATCCATATCATCCGGATCTCGTACTTTGCCGAAGGTATGTAATTTTTCTGAATGATGAAACGGTACGACATAGTTGTTTGTCATTTTTTTATATTCTTCGTTGAAGGTTTCGATGAAGTGGACGTTTTTCGTGATAGGGGAAATAACTATGACATCAGTTCAGATAAGATGTTTTTCATTGAATCGTTTGCAAAAGAGTTGAGAATAGAATTGCAGCGTTTCTTTGACGAGATCTCTTGCAAGTGGATTTTGTTCGATGAAATCATAGGTCTTATACCGATATTGGACGATACCATTGTCTTTGTACATTTGTTTCAATGCACCCATTCAGAGGTTGAGGGTATCCATTGTTTGATAGAATCCATTTTGAATTTTGATTGCTTTGCATGAATGTTCTGTAATATAGAGGAGGACAAAATTATCTTTCTTTAGATTATTTCTCAAGAATAGAAGGGTATGGAATGATTGCGGGAGAATGTTGATGTTGTGTTGATCGAGAAGATTTCCATAGACGGAATTGATGATATTCATGGTTTTTTTGTTCAGATAGACGATATAGAGTCTGAAAAATATTTCTCCAAATTCTCCGATGACATGTTTTTTTTCCTCACCATTGATATGGATGCTATCGATGTAGACCATAATTCTTTCGCCATCGACATCATTATGTTTCTTGGTGGTTTGGCATTTGTTTTCTATGATAGTTTTTAGATCTTGAAAGGTAAATTTTTTATCAAATTGCTCAAAGATATCGAATCTGAAAAAACTGAATCTACTTTCATCCAGCATAAAGTAATGGGTATATTTAGGATATTCTCGTGATTCATCAGTAATTCTTACAAGATTCTCGTGCAGAATATACTGCAAAATCTGTTCCTCTTCACGTATTTTGTATACACGGAAACTTGGATGTGATTCGGAGAGTTGCTCGTATCGGATATAAAACATGAATATATCACTAGGTAAAATTTCTGCTATTGTCTCCCTTTATAAAAGGGAGAGGAATCCGCCTATGCGGATGAGGGATTTCGTGTCGCACGACTTAAATCCTCCTCCCCGCAGTACTGCGGGGCACCCCTCCTTTTACAAAGGAGGCCATTTTCTTATTCTTCCATAGGCTCTTTCAGATTTTCTTCATCGCTGCTTGAATACAAAATATCATCATGAAGATCTTCCAAATCTTGCGAAAATTCGGACATAATAGAATTTCTTTCATTGATGGCGCCGAGATATTCTTCACGCATGACAGTGGGGATAAGGAATAAATACTATTTGTTCTTTTTTGCTTTTTTGCGATGGTGGAGAATGAAGCTAATGGTATAATAGAGAGAAAATAATGCGAAGAAAATATTTAGCCAAAAGAACACTCGACTAGCTTCGATATAGCTAAATACTGCTACAAAAAGACTTCCTATCATAAGTGCGAGATCTCTGCGAAGGGTGTTCATTTTGAATGCGTAGCCGAGACCGAGTCCTATCAATCCTAAGATAAACAGGATAGTGCTATATCATTCAAAAAGGGTCAAAGACCATACGATCAAAACTATTCCGCTGATGCTGAGTATTGTTGTATCGAAACGATCATTGGTATTGAGCATCATAAGGATGCTGGAAATAGCTACGAGGACTTCAAGAAAAATAAAGAAAACTGGTCCGCCGTTGAGATAGCCCAAGATAGCATAGAGAAGCATGATCAGTCCGCCGACACCGAAAAGCCAGTTCTTGATAGATTTGTAAGGAATTTTTGTGGTTTCTACAGGTCGTGCTGCACCTGTTACCAAGATGAGTGATCATAATAATCATATACCAAAAGAAAGTGTCATAGGAAAGTATATTAAGCTAATAAAATTATTTCTTAGAAGATTTCTTGGTAAATGTATTTTTTGGGGTATTTGTTGTTTTTTTAGTGAGGGTAGTTTTTTGTGTAGGTGAAACAGAAGTGATGATTTTTTTTTCACTCATGAGCTTCAATGCATAAAACAAAGAGAATATTGCGAAGAAGGTATTGAGCCAAAAGAAAATCCAGCTCGCATCTAAGTAGCTGGAAAGAGAAATAAGTCCGCCTCCTATCGCCAATACAAAGAATCTGCGTGCGGTGCGTATCTGGTAAGCATAGCCGAGTGCAAGTACAGTAAATGCCAAGATAAAGAGCAACATACTTGGTCATTGAAAGAAAAATCGTGATCGTACCATCAGAAGTATTCCTGCAGTTCCGATGAATCCGGTACTAATGCGTTCATTAGCCTTGAGAAACATAAGGACTATGGAGAACATAATTACAATCTCCAAAACGATAAAGAAAACAGGTCCACCATTGAGATAGCCAAAAATCGTATACAACAACATGATGAATGATCCTATAGCGAACAATCGATTTTTGATTGATTTCGTGGCTAGAGTAGTCTTTTCTATAGGCCATATTGCACCTATAAGTAAGATGATGGATCCGATGATGCCAGAAAAAAAAGTGAGTTCCATAGTCCATGAGTAAACAAGTAAAAAGAGTAGTTTGATTGTTTGTAAGGTATAGTTTTTGTCTACATTTGCAAGATTATCTCTTTTTTCAATCAATAAAAAAAATCCCTCAATCATCAGAGGGATTTTTTTTATATGTGATAATTTATTTCTTCTTAATTATTTTCTTCATTGGTGTTTTTTTTGCTGGCGTTTTTTTTGTTGTCTGTTCTTTTTTTGGTTTAGCTGTTTTCTTCTCTGTTTTGCTACTAGGTTTACTGTTTCCGTTTTTATTCTTCACAGGTCATGATGCTATGATTTCCAAACAATCCTTCAATGTTAAGTCAGAAGCATCTTTTCCTCCTTTTGGAATCTTATAATTATTACCATCACACTTGATATATGCTCCGTAGAGTCAATTCAAGACTTCGATTTTCACACCCTTGTTGTCGAAGGTGTTTATGTATTTATTCTTCTCCGTATCAATTTTTTTCTCTACCAAAGGGATGATCTCTTCCATGGTTATAGTATAGGGATCCAAAGTTTTCGGGATGGAAACAAACAATGTCTTGTACTTGAGATATGGTCAAAATTTTCCTACAGCAACCGTGATCGGCTCACCTTCATATTTACCTGCAACTCTCGGCAATGCAAACAATGCGAGCGCATCTTCAAGCGTAAGTGTCTCTATCGTTTGTCCTGGTCTGAGTGATGCGAATTTTGGTTTATCTTCATCCTGTGCGGTGCCTACTTGCACCATAGGACCGAATCTTCAGATTCTTGCTACGACGAGTTTGCCGGTATTGGGATCTTTTCCGAGTTCTTTATCTGCACTTTGTTTTCCTGCGTTTTTCATGGTATTTTCAACATCCTTATGAAATGGTCCGTAGAATTCTTTGAGCATCTGTACTCGTTTCAATTTTCCTTCAGCAATGATATCAAATTCTTCTTCTACATTTGCAGTAAAATTATAGTCTAATATTGCCTTAAAATGTTCGCACAAGAAATCATTGACGACCATTCCGATATCGGTAGGGAAGAGTTTCTGTTTTTCTGCTCCCGTCATCTGTTTTTTTTCTTCAGATTTGATGACACCTAATCTGAGCACAAATTCCATAAACTTCCTTTCGATACCATTTCTATCTTCTTTGACGACATATCATCTTTTTTGAACAGTAGAAATCGTAGGCGCATAGGTAGACGGCCTTCCGATACCCAACTCTTCCAATTTTTTAACTAAACTCGCTTCCGTATATCTCGGTGGATGATTCTTGAATCTTTCTGTCGCAGTAATCTGCTTGTTGATCAACTGTTCTCACGTTGTGAGTTTCGGCAACATTCCTTCTGTTTCATTTTCTTCATCTTCGTCCTTAGACTCAAAATACACTTTCAAGAATCCATCGAATTTCACAACTTCTCCACTGGCGACAAAATTGAATGTATTGTTTGTAGATATGCTAATTGTCGCCTTGGTTTTTTCAACTTCTGCGGGTGACATCTGTGATGCGATAGATCTCTTTCGGATCAGCTCGTACAATCTTTTTTCGGATGCATCTCCTCACGCAATCTGATTTTCCATGTGGGTCGGTCTGATGCATTCGTGCGCTTCCTGTGATCATTTGGACTTAGTTACATACTGTGTAGGCTTGGAATAGTCCTTGCCGTATCTTTTGATGATCTCATCAGAAGCTGCTTGGACTGCGAAGTCTGACATATTGACGCTATCCGTTCTCATGTAGGTGATCAATCCGGCTTCGTAGAGTTTTTGCGCGACCTGCATCGTTCTCGCAACGGAGAATCATAGTTTTCTGCTTGCTTCTTGTTGGAGAGTAGAGGTGGTGAACGGCGCGGAAGGCGACTTTTTGCCTGGCTTCACTTCGACACTTTCTACCATATATTTGGCATCTTTGCAGGATTCCAAAAACTTCTTGGTCTCTTCTTCGTTCCCAAGATCTTTGGACAATTCGGCCTTAAATTCTTTTTTTGCATCACCAACAAAATTTCCTATGACTTTGAAAAAATTTTCTGACTCAAATTTCTGGATTTCTCTTTCCCTTTCGACGATCAACCTCACGGCGACGGATTGGACTCTTCCCGCACTCAATCCCATTTTTATTTTTTTCCACAGGACAGGTGACAATTCAAATCCCACTAATCTATCGAGCACTCTTCTCGCTTGCTGAGCATCGACCAGATTCATATCTATAGTTCTTGGGTTCTTGACAGCTTTTTCTATCGCGGCTTTGGTGATTTCATGAAAGACTATTCTCGCGGTTTTTTTCACATCCAATCCTAGCGCATTCGCTACATGTCGTCCGATAGCTTCCCCCTCACGGTCCTCATCCGTTGCGATCCAGACTTTGTCGGACTTTTTCGCTAAGGCTTTGAGCTCGCTGACTACCTTGGTTTTGTCAGGAGAGATCTGGTATTTTGGTGCGAAATCATTTTTGATATCTACCCCGAGTTCTTTCAAGGGTAGATCGATGACATGACCAAATGATGCTTTGACTTCGAAGCCTTCACCGAGAAATTTCTTGATAGTCGCTGATTTGGCGGGAGACTCTACGATCACGAGATGTTTCATACTATTTTACAAAAACGTAAAAATAAGCAAAAAATTATTAGCCGTAGTGTAGTGTATTGGTCGGCTTTTTCAACCGGAAAAACTATCGCACCCGGGTGTGATGCATATATGTTGACTTATTGTGGGATATATGTATGTTTTTTGGACAAATAAAAAATATTAACCAAAACGTAAATATATATGACAACAAAAAATGCTCTTATTTCCGTCTATAACAAAGACGGTATTATTCCTTTTGTCGAAGGATTAAAAAAACTCGGCTACACCTTATATTCATCGGGTGGTACTGCAAATAAAATCAAAGAGGCTGGTATCGAAGTACATGATGTCGCTGAATTAGTTGGTGGAGGAGCTATCCTCGGCCATAAGGTAGTGACTTTATCACGTGAAATTTCAGCTGGCATACTTGCTGATCCTACCAATGAAAAAGAAATGAAAGAAATGGAAACCTTAGGGTTACCCATTATCGATCTTGTATGCGTGGATTGTTATCCGCTCGCTGAAGCGCTCGCTATGTCTAATGTAAAAAGAGAATTTGTCCTTGAAAAGACCGATATCGGTGGACCTACCATGTTACGTGCCGCAGCCAAAGGCAGAAGGATAGTGCTTTGTGATGTAGCAGACCGTCCCAAAGTCATCGAGTGGTTGGAAGCAGGCAAACCCGACGAAGACAAATTCATTGCTGCATTAGTCGCCAAAGCAGAAATGTATGTAGCGAACTATGCACTTATGTCAGCGAGATATCATGGAGAAGGTACATATTACGGGATGATGGGCGAAAAAATTGATCAGCCCCGGTATGGCGAAAATCCCTGGCAGAAGTCGTTGGGACTCTTCAAAGCTTTCGGTGAAAATACTGATCCTTTATCCATCGACAAATTCAAGGTTATCGTTGGTAATCCTGGACATGTCAATTGGACGGATCTCGACCGGACGTTGCAGACGATTACCCACATCGCCGCTGCAGCTTACAAAAATCTACAGTATCCAACGAGAAGTTATTTCGCAGTAGGCGCCAAACATGGCAATCCCTGTGGAGCTGCTATCGGCGGTACGCCAAAGGTCACGTTGGAAAATATGCTGGATGGGAATCTGCTCAGTATTTTCGGTGGTGTAGTGATAACAGATTTTGCTATCACCGAAGAGCTTGCAGAGGTTTTGAGAAATTATCACTCTTCAACCAAACGATTGTTGGATATGATTATTGCACCAAGTGTCACTCCTGAAGCGCTCGATATTCTTGGTCGCAAAGATGATGCTTGTAAAATCGTAGTCAATCCCGCATTGGAAGCATTACAGGGAGATTGTATGAGTACAGAGATATTACTTCGTCCAGTACGTGGTGGATTCCTCGCTCAGGAGAATTATTCCTTCGTGTTGGACCTCAGTAGTGATGATGTCGAATGTACCAAAGGAAGATATTCCAAAACAGACCTTGTTCTGGCTTGGGCAGTCAATGTTACCAGCAATTCCAACACTATTACCTTGGTGAAAGATTGTATGCTTATCGGCAATGGTGTAGGTCAACAGGACCGCAAAGAATGCTGTGAGCTTGCAGTAAAAAGAGCACAGGATGCTGATCATGACACCAATGGTGCTACTGCATGCAGCGATTCATTCTTCCCATTCAGTGATGGACCAAAGGTCCTGATCGATGCCGGTATTGCTACTATTCTTACTACCAGTGGTTCGATACGTGATGAAATGGTGTTTCGACAGATCGAAGACAATGATGTTTGTTTGTGGACTATTCCCAACAAACTTGGTCGTGGATTTTATGGCCACTAAGAGATGATAGTTTTTGTGTATATGAGCTGATGGGTTTTCCATCAGCTTTTTTTTTGTTCTGAAATTATACAATATTAGGACTTGACATTTAATATAAAATATATATATAAGGTAAATAAACAAAAAAAATAAACAAAAATGAAAAAACTTTTTATTATCGTTACTATCGCAGTAGCAATATTGGCTATCCATGCGTATTCCTATGCACAGAACAGTATCATCAATAACTGGAATGTGTCAACAATCAATGCATACAATTCAATTGTTGATTCCAAATCCAATCCCGGAGATGGTATCTATACGATTGAAAAAACGTTATCATGGTGCCGTATATTGATGGCGGAGATACTCTGTATGGTACTCAAGATTCGTGTACATTTCTGAAGAAATTTGATTTTCAGGGTACATTTCTCTGGAGTATTGCATTCCCTACAGAAATTATGTTCAACGGAACTATCGGAGAACCAGGAAAAATAAAGATGCTTCCCGACGGTATTTTGTTACTCCATACCTGGGGTATCTCTAAATACACATTCGGCGGGACACAGCTCTTTACAACCATCTATCCCCAGAGTTCATTCGATCAATACGGATTCTTTGGCGGCGGCCCCAATGTGGATTATTTCTGGAACGACGTACTGCAAAGCGATGGATCTACTATTACTCTTGGACATCTCTGCTCATGTGATACGGCGGCATGTCACATGACCGATTATATCCTGTATTGGATATCTTCAACAGGGACGATAGTTGATTCGCTCATCATCAACCGAAATGCAGAAATGTATTTTACACAACAGAATGGTTCACTCTATTTTGCTTACTTAGCAAATGGCTCCATTATGATCGAGCGAATACATTTACAAACAAAAGCAGTTAATATAGTTATGAACTGCCTCTATGCTCCCTTTGGAACATGGGAAATCAATAAGCTTATTAGCTTGCACAAGACTGCCAACGGATTCCGTATCGTCACGTCAAACCTGAAAGATTGGGATTACGAGTACAATTCCACTCACACGCCAACGAACTATTTCGTAGAAGTGGATACTATCGCAAATACCATGATTGCTGATGTCTATGTACAGAATAATACCAAACTGAAATATTGTTTGGACGAATGGACATCTACCGTTCAGGTGGGTGATACAATATACGTATCTACCGAAGACGCCAAGATCATCAAGTGGGATGGTACACATCAGGTTACGGTAGTTGATGTATTAGAGCCGCAGGAAAAAATTTACGGGACAGCAAGGATTGCCTTGATGGGGGATAAACTGTTGTATGTAACTAACGATTCGATTTTGACTACTATCGATTCGATTGTTGGCAACACGACGTACTTCACAGAAAACAAGGCAGTAATAATCCGGGTGCTTGATAGGAATCTTAATGTGCTTGCACAAGATACCTTAGCAGATTACAGCATCAGTCAATTTGATTTGGGTGCTATCGACTCGACCTCGTTTATGTTTAGTACTTGGTGGTATACACATCCCTCTTTGCTTTCCAAATGGTCGTTCATTGAAAACACAACAGGTGTTGCTGAACAGAAAGTAAAAGATTCGGATATCGTACTTTATCCCAATCCTGCAACTGATTATTTCAATATCAGTGGTGTGGAAGAAGGAACGTTGGTTAGAATCATAGATTATGCTGGACGTGTGGTATTGGAAAAATCCTATCAGGGGAAAATCGATATTTCAGGTTTTGCTCCTGGTATGTATTGTGTTCAGATCGGGAACGTTATTAAGAAGTGTATCGTGCAGTAAATAATATCATGAATAGATAATGAAGCTGGTGGGTTTTCCATCAGCTTTTTTTGTTCTGAAGTTATATATATTGAGACTTGACATTTAGTAGGAAATATATATAAGATAAATAAACAAAAAAAAAGAAAAAACCATGAAAAAAGTAACATCAATAATTGGCATATCACTGATCGTTGGAATGATCATTTTGGTAGCTGCTTGCGGAAATTCAACTCCTCGTGAGAGACGTACCCATCAGCAGGTTATCAATACCGATAGTATCAATGAACGTCAGCAGTATATTGCTGATAGCATTGCTTGGGTTACCGACTCACTCAATCGTGCTATCCGTGAAGCCAAGGTGGACGATATGTTGAATTCGATGGACCTCAGCAAACTCGGTATTCCCATAAACTGGTCTGGAGCAAAAGTAGTCAACGCAAGTCAGTATCTCAGCCCGGAAAATAATGCATTGGATGGGGGAGTACGCTACGCGATTATCGGAGCTACCGATGAGGAGACGTACGGAGCTATGAAAAAAGGATTCAACGAAAAACCTGGACTATGGATGACCGTATTTACTGCGGTATCACCTATAGTAAAGGGAATCAAAGAATTTTTAGTTCTGCCGGATATCGACACAACAATTGTTCCCTATCTGTATAACAAAGGATTCACTGATGGATACAAATCCAACTACAACAGTGCATTCGAAAAATTCTATCAAGTACAGGTAAAAGAGGATTCTGGAGTATGGTATAGCCCGCATTGGGAAAAATTCGAACAAGACTTTTTTAAGTCTTTTCCCACTGCTTTCGGTAGGGCGTCCATTCCTTCCAAAACTGCTGCTGAAGATATACAAGAAGAATATACAACCTCTGTATATACTTCATCATCAGCATTTGGCCAATCCTACAAACGTTGGTTGACTGTACGAAAAATCTCCCCCGCTGCAAAATCAAAATTAGCAGAAGGAATAATACAGTACAATGCCCTTTAGACATTTTTTGTCTTTGAGTCTGCCGTGTATGGCAGACTTTTTTTTATATCAAAAATATATCAGACTACTTTTTTTTATTAATCTGATCGATGACGATTTGAAATCCTTTCATCTTCTGGACTAAATAATTTGCAAAGATTTGAGCGTCTTGTTCTTTGAGATGAGAATTTTTTTTGTCGTAGAGATAGGTATGGATAGCGTCGATAGCATATTGGAGCTGTTGATAGTCATCCATAACATTGTGGTCATCAGTATAGAGTTTTGTGGTTTGAATCATTTGATAGGCAGTAGAAAGTAGCATATCCATCATTTTTGCATCGAATTTTTTTTGTACAATACGTTGAGGATTGATAGTAGAAAGGGTAGTTACATAATGTTTTTGTGTATTGTGTTTCATCGGTGGTTCGTATAATAGATAAAATATTAAGTAGCACAATATT
The DNA here is from genome assembly GCA_964418415.1 of uncultured Candidatus Peribacteria bacterium. Lineage (GTDB taxonomy): Bacteria > Patescibacteriota > Gracilibacteria > Absconditabacterales > Absconditicoccaceae > CAJBLF01. The sequence continues at coordinate 21,004 of CAYQLB010000017.1, forward strand.
GTTATATGTGCTATATTAGTAGTTTTCCAAAAAATTGCAAGTGCATGTATAAAGATACATCTTAAATTCATATTAAATAAAAAAATACCTAATTGCTTAGGTAGTTTTTCTATGTATGGACTTAATTTCTGGTAGACCTACAGGTCGTTCAATCAAACTTCAGTCAGTCTATCTTCAGCGGATATAAACAGTTCATACGGAAAAACAAGGACATCATAAAAGCCATATATGCTTATATGGATTTTTTCCATAAAGGGGAAATAGCAGAGCTTTCGTCAATGGAGTTAGTGAAAGCTGGGGATTACAATCTATAAATAAGGAACAAACCGTTCACGCTTTATTCTCTAATATCTTCCCCAATGGATTTTGACCCTATAGAGATACCAGACTTTGAATTACCAGAGATACCCAACTTTGAGCTACCTGATATTTCTGATTTTGAGATAGAGCCAATACCTTCAGAGTTATTTGAACCCATAGAAATACCCGACTTTGAAATGCCTGATTTTGAAATGCCCGATATTGCTGATTTTGAGATGCCACCAATTCCAGAGTTTGAGTTTCCAGAAATAGAAGACCTGAGTTTACAGATAGACGAGTTGCTCTTATCACTCTCCAACTCCACCTCCAGCAATAATTGAATAAGTTTGTAAAAAGCCTCGCCAGACTCATTACCCATTTTTATTTTGTTACTATGTAAAACAATGCCTATTGCACAAGACATCATCCAAAGAACTATTGATAAGATGGTCAGAAGCCAAGCAAAGAAGAAAGAAATTACTGAATACCTAGAAGCCAACAAACCCCACCTATTGGGGTCTATCCGAAGAAAGGGCAGGATAAAGGATTGTTGTAATGTCTTAGTTTTCCGTGATTATTTCAATGGAGAA
>CAYQLB010000018.1:0-19416 GCA_964418415.1 uncultured Candidatus Peribacteria bacterium
ATACAATAACAAGAATAACAAAGATACCAACAACAACACCAATAATAATGAGTAATATTTTTAATCGATTTGATCATCATGAAGAATTATCTGCTTGGAGAGTATCGGCATTAGCGACAGGTTTGATGTCATTATCAGGACAAGCATCACTAGCGATACTATAGAAAGCCAAAATCCTACACATATTCGGCATAATGATAGTTGTCATATCCAAAGGATCAACCTGATTGGTTTGGATTTCTGTTCATTCTGGGGCAAGATTCCTCTTTATAGTATTGATAATATCCTGAAGTACAGCTTTTCTTTTGTCTTGCTGTGTAGCATTTTCAGTAGCAGAATCAGAAATAACAGATTCAAATTCTTTGAAAAGTCATTCTATATCAACGGCAAGATTAGCAGGAAGGATAGAAAGTATTTCTGCTTTTGATAATTCATATGCATTGCCTCCACCAGCGGCAGCTACCGCTTTATCAGTAAGACTCGTAAAGATATTTTCTAAGGAAGTTTTTTGTTCATCTGAAAGGCTGATATCATGAGTCTCATAAAAATCTTTTGTTGCAACGACATTGGATTTGGTATTTGTTTGATCAATCAATCCATCTCTCAATCCCACCATAAGTGTTCTAAAATTTGCCATATCACCCGTAGAAAAATCGTTAGGTAGTGTGTTAATAAAATTATTGATAGCATCATAAACAATCTTCATATCTGGAGAAAGGTCAGCTTCAAAATCCAAGAATGAAACAGTGAAATCTTTGGAAACTTGAGTAGTATCAGGTCTAGTATAATATATTCTACCGATAACAGATTCATATTTAGGTTCATATTTTTTGAGAAAAACTTCATTACAAAGGAAATCTTTATCATTTTCCTTGACCGTATCACTATCACTATCAAATGCTATATCGGTATCCACATAACACGTTCATTTCGAGTCATCATATTTGATATAAAATAATATCGTATTGTCGAGATTTTTACCGACAAAGAAATCGACAGATCCGCTAGTGATAGAAACCTTAGGAACAGAAAGGATATGAAAATCACCCATATTCATAGTACCGGTAACAAGATTGAGTGTCCATCTCTTGTCTGCTATATTTGCATACTTATCTGTCACTTCCATAGATACGAAATATTTGCCATATGCAGGATAGGTAAAATCAAATGCATCACCCGTAGTAACAACAAATCATGGATCTGTTTTACAATCAAGCATACTGAAACAGATTGTTCTATTAGCTATATCACCCAAACTTACATCTCTAAAAATAACAAGTCTTTCATAGGTATCAGAAAGCAGCATAGGTTTAAGTCAATCTTTAACAACAATATTACCACCAACACCGATTCATTTATATCCTCTATAGAGCACGGCAGCTCTTGGTCTATATCAAAATTCATTAGGATCGGTAAAGACATGTTTCACACGATCAGATTTGGTAGTAAGATCCCAAGTGCCATCACCATCAAAATCATATTGAATAGTCCTCTCTCTGATGAAATCAGGTCTATCGGAAATGATTTTGGAAACAACATCAAAAGTTACTTCATCACCGATTTCTGCGCTTGCGACATCTGATTTCAAGGTAACTAAAGGAATATCTGGTCTACTAACATCTGGAGGAAAGAACACCAACGGTCAATTACCTATAATATCTTGATTACTTTGATTACCCTCATCATTGTCGTACATAGTAACACCAAACATGAATTCACCAGGAACTCTAGGAAGAGAAAAATACGCATACGGAATAGAACCTGGAGTTATTTTGGTTTCAAGTGGTCTACTTGGATCATCCTTGTAGTAATAATACCATTTGAAATAAGAGATAAATCCATCAGGATCTATAGCATTGGTTGCACTCACTTTCACAATCAATGGATCATAAGTATCATTGAAGATATCCTTTTTATTATTTTCATTGAAACCAACACCGATCTCGTTTCCATATTGAGGGAAAAAGAGTACGACATTATCAATTTTTGGAAGTGCATTCACGACATTAAAATAGATTCTAGCTTTATCACTTTTGGAAATAGTAGTATCCTCTGCTGTTAAATCGATATATGTACATCACATTTCATTAAATTTATATTTGAACGTAGCTTGTTTAAAAATTTCATTGTTCTGTGGCTGGAAGAAAAATTGGAGTCAAACTTTTTCTCACTTAGTGTTGACAGAAATTGAAGGATCTATAGTAAATTCTGCATATCTATCTATTCTATATGCAGGAACAGTACCACTAGTTCATTCCGTATCGAGACATTCATCGTTTTGAGTTTGGATATTTGCACTTTTATCGACTACCGTAAATGCAGCTACAGGATAGGTTTTCTCTCAAACAAAAACATTTTTACTGACTTCATTTTCCATACCATCAGCTCCGCTCACTTTGAGAACGACTTTGTAGATACCAGATTTTTTATACGTGTGTGCTATCCTATCGGTTTGAATTGTCCTAGTATCTTTATCAGCAAAATCCCGCTGGTAATTGAGAATTGGTGCATTGGATTTGACTACGAAATTCATAGGATTGCCCCGTGGCGTAGCAATAGGTACAGCAAAAATTTCAGGTCTGAGCGTAGAAATCACTTCCAGCTCTTTTTCTATTTCTGCTATCTTACCATATTCATCTCTAACCGTCAATTTGATGATATGTTTGCCTACCGCATCAAACTGAACTTTGATTTTTTCATTGGCATTTTCAGTTTTGACAACCTTAGTCGTAGTAGGATCAGAAAATGTTCGTTCGTAAGAAAGAGTATCATATCAATTGGTTTTATCTACATCAGAACTAACTGAAGCATCAAAAATAAATTCTGAAGGATTTTTTCGTGAGTTACTCGGTGTAATAGTAAATTGTGGTAAAGGTTCTGTAGATTCTACATAGACAGACAGCGAATCAATATTGGTTTGTCCAAGTTCATCCTCTACAGTAAGTTTGACTGTATATACTCATGGTTTTTTGAATTGTTGTTTGATAGATTTACCCTGGAAAGTATCTATTTTATTTCCTGCTTCATCAAACACTTCTCGGGTAAAGAGCTTAAGGCTAGAAACAATAGAATACGAAGGAGTAGAATCAAATGCGAAAGTCATAGAAGTATTTCCATTCTCTGGTTGTTGTTTGATAATAGCAACAGGATCAGAAACCAAAATATAGAAGTTTTCTATAATTTTATTTGTCTCATTATCCGTTGTAGTCATAGTCAATTTATATTCACCCTGCCCAGGCAAAATCAACCTCATGACGCCAGGTTTCCCATCACCATCTTTAGTATAATTAAACCCATCCTTTGATGTAACAGTTCGATTATGAGAAATAATTTGTCTGCCTCACATCGGTAAAGTAGCAGAACCATCAAAGATAATACCTTTTTCCGCTTCCTGGATACCTACCTTGATTTTACTGTCTTTGACGAGTTTTTGACCATTAGCATAGACAACAATATTCGCAGTTTTGGGAGTAACATCTATCGATATGGTTTTTTCACCATCAAAAATACCATTGGTTGCCTGATTAGAACTTCTCACCGTAAGATGCACTTGATAGTTTCCAGGCTCAGTAAATGTTGCGTTGACGACAGGACCTACGCCGATAGTAGTATCATCACCATCAGTATCCCTATAATATCGATAATAGTTTTTGCTCGGTATAGTATCATTTGAAGGATCTATACTTCCTCTCGCATCGAAAGTAACGGTCAAGGGAGCAGGTCAACCTTGAGGAGAGATTTTTGCATTAGCAACAACCGTATATTTGGAATTCACTTTTTTGACGATATCACCAAATGGCTTATAACAGTTCGTCATAAAAGAAGCAAGTTTAGCCTGATAATCTGTGCTTGTGTACATAGTCAACCCTTGAGTAATATCCAAACATTGTTGATACGTAACTTTGAAAGCATAATCTTGAGGAAATTTTGGAAACACTACCTGAAAACTTGTATTCAATTCGGTAAATTTGCTTTGCGGTATTTGGGTTCCAATTTTACTCGCTGAATCTATTTCGATAAATAAAGCAAGAATTTTATTATAATCTTCTTGGATCGCATAGTTCGCTATATAATCAGTAGGGACCGTAGCATTAATTCTACCGATAATGAATGCGATTGAAAGCGTCATAACCATCAAAAGTACTTTGGTGAGTGTCTTAGAAAACAGTGATCTCATGCAGATAAGTAAGTGCTAAATCCTATACTATCACGGGGGGAAAAATTCGGAAAAGGGAGCCAAAGAATGGCATACTCACCACTTATAACAATTTCAGGAGCATTTGCAAAAAAAAATGCAAGACAAATAGGGTTTGAAAATATAAGAGAAATATATAGAGTATGGCAACTTTTATCCTTTTATAGAAGGATCATGAAAAAAATTATCGTACTATCGGTTTTATCATTTGTAATGCTATGACTCATGGGATGTACCACAAAAAAGACAGACACTAATGCAGCAGCATGTAAGCAAGCTATCCAGACGTATCTGGATCAATCACAAAAATCTACCACAGGCATGGAAGTTGCTAAGGGCGACGCAGTTACCGTAGATTATATAGGAAGATTAGATGATTCCACTGTCTTCGATACAAGCGTAGAAAGCATAGCGAAAGCATGCGGAAAATACACAGCAGGAAGAGACTATACGGGTGGATTACTCTTCAACGTTTGAGTAGGCCACATGATTGCAGGATTTGACCAAGGTGTCGTTGGTATGAAGGTCGGAGAGACAAAAACCATACAAATAGAGCCAAAAGACGCATATGGAGAATATAATCAAGAACTTGTTTTTACTATAGAAAAAGACAAAATCCCTGAAGCAGATAAATATGAAGTCGGTATGCAAGTAATAGGAAATAATGGACAACCATTTACCGTCAAAGAAATTACGAGTACAAGTATTATCTTCGACGCAAACCACGAATTAGCAGGTAAAACATTGATTTTTGATATCACCATCAAAAACGTAGAAAAACCTACACAACAATAAGAGATAGAAATAAAATAAAGTACAAACAAAACAGAGCAAAAGCTATTTAGTTTTTTTCGTAATCAAAAAAATGATTTCCAAAAATAAACCAGAAAACTTCACCCCAAAATTTGAGGTGGTGAGTTGTTTTGTAGAATATAAAGAGGAAATACTCTTATTACTTAGACAAGATCATAAGCCAGAACCAAACACCTATGGAGTGCCTGCAGGCAAAGTCGATGTAGGAGAGAATCCAGCACAAGCGATGCAAAGGGAAGGAAAAGAAGAGACAACAATCAATCTTAGATGAGCAAAATATTTTGATAAACTCTATGTAAGATATCCTGAATATGATTTCATCTATCATATGTTTCATAAACAGTTTGATGCTCAACCCAAGGTTACTATAAATCCCAATGAACATAAAGAGTATATTCGAAAAACACCAACAGAAGCATTGAAGATGAATTTAATTAAAGACCTTGATGAGTGTATTAGGTTATTTTATGACATAAAATAGTTAAATAAAAACTCACATAATAATCACTTAAAAAACAAAAAACATATGAACAACAAAATTTTAGAAAGACCAAACGGAAAGTACTGGACACTCGAAGATATCCAAGCACTTGATGAAGCAATGATGTATACCGATTTATTCATCATCGCTTTACGAATAATCGACAGAATGCCCAAAGAAAATCTCACACAGATTTGCGGTCCCATAACCACAGGAGGAAAAGGATCGCGAGACGCAAACATTGAAGAGTTCGACAAAGCGATTTTCTTTTTCATTTCCAAAGGAGAGAATATCTTTGATCAGATGCCTTTCCAAGACGCTATGGAAAGATTGAGTAAAGATGTAGAAGGATATGACACAAGGATTCTTGAACATTTTTACTTACCACTCTTCAGATCAGGAAGAATAAAAAAATTCAAATTTTTGCCTGATTGGGAAGGTTCTTTTGGTGCAAATTGGGAACACGAACAAGTAGAAGAGTTGAAGATAGATTTCGAAGATTTACAGAAAAATTGGTGTAAAAATTAATAAAAAAATAGAAGAGACTGGTCTCCCCAGCCTCTTTTTTTTACAAAAGAAAAAAGCGATTAATAATGGCTCCATATACTCATAGCCCATTTCAGTAATTCCGCCATTTATCATTTATCATCTATCATTCAACATTATATTCAATTATCCCAGCTAATCCTATCATAGCTGCATTATCCGTAGAATAAACTTTTTTCGTCGGTCTCAAAACAATAGCGTCAGGTATTTTTTCTTTCGCATACTGTTGTAAATATTCTCGTAATCTATCGTTACACGACACTCCTCCAGCCAATCATAAGGTCTTTACATCGAAAGCGATTCCTGCTCTGACTAACTTTTTTACCATCACTTCGACAACGGCTTCTTGAAATTCATAGGCGATGTCACAGATCAGCTCTTCAGTCAACGGAGTTCATTTTTTTTCCAATTCTTTTAAAAGAAATGAAACCTGACTTTTCATTCACGAAAAACTGAATTCAAACTCATCCTTGGAAAGAAATATTCTTTTAAATTCGACGTCGCTATTTGGTTTTCATTGTAAAGCTTTTTCTGAAATTCGTTGTCCTCCAGGATATGGTCCTCACAACATTCTCGCAACTTTATCAAAACACTCGCCTGCCGCATCATCCAAAGTATATCAGACTTTTTTGATTCGATATCACCCGAATTGATGAGCTTCTTCAACAGCAGAATCAGTAACCACGTAAATATCATTATGTCCACCACTCGCAGTCAACACAACAAGCGGGAATTGTATATCTGAAGTTTTTCTATCGAGCAAAAGTGAGAATAAATGTCAGTAAATATGGTTCACATGTACCAGCGGTTTAGTAAAATAGCTGGAAATCAATGAAGCCACGGCTTTTCCGACAACTAATGAGCCGGGAAGTCACGGATGAACAGTTACACTGACAAAATCGACGTCTTTGATCATATCCAGACCGATATTTTTTATTACTTCGAGAATTTTATCGTAATGCAATCTGGAAGCGATTTCTGGCACTACACCTCAGTATTTCTGATGATCCTGGATCTGAGAATAGGCCAAAAGTGCATCTACAGCAAAAGTCTGTCAATCGAAGCTGACAATTCCTACAGAAGTATCGTCACAACTAGTTTCTATCGCTAAAGTTTTGATCATAATCAACACAAAAACACATAAATTATCAATATATTGATGGCCTAAAATTTTCCGTACCTTAAATTTGCTTTTTTAAACGTTTAGGGATATAATTGAAGTACAATAAATAACACAAATGTTTCGAGAAAGTTTTTATGCTACAAAAAATACCGGTCATAAAAATATCGAAAGAGAATATAATTATATCTTTTATAATGTAAAGAACATATACAATGTCTGATATGAAAAAATTCAAAAGTATCGATAAACTCCACGATCGAGTGGTAGATTTATCAGAAACTGAAAGAAAAAGCCATCAAGCAGCAAAACAAATCTATAAAACTTTGCTGGGGATAGTGAATAAAAAAAACGAACAAGCAAATACCTATGAAAAAGATTTCGATGGACGGTTGGATGAAAAATTAGCAAACAGAGTAAAAAGAGCGAAAATCAAAGCTAAAAAAGAAACATCAGCATCCACAAAAAAAGAACAGAAGCAGAATAACGGAAAAGATTATAAAGAAGTTTTGGAATGAATCAAAAAAGAAAACAAAAATGCAGAGAGTATGCAGGACACTATTTTCAAAATCATCAAGAGAGCATTCAATAAAAACGTTTACTTTCACAAAGGATCCGATATTGATAAAGATGCATCATTATTTTTGCTCAAAGCTACAGGATTTTTCAAAGATAATGATAATAAACGAATAGAACTCAATAAAGCTATTTCGGAAATTCCTGAAGGAGAGAGTGGAGAAAAATGATTGAGTATAGATACGGGAGATACCGTAAGTGGAATCAAGATAGAGAACGTAGAAAAAAATCATACAACAGGAAAAAAACACAAATCATTAATACATTCCAAAGTCATCGTAAGTGAACATTCAGATTTATCTCTCGAAGCAAAAAACACACAAAGACCAACATCAAGCGCACATATGATCTATCATATATTGGATCAATTAGGACAGTTACCTACGCAAAAAAAAGAACAACTCAAAAGATTTATCAATTTCGTCGATATCGTAGATAGTTTGGATTATCAAGCAAGCGGTATGGATTATCCAAACAGTTATAGGACATTATTCGGACTCTATAGAAATCTGAATATTAACGATATTTTCGGATATTTTGCAGATCCAAAAAATACAGGATTCGAAATATTATCGGATGAATATATGAACAAACAAAAAATTATGAAACGTTATCGAAAAAACAATGAAAGAGTGGAAGAACAAACAACACTCAAAGAAATATCAAACAAACAAAAGGAAAGAGTCGAAAAGAATATGGCACAAATAAATGATACACAAAGAAAAGGACAATTCGGAAAATACAAAGGAGCGATGTATCATATTGCACTAGGAAATGAAATCAATGATGGACCACAAGTAGCATCATATTATGGAGGTGGATTATTGAAAATATATCCGAGTGGAGATCTCTATATGTACAGTCCACAATTGTTGCCAAAAAAAATACTGAATTTCAATACCGATGATCATTTTCTCACCATCAGAAATATCAAAGCAGAAGATCTTAAGAAAATCATCGATCTTTTCGAATTCAATGCCCGCGTAAAAGAAACAGAAGGGGTGAAAGAAAGAATACTAGCATATCACGAAAGTATAACAAAACAGCAAAAAGAAACTAAACAAGGTGATATCAATAATCTTCCCAAAGAATTGGATATCAAAAAATTGGAAATAGGAAAGATATTGACAGGAATAGTACATAACGTAAATGGAAAATATATTTACGTCAATCTTACCCCAACAATCAAAGGACTTATCAAAGAAGACAAAAAAGAAAAAGATCTAAAATGAGGCGAAGAAATTAGAGTTAGAGTAAAAAACATCTCACAATGAGAGAATAATATACCACATATAGAACTTGAAAAAGTAGCCTAATACACAATATCAGAATGTACTTCATCGGTCGTCAATCATTTGGCGACCTTTTTTATTGAAGACAGAGAAAGATATACAATCAAAAGATTCAATGGAATAGCTATGATAAAAAATCGAAGCACATTTATGTGCCATATAGAGGTAATTACGTATCATACTAATGACATACCACATAGCAGCAAAAACAAGACCCAGAAGATTTTCCAAGAAAATATGGGCTGGACACGATATTTTCTCCCTACCAACATAGCTCATAAAACGAAAATAAGTTCTATAGCGAGCTGAGTAATAACTCAACCGAAGAGTCAATATTTGGGTATCATCCATATTCCCAAAGGGATTCCTACTAAGACTCAAATCAGATTAATGGGTAAAAGAACATTTTGTTTTTCCACAGCAACAAACAGATAATTGTATACTTGTTTGATAAAACTTCGGAGAAGTACAATACCTAAGAAAGGAAGTACTTGATTGGATCATCGAGCAGCTAAAGAAGCAAAACTTCACAAAAACGCTTTGCCAGAAACCACGAGAACGATTTGATCTGCGAAAAGCCAAAAGTTTATGGCAATCACTCATCCGATAAAGAACATAAGCAAAAGAAGATTACCTATACTCTTACGCTTATTTATCGATGAATAATTGGATATTTTGTGCAACAAGGAATTTCACAGTGCTGAAGGAATAATCAATAATATCTCTATCAATGATAATGATAATGCCCAAAATCATGAATAATCATGACCTCAAGACGTAGGAAAAAACCATCATAAAAACAGGAGTACAATCAAGGTATGGAAACTACTAAGGTAATAGGAAACTCCATATTGTCGATTACGTTTGATGATATCCTTGGTAAATTTTCGATCAAAGATAATATTGAGTTTTAAAAGTTTATTGGCACTCAGATGTATCTGGATATTTTGTCCTATAGAGCTCGCAACAACAGAAAACATGATACAACAGAAAGCTATCAAGGAAATCGTACTACCATCAAAGGTCATATCTTTGAAGATAAAGAATACCACAGGTATCAAAATAGCTATCTGAGAAAGTCTAGCGACGATCAAAGATCGACTCAACTTATCCATCCTCCAGAAAATCTGCAAAGGCAATTGTTGTATACCCGCATACATAAAACTCGCAGAAAAAATCATACCAAACGGTAATCATCGTACCAAATATGGATTAGAGGTATACGCAGGCAAAAGATAAGCAACAATGATAGCAACAACATAAATAACACTCATAATAATCAATCTCGTACCAACAAATTTGCCATATTCAGTCTTAAGTTCTGTATGATGAGGATCTTTTTCCTGTTCTTTAATCACTCACAAACGTTTGACAGCAAGAACATACAATCAAAGATCAGCCAATGCGGTCCATATCGCGAAATATTTTAATATCGTAGAATAATCTCCATATTGTAAAGGACCCAAATATGGAGTAATAATTTTGATTGTCAAAAATCCAAATAAAGCACTGATAATCCTTCCTATCAGTTGCCATGCTGCATCTTTTATGACTAATCTATGTGAAGAAACCATATCACTGAATGATTAATAAATTGTAATTAGCACTTCGTGCGTATATGTATCCGCGAAAGCGGACGTAATTGGTAATTGATTATTCAATGAATATACGCGAACATTAGTGAGCAAATTACGCCGAAGGCATAGTACGAGCGAAGCTCAAATTACATCCGCTGGATGATTTTAGAGTTTCATTTTCCTGGAAAATTTTTCGAAAAAGCTTTGATGATAAGTACCAAGCTGAGGAAGATACTTATTAAGCTCAGAAAGAAATAAGGAGATAGTATCCAACGAATCATCAAAACTATAAATCATATGTCATTTTTCGGTAATCAAGACAATGTTTTTGAGTTTCTGTTCTTTGGGGAAAAGTTCGATGACATATCCGGTAAAGGTATTCCATGGATATGAAGTAGTACCAATAATAAGATGAATATCAGAAATAGTCATTTTGATGACTTGGTTATTGATGGTGGAATAGTAAAAATATCATCAGAGCAGGAAAAAGATTAAAACTGCACCAACAACATTATTATTGAGAATTGAAAGCAAAAAAATACATGCAAAAATAACAGTAAATCCTAAGTATCGTAGTTTATTTCTCCTAAATTTTTCTCCATTGTAGACAAGAATGCTCATCGTAGTATAATAAGCAAATAAAATAACAAAAAATATATATTCAATACCCACTAATTTGCAAGACAGACCTTAAGAGAGAATCTTTTTGAGATCTTCCCAAGAGAGCTCCTCCAACCTTTTTTTCTTCAATGCTTCTGGAACAATGAAAAATATATCTGACTTTTTATTGATCATCGTTTGGATTGCTCCCAACGTCTTTCTACTAAACGGCGCAAACAACTCCAAAAATTCAATAAATGTATTTCGATTAATTGTTAGTTGTTCGTTTTTAGTTGTTAGTTGAATAAGGCAGCTTTTCACTTTTGGTGCAGGTTTAAAATATTTTGCGGGCACTCATTTGAGGTACGTCACGTCATAAAAAAAATTGAGTAATCGTCGAAGATATGATTTTTTCTTGGCATTGACTTTAATTTTTTGACCAACTTCATCTTGCACCATAAACACTCCCCCCGCATAATTTTGTCACGCCGAAAAAAACTTTCTCAATATCGGAGAGGTAATATAGTAAGGTAAATTCCCTACGATCAAAGTTTTTTCAGAATGAAGTTTTTTTTCTTTTAAAAATTTTTCTACATCCAACTGTAACACATCACTCAATATAAATTCTCAATTTTCAATTTTCAATTGTCAATTATCTCTAAACGTCGGATCCATATCTATTACGAAAAAATTATCAGAGATATTCTGAATTAATTTTGTAATAGCTCACTTTCATGGTCAAATTTCTATCAAGGCTTCACATCACGTTAAATGATATAACGAAGAAATTTTATCAGCAATATAGCTTCTGACTTTGGAATCGATAAGAAAGTTCTGTCATAAGTAAGTTCACATAATTGAGACGCAATAAAAGCTCGAAACTTCGTGAGAGTTTTTATGATGTCGAAATTATAGTTGACCCACAAATAATTATGAAGTGTAACGAAGAATTATTGTTTGGTCAACTATACATCCTTCAATCAAAATCCAAAACCTTTTGAAGAAGGATGTATATATTCTCCTCCAAAAATATTAATTAGAGAATATATAGCGATTACAATACATATTTAGCACCCGGGTGCAATGTTAAAAAAAAGCCTGGAGATATCCTCCAGACATAGGTATATTTGTGGTACTACACAACCAAATCTGGTTGTATCATCATAACGAATTTCGTCACTCGATGGGCTATTTCCTCCAATTCATGAGGAGAAAAGTGATGAATACCACAGAGTTCCTTAGCACGTTTTTTTGCTTCTTCAAGTTGTACATCTTGATTGAGCTCAACCAAAACACTCCATGAATTTTGTGCTGCGGGAACTTTGATGTTTTGAGCATCAACCTGATGTTGAATCAAAAGTAACAAATGTTGTCCAGCATAGCTTAAGCCATGATGCGAAATCTGAGGAGTCTTGGAGACTCTTGCCGCAGAAACGGTTTTTTGTGATTGAGGGTTCTTTTTCCCGAAAGGGAGTTTGAAGCGAGATTTGTTTTGCATACGTATATATTTTAAGTTTTGTTTTGGGGTCTCATCTTTTAATAAAAAAACATATATAATCAAGTAATAAAAAAGACGTCCGAAGACGTCTATAGAAAAATATATAAAAATTTTATGACCAAAAAGAATGATTTTGAAGAGTGATGATAGCCCTTTCGTCCAATCTTTTCGCCTGTAAATATAAACAATATAAGAAGAATAATCATAAGGGAACAAAAAGGAAATTAAGCAAAAGTGAAGATCGTAAGAAAGAGAGACCAGTAAGTGGTCTATTTGATAGTACAGGAGCAGGAGTAAGAGCAAGAACTGATTCCTCAATCAAAGGATTCGAAGATGATACACGATCAGAGTGAAAAGATATTAATCAAATAGGAGAAACTTTTGAAATTATTATCGTTTCAGAATCTTGTAGAGATGTTTCAGAAGAAAGAACTGCAGTATCTATCGTTGATACTACACAACTACGATCATAATAACTATGAGAAGCATCTCATGTAGGACAAAAATCTTTGACCAAAGATCATCCACCTCCAAGAGATCATCATCCACCAATAGTTCAGATAACAATATCCGTGATATCTTCAGTATCTTTTGTATCCTCAACATCACCAGTATTCTCAGTATCTTCTATATATTCAGTAGTTTCTAAATCTCCTGTACCTTCAGTATCTCCTATATCTTCTGTATCTCAATTTTCATTTCCATTGTTATCATTGCCGTTACCCATCATTGCCGTTACCATCATTACCATTATCATTGTTTCCATTTCCGTTGTTTCAGTTATCTCACTCTCAATGGTTTCCATTATCTCCGTTATTTCCATTGTCGTTATTACCATTGTTTCACTCTCAATGGTTTCCATTATTTCACTCTCAATGGTTTCCGTTATCTCCATTATTAGTTTGAGAAAAAGAAACAGAAGAATCCTCTGTTTGAACAACAGCATAAACAAAGATATCTGATAGTATCATACCAGAAATCAGCAACGCAATGATTCCTAAAGAGAAACTTTTTTTAATCATAACTAATAGAGGAAAAAAAATAAATACATAGGAATATAATAAAACACTTTATAACATTCTCCTACAAAATGTCAATATAAAATATAAATTAAAAAAATATATAAAAAAGACGCCCGAAGACGTCCTCTTTGAAGTAACAATTTATACCTAACAATTATTGAAAATTTCTTTTTATTATTAGCTATTCACTGTTAGATGTTAGTTATTTTAGCGCTGCATGTGCTGCAGCCAATCTTGCGATAGGTACTCTAAATGGAGAACAGCTGACATATGCAAGTCCTACCTTATGACAGAATGCAATAGATGCAGGATCTCATCAATGTTCACCACAGATACCAAGCTTGATGTCAGGTCTAGTTCTTCTTCCTTTTTCTACTGCCATTTGAACTAATTGACCAACTCCATCAACATCTAAACTTTGGAACGGATCCTTCTCGAAGATATTTTGATTAACATATTCCTTGATGAATTTACCAGCATCATCCCTTGAAAAACCAAGCGTCATCTGAGTCAAATCATTTGTTCCAAATGAGAAGAATTCAGCGGTTTCAGCAACTTTGTCTGCAGTTACAGCTCCTCTTGGTACCTCAATCATAGTTCCGAGTTTATAATCAACTTCGATACCACATTTCTCCATAGTCTCTTTAGCGACTTTTCTGACGATATCAGCATTGAAGTCCAATTCAGCTTTGAATCCTACCAACGGAATCATAATTTCTGGTTTTACATCCACACCTTGTTTTTTGAGTTCACATGCTGCAGAGATAACTGCTTCTGTTTGCATTTCAGCGATTTCAGGATACGTGATAACCAATCTACATCCTCTGTGTCCAAGCATTGGATTGAATTCATGAAGTGATTCTATTTTCTTCTTCAATACTTCAAGATCTACATTCATAATCTGAGATAATTCAACGATATCTTTTTCTTCTTGAGGCAAGAACTCATGCAAAGGAGGATCGAGATATCTGATCGTGACAGGAAGTCCAGCCATCGCTTTAAAGATTCAGATAAAATCTTCTTTTTGGAATGGTAATATTTTTGCCAATGCCTTTTTCCTTCCATCGACATCATCAGCCAAAATCATTTCTCTTACTGCTCTGATTCTGTCTTCAGCGAAGAACATATGTTCTGTTCTACAAAGACCAATACCTTGTGCACCAAATTTCCTTGCGACTTCAGCATCATGCGGAGTATCAGCATTTGTTCTGACTAATAATGTTCTGAAGTTATCAGCCCATGTCATAAGTGTTCCAAAATCACCGCTAAGTTCTGGATCAACAACTGCTAACGCACCAGCGAATACTTCTCCTGTTGAACCATCCAAAGTAATCATATCACCTTCTTTGTATACTTTTCCTTTGATAGTAACGGTTTTATCATGTTCTGAAACAACGATTTCACCAGCACCCGCTACACAGCATTTTCCCATTCCTCTAGCAACAACGGCAGCATGAGAAGTCATACCTCCTCTAGCCGTCAAGATTCCTTGAGAAGCAACCATACCAATAATATCTTCTGGTGAGGTTTCTGTTCTTACGAGAACAACTTTTTTACCGGCTTCGTTTTGATCATGAGCAGCTTGCGCAGTGAAGACGATTTGTCCTACTGCAGCTCCTGGTGAAGCAGGAAGTCCCTTAGTCAATAATTCAGCTGTTTTTTTTGCTGAACCATCTATTTGCTTGTGAAGCAAGCTATCTAATTGTTCTGGTTTCACTCTAAGCACTGCTTCTTTTTCGTTGATAAGCCCTTCTTTGACCATATCGACTGCCATTTTGATGGCAGCAGCAGCAGTTCTTTTTCCATTTCTTGTCTGAAGGATATATAATTTACCTTCTTGGATAGTGAACTCCATATCTTGCATATCTCTATAATGTTTTTCTAGTCCTTGATAGATATCTACCAATTCTTTGTAACAATCAGGCATAATTTTTTCCAATTCAGAGATTTCCAATGGTGTTCTGATACCTGCAACCACATCTTCTCCTTGTGCGTTCATCAAGAATTCTCCGTAGAATTTATGTTCTCCCGTAGATGGATTTCTTGTAAAACATACTCCAGTTCCTGAAGTATCTCCCATATTTCCAAACACCATTGCTTGGATATTTACTGCAGTTCCAAGTAATCCTCTAATATCATTGAGTTTTCTATAGATAATAGCTCTGTCATTATTCCAAGAACCGAATACCGCGTCGATAGACATCTGTAATTGTTCTCTTGGATTGCTTGGGAAATCTTTTCCGGTCGCTTTTTTGATTGCTTCTTTATACAAAGAAACTACTTTCTGAAGATCCTCAACACCAAGTTCGGTATCAAGTTTTACTCCTTTTGCATCTTTGACAGATTGTAATGCATGTTCAAAATCATGATGAGGAACTTCTAATACCACATCACCAAACATCTGCAAAAATCTTCTGTAGCTATCTCGTACGAATCTTGGATTACCCGTCTTTTCAATCAATCCTTGTACAGATTCATCATTAAGTCAGAGATTCAAGATAGTATCCATCATTCCAGGCATAGAATCAGCAGCTCCAGATCTTACAGACACCAACAATGGATCTTTTGGATCTCCCAACTTCTTACCCATTACATGTTCAAGTTTTTGAAGTTTTTCTTCAATCTGATCCAACACTATCTGAGGATAGGTCTTATTGCTTTTGTAGTACAAATCACAGGTTTCTGTAGTGATAGTAAATCCACTTGGAATAGGTAATCCCATTTCCACCATTTCAGATAAGTTTTTTCCTTTACCTCCTAGGATATCTTTCCCGAGGCCTTTTGTTTCACCGAAAAAGTACACATACTTCTTCCCTTTTTTTCCGAACAAACACATAATATTACGTTGTTTATATAAATAAAAATGTTTTTAGACTTTTACAAAAAAATCTGGGACAACATCATATAGTATTCTATTTTTTTTTCAAGAACAAAAAGAAGAAATCCGTATTCGCTATATCGCCTCATTCCGGCATCAAGGAATTGCAGCCGGAATCCATACCAAGTCTCTAAGCAAATTGGATTCCGGTTGCAACCAACAAGACCGGAATGAGGCACACAATAGTAAGAGTTTGGATTCCGGATTTCTTGTTTGACATAAAAAACAAGATTAGTAGTATCAGGACTAGTTTACTTAATAACTCACATCATGACTCAAAAAAGAAAATCTAAAATCTGACGCCGAATACTACTCATCATCCTCATCCTCGGCATCTATGTATTCACAAAAAAAATCACTCTTGACGCTAAGATAACTATCGAATCAGGCGAAAACACTGCCAAAATTTTCAACGAACTAAGTACGATAGAAAATTTTCGTATAAAATTATACATCAAGACACACAATATTGATTTTTCTAAACTCGAAGCAGGAAATTACATCTTTAGTGGAACATATAGCAAAGCAGAGTTTGTAGCCAATATCTTGAAAGGGTCAGAAAAAGATTATCTTCGTCTTACGATTCTAGAAGGACGATCTATCTACGATATCGATCAAGCATTAGCGAGAAAATGATATATCACCGACGGCGATTTTATCAACTATGTAACCAACCGAGGAACAATTTCTGAACTCATGCAAGGCTATGAATTCTTGCGCCAAATACCGACAAAAGTCGGAACACTCGAAGGATTCCTCTACCCTGATACCTATAATGTAGACAAAAATAAACCACTCATTCCACAATTAGTGAGTAAACAATTACAAACATTCAACACAAGAGTACGAAAGAAAATCAGCAATCCGAAAGATTTCTACAAAACCCTCATCCTGGCAAGCGTACTTGAAAAAGAAGAAAGAAATACCAATAATAAAGCAACCGTCGCAGGAATATTTTTGAAAAGACTAGAAATCTGAATGAAAATCGACGCAGATATCACCCTCTGTTATGGACTCAAAACATCATATACCAATTGCACCCCCGCAGTCATCGGAAGAAATGTTGGTGATGCAAATAACAAATACAATACGAGAGCTGTAAAATGATTACCACCAACAACTATTTGTAATCCTACTCGAGAAAGTATTAACGCAGTCATAAACCCACAGACCTCTGACTATTTATATTATCTCCATGACATGGAAGGAAATATTCATTATGGAAGCACTTTGGAAGAACATAATGCAAATAAAGCGAAATATCTCAATTAAACTATAAGGGACTTTGTATATGCTGCAGATTATGGGTTGCCACTTGTGTATACATCTGTGTAGTTTTGATATTGCTATGTCAAAGCAACACTTGAATATAACGCAAATCAGTTCACTGCTCCAATAAATGTGTAGCAAAGCTATGACGAAGTGAGTGAAAAGTCGCTTTTTTCTGTATCCCAGCCTTGATCATCGCATGCTGGAAAATATGTTGCGCTGTTCTTTTAGTTAATGGACCGCCTCCTTGTTCAGAATGAAAAACGGGATTATCATACGATTTTTCTTCCATCAATTGTTTGATAGCATCGATAATCTTGTCAGGTAGTATCGTGATTCTATCTTTCTGTCCTTTAGCTGATTTGATATGGATAGTCTTCTGGTCTAAATTGATATCACCCACACGGAGATAAAAAATTTCTGACACTCTGAGTCCCGCACCATACGCCAACGCCAATAAAGTTTTGTGTTTACTATTATTTGTACTATCTAATAATCTCTGGATCTCAAAACGAGAAAGCACGACTGGTAGTTTCTTAGGTTCTTTGGATAATTTTATTTCCTGACCAAGAGAAACTTTGATTATCTGATGACAGAAAAATTTGATGACTTCTTTGTATAGATTGACTGTCTTGGGCGCTTTACCTTGCTTTTGAAGATGAAGAATAAAATCCAAAACCTTTTCACGAGTAATGATAGTAACATCGTAATTAATCCATTTCAAGAAAAATTTAAAACAATTGGAATAGATTTCTACTGTCCTCGGACTGTAGTTTCTTTGTTGTAGTTCCCTAGTAAGTTGAAGAAGGTAATCTTGCATTATAAAATATTAGAAAGTAAAAATGATTTGATTTTTTATAATTTTTGTGTATACTTCTATCACAATGTCCGAATACCATGAAAGTGGTAGAGGATCGCCCTACAAAAAACTTGTAGGGAGAACAATTAGGCTCCATGAAGATAAGTATCTTTAAGGAGTTTTTTTATTATTTGTGGTTCATATGTACTAATACAACCTATTACATTAACAAATCTTCTTTTATCAATAATTCTCACCTGAGAAAGTATAGCCATACTTGGTTTGCCGAAATCGACCGATTGAAGCTTGTAATAATATTTATTAAGTTTTTCCTTGGTACTCAAAGGAATAACAAAAAACAATATTCATATCCTTTATACTACCAATACTGGCCTCTGAAATTCTCTTTTTCCATTTTGTTCAAATCAAATATTCACTCCAAGCTTGACATACCAAATCTCTCTGGGCTGAACATAAAATCAGTCAACATCATGTCTTGTATGAAGAATTCGTTTTTCTTCATTTCGAACATTGAAAGTCTCTTTTGTAGTATCCATGATAGAGTCATAAAGAAGATAAATGTTGTTTTTAGTGAAAAAATGGGTATAAAAACGGTAACACAACTCTACCCATCCAAAAAAAGAAAAATACTGACAAAATCAGGACAAAAAAAGCGACACCACAAAACCACCCATTTTGATACATAACACGCAACCTTATTACGCCTTTTGTACGATTACCGCTTCTATG
>CAYQLB010000019.1:0-18459 GCA_964418415.1 uncultured Candidatus Peribacteria bacterium
TATTGTTACTATAACCTATAACTTTTCTGTTGCACTTGTTTCTATAAATTTGGTTCCTTCCTTTTTTTTGGGACTATCATTATTATCTTAGTTATTATTGGTACACTATGCTTTCACTTTATCGAAGATTGGGATCTCTTTCACGCTTTCTATTTTACCACCGTAACTATGGCAACCGTAGGATACTGAGATATGGCTCCTATAACATATGCTGGGAAGATATTCGCCATCATCTACTGATTCATGGGTGCACCGCTTTTTATAGGGCTCACCTGACTCATCCTCCAGTCTAAATTTCAGAAGATCGTCAAAGGGAGTATTCACGAATATCACAAAGAACTCAAAGAAGCTTCATTTGCAGCCAAGAAACTTGGCCAGGATTTAAAAAAAGAACATGAACTTCAAGAAGAAACTATCAGAGAAATTGAAAATACAGAACCTCTTATCAAAAAAGCCCGACGGAAAAAAATCTTACATATAAAAGCATTATTTAAGAAGAAACAATAATACTTATTATATATTACTATCTCTGTTTGCTTGCTATATATGCTAATGCTAGTGCATCAGCAGCATCATTGAACTCAGGGAATTCTTTGAGATTATAGAGTTTCATAATACATTGCTGAACAAGTTTTTTCTCAGCTTTGCTATTGCCGGTGATGAATTTTTTGAGTTGAATCGGCGTATATTCTTTCATTTGTATTCAATTTTTTAGACATAAAGTAATCAATATCGCTCTAATACCGAAAACGAACTCTGCATTATTCTGATTGAATCTCGTGAAGAAGAGCTGTTCCATACACATCGTCTGAATAGTATATTTCTTGATTAATGTAGTGAAAAAATTCTGTATCTCGATCATTCTTTGGAACTGATCTTCTCTGGTAGGAGATTTTTTTTCTAATAGAAGAATTCCAGAATCAGCGATCTTCATGTTTTTGTCGATCAATGCATATCCTAATTTTCTCACTCAAGGGTCAATTCAGAGAATCATGGTATATCGGCAAATAAAGTATTACCGTATGGATTCCGGCTGCAATACTTGACGCCGGAATGACATCTTGTATGGTTAGAAAAGGTCTTCAGTTATTCACGACAACATCTCATATCCTTTATCAGTAATCAATATTGTATATTCCCACTGCGCTCAGATATCACCATTCTTGCAGTAGAGATTTCGTTCATTGCCTGGTTTATGATGAAAATCCGTAGATGTCACCGCAGTAATAGGTTCGAATGCTAACACCATACCTGGTTTCATAATGATGTGTTTCATTTCAGGATTTGGTATATTATAGATATATGGTCTTTCATGTACTCTATTTCCTACTCCATGACCAGTAAGTTTTCCTAGTATGGAAAAGCCAGCATTCGTTATGATGGAATGAACACGATGAGAATATTCATAAAGAGATTTTCCCGGACCAATGTGCTTGATAGCCTCATCCAATCCTTTTTTGGTTGCCTTCATTAAATCATATCCCAATGGATTAGCAGTTTCTCATCAAATAATGATAGTGATAGCAGAATCTGTGATTCATCCATTATACGTAATTCAGCAATCTATTTTTAGGACGTCCCCATTTTTTAATATATACTCATCTGGTATGCCGTGAACGACACAATCATTGACAGAAAGACATAAATTACAGGGATATCCTTCATATCCTTTGAATGCTCATCTCAGTTTATGTTCATTGATATAATGCTCAGCAACAAATTCCAGTTCTATCAACGACATTCCCGCTTTCGCCTTGCTATGTAGCAAATAGAGAAGCTTTGTAAGATGTTTTCACGACTCTCTGATATTAGCTATCTGCTTTACATTCTTTATTTCGATTTCATTTTGCATAGGCCTAAGAAATAACTATAGTAAATCGTGATTTTTATATGCAATCACCGTACAATAGCAATGAAAAATATTGAAGTCGAAATTAGATCGTTCGTCGATGAAAGTAAATATTACAAGCTTATAGATTTCTTCGAACAACATGCAAAATTTTTGAAAGAAGATAGTCAGATAACGCATTATTTCACTGGTCAGCACGATCTCAGAATCCAGAAAAATAATTTTTTTTCGAAAATATGGATGAAAAAATGAGTAATCCATGATGACTGTAGAGAAGAGATAGAAATCAAATTTGATAAGGAAGATTTCGAAAAACTCGAACAATTATTTTTGAGTTTATGATATGCCATTGAAATAACTTGGTTCAGAAAACGTCTACAGTTCGACTGGGATGGGATTGATGTCAGTTTGGATCATACCAAATGATATGGTTACATCCTTGAATTGGAACTTCTTACTGATGAATTGGAAACTGATGAAGCACTCCAAAAACTTCACAAAAAATTTGCAGAACTGGAAATACCGATTACACCCAAAGAAGAATTTACCAAAAAATATGAACGATATAAGATAAACCGAAAAACACTGATTGAAAACTAAAAAAGACAGATTAGATAGATTGGATATTATCCCATCTATTCAACCTAATCCGTCTTTTTATCTATACATAATTTATTTTTTTCCTGTAGATCACCATCCTCATTCTCCCCTTTCGCTTTCTGGTAGTTCTGAAGCTTCTTGCCACTCGACATAGTGGCATTTTTCTATGATAAATTGTGCAATTTTGTCTCCTTCATTGACTAAGAAATCTTCTTGTCAGAAATTGATAAGAATAATTCAAATATCACCCCTATATCCTGAATCTATAACGCCAGCCAACACATCTATTCCGTGTTTATATGCTAATCATGAACGTGGTGCTATCCTCCCATAATACCCATGAGGAATTGCTGCAGAAATATTCGTTTTAAAAAGTTTTCTCTCCCCTGGCTTGAGCACATATTCCTCAGTAGAAAATAAATCGTATCACGCATCAGAAAAGGTCGCTTGTGAGGGAATTTTTGCCTTTTCAGACAATTTTTGAAATGGAATAGTAATTTCTACCATAGAATATATAAAAAAATAAAAGGTCTGTTTCACTTTTATTGAACTCTGTTCCATTTTCAACTATTTAGAATATCTTTCCAAGTATTCACTTTTATAATATTGGGGTGGATATTATGATATTCTCTATTCCATGGCTTATCCAAAAGGTATACTTTTATCCCATTGTCCGCTAATTCTTAAGCATAATGAAGATCGTCTTCTACCATTACTGTAGCACCTATCTCTTTACATATATCTGATTTTGTTCTTGTTGTTACTGTAGCTGCATTGATATCTGCATATGCATTAAGATATATCACTTTTGACAAAATATTAGCATAGTATTGTTGTAATGCTTGAGTTGTCCATGATTCATATTCTTGTAATCTTCAGGTAATACCCACAAGATCTATTCCTTGGCTTTGTAATCTCATTAATGCTTCTTTGGCTCATAGAACTGGTGAAATCTGATGTACTTCATCTGAATGCAAAAAATCACTGAACCACTTTACGGCAGCTTCTTTCTTAATTCCGAATTCTTTGACTTTGTAAAAATGATAATCTATGATATCCTCTTTCGTCACTTTCTTTCCATTGATGGTATGATTATGAAATTGTAATGCTTGATCTACTGTTTCAAATAGTACCTCATCTAAATCAATACCTCGTTTTTCATTCATATATTATTGACTTAATAATAAATATATTGTTTATATATAATTTATATCTCTTTTCAATAAAAAAACTCCCCAGAAATCTGGAGAGCTGAATCTTTTACACTTAGTCTAAAGGTATATATTCTTCACATTCCTTTACACGTGTTTTTCGGATTTTTTCATCAAGATACATAGAAATCCATGGTAATGTTTGTAATTCATCTTCAGTAAGTTCCAGTTCATTACCGAATTTGTCATTAATAATAAGATATACACATCGAAGCTTTTTTTGATTTCTATGTCGTTTATTATAACATATAGATGACTCCAAATATGCAGACTCAAAAATTTGATGATTAGGGATTTCTATTTCCATATTCTTGATAGAAAAACTTGTATCATTCTTTTCAAACAGATTATCATATTTACAAAACACAATATTCCCTGTTCTTAGTATGGCAATAATTTCTGATTCTGACCATTCATAAATTCTTGATTCTTCTGGATAGAATGCTTTAATTGTTTGTGTATAGGAAATATATCCCAAAAAACACAAAAAGATAGTGCCTAATATATGTTTCATATGATATGTTTTTTATTTTAGGCAAAGTATATATATTTTTCTTGTTATAAGTCAAATATTTATCCATTACTTATTTTCCAATCCTGACTGAATTGTGTAGTAAATTCGTCGATAATAGTTGGATCGAGCAGTAAAATTCATATTTCCCTATTTTTGTCTAATGATGTTGTAGAGAGATTCATACTTCCGAGCAATAGGATCTGGTGATCGATAAGGATCATCTTGGTATGATTATAATACTTTTTCAATTTCCTCGCATACTCGTCTCAAAAATAACGAACAAGCTCATCATTATCATCTGTATCTGCTACTATCATTTTCAGTTCGGGAAGCGTTTTTTTTGTCTTCAAAATATTCCGGAGCACATCGTCAGTGATGTATTGTGTCTGAATAATAATCGATTTTTTTGCAGAATTAAGCAGATATTCTATCACTCCCCTGCAGTTAATATTGCAGACGACGAGATTGGGATGGATGTCCTTTTGGCTAATGTCTTGGCCGTTTCGATCTTTGTCGAAAATCGTATGGAGACTTGCCCAAACTCCCGAATCATAACTTTGAAAAAAATGTTCGCGATTGGATGCGAATGAGCTATGGGTCAGATTAGCTGTCTGAATGATAAATCCGCTATCAATGAGATTGACCTTGGCGTGGGTATATTCTGTTCCCATCTGCTTATCGGATTTGATGGACATATTTGTATATCCACTAAAATATTTCTGTAATTCTTTGAGGGTATTTTGAAATTGTTTGTATTTATTGTTTTCTACTATTATCCTGATATTCACACCACTTGATAGTAAATTTTTCAATACATATTTAACGTCTTTTTGGGTGAATTCATAAGTCCAGAGATCTAATGATGTTGTTGTCTTTTGAAAGGCCGATAGTTCTTTGGAAAGACTCTCCCCTGGTGAACGGAAAAAATCTCCTGTGATATTTTGTATATCCTTCATATATCTGACAATGGTTTTGGGACTTGGCTGCGATGAAGCTGCACCGAATTGGAGTTGGACGTCACCTAGAAGAAAACCAATGATAAGTATAATGATCGCGACTATCCGTCAAAAATATTTCTTTTTCATTAAAAATTTGATGTATCTAAAATTTAATGGATTAAATTTGAGATATGAGTATAGCTTGCCATTCAAATAATTCTGAAATAAAATGAGGAATTATTTTTTTGGCAACTATATATTCTTCAATAAAAAAATAGAATTTATTTTTTTAAGGAGAATATATCAAAATCGAAAAATATTGAAATTTTGACAAATAAAATATTTTATATATAATCAATTATACCAAACTATTTTAATTTTTCAATGAGTAGTTATGGCAGACAAAAAATACCCATTCATTGATAGCTCTAAGAGACAGCAAGATACACCAAAAAGGTCGATTACAACGTATCTACAAAATAAATATATCCAAGGAATGTTAGCTTTAGCACTCACCACATGAACTATTGCTACATTTACTACATGAACAAAATCCTGTGATTCAGATAAACAACCAGAAACAACAGAAATTAACGATAGTTTATTACAAACAAAATATGTTGAATTTTGAAATTTTTTGGAAACCCAAGATCTGACGGTAATCAATAGAAGCACTACCTTATGAAGATATGTTAGAGTAGCAAGATATATTGATCATATTCAAACATCAGCCAACCAATATGGTATACCTTTTGAATATCTTTTTGCACTCATTATGGTTGAATCTCAGGGCAATACTGCTTCTATCAATGAAAATGATGGATGAGCAGGATTTATCCATTTTCAGCCAGATGTCGCCAAAGAATATGGTATGAAAATATTTACTGACAATAAAAAATATAAACAGTATGACTTTGGTACTATGCAAAAACAAGGAAAATCAAAAAAAGAAATTTATACAAAACATGGAGAAATTCTTCAATGATTGATGAATAAAAGCATGTGAGAACTAGAACAGCTCGACGATAGATTTCATACCAGCAAATGTATAGATGCTACCGCTAAATATCTTGCCAAAATTAAAAAACAAGTAGATAAAAACAAGAACAGTGCCTGTATCGATCCATCTCGAAATGTCTACAAAAACGACACCGTCTATAATTTTGATCGAATACTTACCCTCAATGGATTCAATAAATGATTTGGTTATGATAAAAAGCTTAAACAATACCGTTTTACCATATGATTTGAAGGTGGTAGTCATGTAAGAAATCTTAAAAATAATCTCAGTGATATGAGAACATATGATACTTATGTCAAAAACATGATTAGACAGGGAAAATCCAATGAAGAAATTTTTAAAGGACTTCAAACCACGAAGTTTATTTAATATTCATTTTTTATTCCAATAACAAATTCTCCCTTGATAGGGAGTTTTTTCGTTTTGATCATTTCCAGTGCCTCCTCTACTGTTCACGTGAAGTATTGTTCAAACATTTTGCTCAATTCTCTCGCGATAGAAAGCTGTCACGTGAATCCAGCCTGAGAAATTTCTTTCAAGAATTTTTCTATCCTATGTACAGATTCATATACAAAAACTGGTATTTTGGATTCTAATATCTCTTTGATTTTAGTCTGTCTGCCTTTTTTTGTCGGAAGAAATCCTAAATATATAAATTCTGATGTATCAAATCATGCACCAACAATAGCGGGAATAAGTGCATTCGCTCATGGTAAAACCGTATAGGAAATGTTGTGCTCGTTACACAACTGGATCATAGATTTCCCTGGATCGGACAATCATGGCGTCCCTGCTTCAGAAACGAGTCCGATATCACTTATCTTGAGAATATCTACATAATGAGCCAATTGATTATTGGAAGTGAAACTTGTCAATGAAAAAAACTTCTTATCTTTGTAGGTAATATCATACATCTTCATCAGTTTCATCGTTGTCCTCGTATCCTCACAGACAAAAAATTCCAGCGACTGCAAAAGTTTCATCGCACGAACAGTGATATCGTCTTTGTTTCAGATTGGGGTTGGGATGAAGTAGAGCATGACTTTATAAAGAGACTAAAGATGGACGAATGGTCGCTAACGCTCCCTGACAAAAATAGACTAATGCGCTTCGTGCGACGAATTATTGACTAAAGAATAGACGAATAGTAGCCGAGCGATAGACGAACGATAGCTGTTTTATGGTTTATTTTAGTGCTTGGATAAAATTATTAATTTTTACTCATAATCACAAACATTCTTTACAAAAAACATCAAATTGTTGTTCGGTTATATATCAAAAGTCCAGTGCAGAATATAACATATTTCTCACTTCCCCTATAGATCACTTTGCATAATAGAGAAACTTTACAAAATCCTTATCACTTCATCTTTCACGTCATTCTGCAATATTATTACTTACTGACTGACAAGCCCTCATAATCTGATCCTGAAAGGAATAATTTCTAAATGATTTATCATAAAATATTATCCCTAATTTTTTTGTCAATCATCTTGCCTCAATCCAAACAGTTAATTCTTCAAATTTTTTGCTCATTGCCATTAATACAAAAAAATAAATAATCATTTATTCGTTTGCGTTTTGGCAACAATACAATAACTTTCGGCAACCTTTTGACAATTTTCGGCTACCTTTAGTCAATTGAGATTATACCATTTTTTCGGTTAATTTCAATCAAACCTTCTTTCTGAAGTTCATTCACTATTTTTTTTACCTCTTTATGCGGAAATTCCTCTTCGACTTTTTTCATTGTTAGTTGTTCGTTGTGAGTTGTTAACTGTCTTAAAATCCATCAGCGGACTTGCCTGTCTGAACCTTCAAATCTGGATTGTTTACTTAGTGGTTTTATCTTTGTATTGCGAGCGGTGAGGAGTAATGCTCATTGGTCCATGAGTGCATTATGTCGATCACGAGAGCACCCGGGTGGAATTATTTTTTCTGCGAAAGCTTCAAGCGCTTTAGCGCTAATAATTTCTGGTAGTTTAAAGAGGAAAATCAGTACTCTTCTGATATTAGTATCGATTACAGGAACAGGTAAATTTCGTGCAAAAGACATTATTGCCGCTGAAGTATAAGGTCAAATACCTGGTAATTTTTGTAATTCAATCCTATCTTTTGGTAATTTTTTGTTTGCTACTATTTTTGCACATTCTTGTAATCTAAGCACTCTTGAATTGAATCCGAGTCCTGATCGATGTTTGAGAAGATCTATTTTCGAAGCATTCGCAAGTGATTGATAATCAGGAAAATCTTTCATTCGTTGGTGAAAATAAGGGATCACTCTATCGACCTGTGTCTGCTGCAACATCACCTCAGAAATATGTATTGCATAGGGATCTTTAGTTTGTCTTCGAGGAAGTTTGCGACCGTGTTTGGCATACCAGGAAAGGATATTTTGTTGAATAGTTTTTATGTTCATAATTAATAATAGACTAAATGTAATGTGCTACGCGTAATGTACTCACTTACGTGAGTGTAATGTATCTTCGATGTAATGAAAATTACAACCCATTACAACCCATTACAAGTCATTACAGACGAAGTCTCATTACGACATTATATGGTAAATAATAACACGATAACCAATATAATCCATGCACCAGCTATCAATCGAAATCTTGTAAGAAATTTGCCTTTGATGGTTTTGTGGCGAAATGCTTGCATACCAAGAACAGCTCCCAATCGTCAGCCAAACGCCGTAAGAATCAGTAAATTTTTTTCTGAAATTCTTCGTTTTTGCGCAGTTGCTTTATATTTGTCTATTCATCGAACGACAAAAGTAATGAGGTTGATAAGAAATAGATATCGTAAAATAACTGAAGTTCGGGTCATTTTTTAGAATTTAGAATGTAAAATTTAGAATTTAGAAACAAAATAAATTTAGAATTTAGAAACAAAATAAATTTAGAATTTAGAAACGAAGAGAATTTAAAATTTAAAATTTATAATTTAAAATTCCGCTGCAGGCGGTTTAGTCTCCTCTAGCAACCATTTTGATAAACACCCCGTAGCTTTGTACGGGGCAAGCATCTTCTTTTAGTCTATCAATCTCATCTGGCGACCATCTTTATGAAAACATCACTTGGAACATTCACTGATCAAATAGCTTTCATTTTTTTCTTTCCTTCTTTCTGCTTCGCCAAAAGTTTTCTCTTTCTTGTTACATCTCCTCAGTAACATTTTGCTAAGACATCTTTTTTCATAGCAGCAATGTTTTCTCTAGCAATCATCTTGGTACCGATTCCCGCTTGGATAGGTATAACGAACATATGTTTAGGAATTAGCGTTTTGAGTTTTTCTACTACTTCTTTCCCGAGATAATAGGATTTATCCTTATGAATAACTCGACTAAGCGCCTCAACTTTTTCGTTGTTAATATACACATCCATTTTCACCAAATCTGCTGGTTGATATTTTTTGAATTCATAATTCATCGTTGCATACCCCTTGGTTGCAGATTTTAATCTATCATAGAAATCGATAATAATTTCCCCCATCGGTAATTCATAATGTCGAACCACTCTTGTCTCGTCAATATATTCCATATTTGTTAATTTACCTCTATATTCCTGACAGAGTGCCATAATATTACCAGCATATTCTTCTGGTCCAACCACTTCGACTGCTGCTACCGGTTCCCGAATTTCATCGATAATCCCCTGCTCTACCATATCTGCTCAGGACTTCACCACAAGCCACGGTTTCAACTGTTCTTTGATTTCATTACTCAATTCATCAGTCTCGAGCATTAATCCTCAATTCTCAAGCACAATATGTTTGTACATTCAAGTCTTCAATAATGTTGCGATATTACTTCCTGACTTTATCGGCTCTATAGCAAGATTCTTGGATTTGACCAAATAAATAACGGTCGGTATCGTAAAAATCGTATCAATCTTATATTCTCTGGATAATCTTTCTTTGACGATATCCATATGAAGCATTCACAAAAATCCACATCTGAAGCCAAAACCTAGCGCTTTAGAATCTTCTAGTTCATATTCTATTGCACTATCATTGAGCGATAATTTTTCCAACGAGTCTTTTAGCTTATCATAATCGTTCGTATCCAGTGGATAGACGCCTGCGTAGACGAAAGGCTTTACTTTTTTAAATCATGGAATTACATATTCTTTCAGAGCTTTTACTCCTTGTTCCTTTTCCTTTGTCCCTTTAATGATAGTATCTCAAATACCAACATCCCTAACAGATTTTTCTCCTGTTACGATATAACCTATTTGTCCTTCTTTAAGTTCTTTGTCTGGTTGATATTCTGGTGTAAAATGACCAACTTCGGTAGGATAAATATCATTTTCCGTATAAATCAAATGTAATTTTTCCCCAACCTTGAGCGATCCATCAATCATCTTCACGTAAGCAAGAACGCCTTTGTATGGATCATATACAGAATCGAAGATCAAAGCTCTGGTAAAATTGGTAGAAGGTGGAAGGTAGGAAGTGGAAGTATTTCATTCTACCTTATACCTATTGCCTTCTACTTCTTTAGGCCGATATTTCTTAGGATGAGATTTTTTGAAACTTTCAGGATCCTGAATTCTTTCAATAATAGCGTCCAATACTTTATCTACATTTTCTCCTGTTTTCCCTGATACCTGAATAATTTCTGACTTATCGATACCAATCATATTTTCGATCTCATGAGCAACTCTTTCTGGATTGGCTGCTGGAAGATCGATTTTATTCAACACCGGAATAATCGTGAGATGTTGATCTATAGCTTGATAAAGCGTTGAAAGCGTTTGTGCTTGTATTCCTTGGCTCGCATCTACGAGCAAAATAGCTCACTCAACCGCTGCAAGCGAACGAGAGACTTCGTATTGAAAATCCACATGTCCCGGAGTATCTATAAGATTAAACTCAATTCATTTCCGTTGCATCCTAGCAGGCGTCAATTTGATAGTTATTCAACGCTCTTGTTCGAGCTCCATACGATCTAGTACCTGAGCATGTTCCAGTTTTCTGATAGTTCAGGTAATTTCAAGCATCCTATCAGCAAGCGTAGATTTCCCGTGATCTATATGAGCTATAATACAAAAATTCCTTATCTGCATAAACGATAAAATAATGAAACAATAAAATGATTGTTCGATATGTTACAAAATCATTATTTGAATGCAAGGACGAGTTTAGTAGTGTTGTGTATATTACTTTATTTATGTATTATCTCTTTAGCAAAAATAAAAAAATGATTCAATACCATATTATTATACATAGCCAAAAAAACTTCATACATGAGCACCTTGTTTTATATATCCCTAACTTTTTCTTTTTCTCTTCCAAAATATCTTTGATCGATTGCATGATACTAACAGAATATATAAAAACTATATTTTAACCTTTCTGATTTTTTTTATGTTTTCCCTCCATTTTTCTTCTCCGATATATTTTATCGGTAGTGCTAACGTTTCTAATATTCTTATAATTTTTTTGACTATCTTAACCTTATCTAAAACAATATACTGATAGATCATATCATATAGTTCGATAAAAAAAGCATTTGCTACTTTTATATCTTTTTGTTCTTTTATATATTTTTTGATTATCTGTAGAAGAAATTTCGAAAGATCTTTTTCTCCCCTTTTCTGGAAATGGGTGAAAACTTTCTTTTTTGGGGGGATATTTTTATTGAGCACCTGGAACAATTCCATATACGTACTATGCGATAAAAATATTCGCCCCGTTTCTATATTTATAAAAAAAGAAAAAAACTGACAAAGATAAGAAAAAATCTTTACCAGTATCTAAGCATACTTTGTTATGATTTATTTTATACTATTCATTTATTTCTGTATTTTGTATATTCTTCTTTGAAAACTATTGACTGAAGAATATATAACTCAATCATCCAAAGAAACTACGTTTTACTTGTTTTTTTGGTGATCGAGTTTATCTATGACTGCTATATCGATATCTGAAGGATTTAGTTTAAGATAGAAATCATAGATACTTCATTTACAGACTAATGGTAATCTCTTACCTATTTCTTTTTCTATAAGTTCCAGAAGTGGAATAATAATCTTACCTTGCATATCATTTTTATTTTTGGAATAGCTCGAAACCGGCAATTCTTTATTAGATACTTCTTTCCCGATATTTTCAATTAATATTTTTAGAATATCCACGGTAGCAGTCTGAGAATGAAGGTCTTCTGAGGTAAGTTTACGTCCGTGAATATACATCTTATTGTTGAGAAGATCCAGAAGTATTCATTGTTTATGGGTTGTTATCATTCTTTCACATTGTCCCAATTGTACTTTTCCATCTCCTTTTTTAAGTATACAACTACTTGAATCCAAAAATTCTGAATATTTCCCTTGATCCAGATCTTGTTCTATTTTGAGTCCCTCATATTCTACTCCATCCACCCAATTCATATAGATAATCTTGGATCCTACAAATTCTAAAGATGTCTTTTCTGCTGCTTCTACAATCATTTTTCTAAATCCCTCTAGTGGCATTGCAAAGGTCATACAACCTCCCATAATCGTACTATCATTGGGAGAAAGACCTATATATCATTGTGGACCTGTGTAATTATCAAGAAGACTCTTAATAAATTTCAAATAATTTTTGGAGCTTCTTCTCGTTACACAATCCGCTTGCCTATACATTCTTAGCGTTTCTAAAAATTGCACCATATGATCTTCTTCATATGCTTCTGAATGAATCTTTGCCATATAATACAATATTTTCATACTCAATACACCCATAATTTTACCATAGGTCATAGCAAATTCATCTGTCTCCGGAGCCACAAGATGTTTGTAGAATCCAGGCATTCTATTCGTATGCATATTACTAAACAGGTCACCGAACATTTTTTTGAAGTCTGATATTATCGTTTTATTGATAGTACTATTCGTTTTATATTTATTTCCTGCTATCTGTTCCAATAATACTGGTTTCCCTGAATAGATGATACCATAATCGATAGGCAGATACGGATTTTCTCTGAGTCCCTTAAAAAGATAATTAAGTCTAAATCCATAACATCTTTTGACGATATCTGATTCTGCAAGTAATCCCTTTTCTCCATCCTCTGAAAATGATACTACAGGATAATACCCATCGAAAAATGTTGCCATTTTTGTTCCTGTTGAGATCATCCCATAGATAGACCTATCAAATTTTAAAGCATCTACCATAATGGTATGAAAACTGTTCTTTTCATCATCCAATACTTCATTGATATCCATCTTTTTTAGTTCATTTATTTGAGCATCTATATGTCCGTTTCCTACTATCTTTTGTATAATCATTCATAACAAAAGCGCTACTATCGAACCAAATCCTAATCCCACACCCCTCGGTAATTCAGAAAGAATGGTAATTTGGAATCATTCACCCTCGGACAAAAACTTAGCGTACTTTCTTTCTAATTCTTTGTTAATATCTCAAAAATACGGTGCATATTCAACCGCGTTGCTTTCGATAAACTGGTATTCACTCATATCTAGATGAAAAATTTTATTGATAGTGATTCATTTTGTTGTTGTCCTACTATACCCCATATACATGCGTAAAGGAATTTTCTGTTTGATACTTACGCCACTATAATTATTGAGTACATCACCCGATCGATTGAGGATAAATGGTGTGGAAACCACTACTTGATGTTCAAGAAAAAATCTCTCGTACGTGCTGACATACGTCTTTTTTAGATTTTTAGAGTTCATAAACCACTTAGTATAAGGAATAAAAATTACATAATTTCTCATTGCGAATTTTTATTTTCTATTTCCCAATGCCTACATCTGTGATATGATCCATTTAATAACTTCTGATATATTGTCTTTTGTTACCGTTCACTCATATTTTTGCAGAGTCATTTTAACCTGATCTGCACTATAGCCAAATCCTTTGAGTGAAGAAACTATGTTTTTGTATAATTTTTGATCTATATCCATCCTCTGAAGATCTTCTACGTCAAATGTTCATCTGAGTTGAAGAACAATCTTTTTAGCTGATTTCGGTCAGATTCATGGAATGGCTTGAAAAAACTTTACATCTACATTTTTGAGTGCTTGCTGGAGATTTTCTTTTGGTAGTTGTGATATCTGGAATGCTGTCTTGGGTCATACTCCGTTTATTTTGAGGAGATTTTCAAACATAGCTTTTTGATCTATAGTATCGAAACAATAATAGAAAATTGTTTTTTTGTTATCATCGATATATGGGTATAAAAAAAATTCTCCCTGATCCCTTTTTCCCAAATAATGGACTTGGATACCCAACATATCATTATTCAATAACGTTTCGCCTCCCACATGACGTATTTTTCCTACAAAATAATGAAACATACTTTACACAGATAATAAAATAGCTTGAAGTATGAAGCTCGAAGCTTGATGCATCTTTAAGACTATATAGTGCATCTACCATCAGACATCAAACATTTAGCTCAATTTAGTTATTTCCTGGGTTTTTTCAATGAGTTTTTGGGTTGATATTGCTACAAAAATTAGTATTCTCTTTCCGTCATTGCACCAACGGTGACTATTTTTTTGTCTTTTGTAAGTACATACAGAAAAAGCACCATCTTGGGTAAGATAGTGCTCTTCATCACGCTATCATAAGCGTATGGCTTCACTACACATCTATATTATATATATTTTATTATAAATGTCAAATATTATAGATGGATTTCTATAAGCCAATTTAGAACTTAGAATTTAGCAACTACATTTCATCATTTTACCACTTTACCCTTTCACCTTACTCATGCAGAAACTCCAAAAGCAATTACGAGATAGTTTCCAGGATGATATCGGAGAACTTAGCAAACCCCTACAAGATCTCCTCAAAAATGGTTTTGATACGGGTATTATCAATGAAGAAGATGTTATCGCAGATGTTGATGATATGGACCTTAGCATTAAGATGATCGAGAAATTTTATGAATTAGCGGAAAAACTTGGAGTCAAGATTATCACTATTGAAGAGGTTCTAGAAAAAGAGGCAGAAGAAGCCAAAAAAGAAAGCAAACTCGGAAAGGTAGAACTCTATGATACCAAAAAAAATGTTTCTGAATCACAACACAAGGATTTTATCAAACTCTACTTCAATGAGATATCTAAGATTCCGTTATTAAATTCCGAAGAAGAAAGAGATATTGCGAGGAGAGTAAAAAAAGGTGATGATGAAGCAAAAAAAAAGCTGATCGAATCCAATTTAAGATTAGTTATTAGTATTGCAAAAAGGTTTTTCTGATCTAGACTGAGTTTCTCTGATCTCATTCAAGAAGGAAATATATGACTTATCAAGGCCATAGAAAAATTTGATCCAGACAAAGAATTCAAATTCAGTACATATGCCACCCGATGGATCAAACAATCTATCACCAAAGCAATCGCTGATATGACCAAACACGTTAGAATACCTGTACATTTGATAGATGAAATTAATTCATATAACAAAACCTATCAGCTCCTCTTCCAAAAATTATGAAGAGAACCAACTTCCAAAGAAATATGACAAAAACTAGGATTTCCGATCAAAAAAATCAAAAAATTGGAAGAGGTTATTTTTGGAAATGTCTCTTTGGATAGAGAAGTATGAGATGAAGGAAGAGATACACTTGCAGATCTCATTGAAGACGGAAATACCTTGAGACCCGACCAATTTGCAGAAAAAAATGCTTTGAGAAAAAATCTCGATATGATATTGTGAATGCTCGATGACAGAGAAGCAAAGATTGTGAAAATGAGATATGGAATAGATGGACCAAGATACACACTCGAACAGGTCTGAGAAGAATTTAATGTTACGAGAGAAAGAGTCAGGCAGATAGAACAAAAAGTTATCCAGAAACTCAAAGAACATGCAGGATTACAAAAGATACTTGGAATCGAAGACGATATTGCTAAACTGGAAGCCTGAGAAGGTAAGAAGAAAAAGAAATGAAGAAAATCCAAAGAAGAAACAGATGATTTTGAAGATGAAGAAAATGATTATATGAGCAGATTTGATGATGATGACTACCTGGACGAATAAATTAATGAAAAATTAATAATTAAAAATGAAAAATATAGGAAACCATTTGTTAATAAATAAAGTACCAACATTGTTCATTATTCACTTTTCATTATTCATTATATTTATTGCTATTTTACTAAGTTACTATAATAGAAATATGACAAATCTAAGTTCAAAAGAGTATGATGCATCGCATATCAAAGTATTGGAAGGATTGGAACCTGTCAGACAGA
Organism: uncultured Candidatus Peribacteria bacterium; assembly: GCA_964418415.1. Lineage (GTDB taxonomy): Bacteria > Patescibacteriota > Gracilibacteria > Absconditabacterales > Absconditicoccaceae > CAJBLF01. Next base: position 16,363 of record CAYQLB010000019.1, read on the forward strand.
GACCATGAATGTATATCTGATCTACAGATGCAAAGTGACTCCATCATCTTGTGCAAGAAATTGTTGATAATGCTGTCGATGAAGCCTTAGCAGGATATTGCACTACTATCACCACAGCTTTGAATGAAGATGGATCTGTCACCATCCATGACAATGGAAGATGAATACCAGTAGATAAACACGAAAAAACCTGAAGATCTGCATTGGAAACGGTTTTTACTGTTTTGCATGCCTGAGGTAAATTCGACAAATGAGCATATAAGATCTCTTGAGGTTTACATGGAGTATGAGCTTCTGTTGTCAACGCATTGAGTGAGTGGCTTGAAGTTACTGTTTATAAGAACGGAAAAAAATATTTTCAGAGATATCAAAGATGAATACCTGATGGAGAACTCCAAGATTTGGGAGAAAGCGATAAAATCTGAACTACCGTAAAATTTATGCCAGATGCAAAAATATTTGAAACGATAGAATTTTCTCAAAGTATAGAGATAGCAAGAATGAAACAATCTGCCTATCTTTCTCCAGGTATTACTTTCAATTTCGTTAACAAGAAAACAGGGTTTAAACAGAGATTCTACTATGAAGGAGGTATCAAAACATGGTTAAAAAATCTTGTAGGGACACAACAAGCACTTTCTTCTGCTCATCATTTTAAGATAGAAGGAAAAGATTGTCTTGCTGAAATATCGTTCGAATTTGTAAATACGACCAATGATCATATTCTTTCTTTCGTTAATAACATCCCGACTACTGATGGATGAACCCATGTCTTAGGATTTAAATCAGCATTATTGAATATCATCAATGAAATCGGAAAAGAAAAAGATAAGATCAACAAAAAGATAGGAGAATTTCAATATTCTGATGTAACTGACGGACTCTATGCTATCGTTACCGTCAAGATCCCTGAACCACAATTTGAAGGACAAACCAAAGGAAAATTGGGAAATAGTTATGTTAGGACCGAAGTAGAAACTATCGTATATAATTATCTCAAAGACTATTTTACTCAGAATGAAGGCGAATTCGACAAGATTTTCGAAAAAATAGAATTAGCAGCAAGAGCCAGATTAGCAGCTAAATTTGCGAAAGAAACAGTTCTTAGAAAAAATATTCTTGCTTGAGGAGTCCTTCCAGGAAAACTAGCAGACTGTGCAAGGAAAAATAAGGAAGGAACAGAATTGTATATAGTAGAGGGAGATTCAGCGTGAGGTAGTGCGAAACAAGGAAGAGATAGTAATTTCCAAGCTATATTACCACTGAGAGGTAAGATTTTGAATACTGAACAGGCAGTCATCCAAAAAATTATGGCAAATAACGAAGTTAAAGCATTGATTACCGCAATAGGAACCTGAGTAAAAGATAATTTTGATTTTGAAGGACTGAGATATGACAAAGTTATTATCATGACGGATGCCGATGTGGATGGTGCACATATTAGAACCTTATTACTTACTTTCTTCTTTAGATTTATGAGACCACTCATAGAACATGGTCATGTCTATGCAGCCTGCCCTCCTATTTATAGATTTAACCAATGAAAAAAAGAAGAATACGTTTATGAAGAAAGCCATACTCCAGATATGTATGGATTCGAACCAAGTAAAACAGAAATCCAGAGATATAAAGGTCTTGGAGAGATGAATCCAGAACAACTTCGAGAGACTACGATGAAGCCGGAGAATAGAAGATTGAATCAAATCACGGTGGAAGACGCAGAAGAAGCAGATAGATTGTTCAGAATCCTTATGGGAGAAGATGTCCAATCAAGGAAGCATTTTATCCTAACCCATGCGAAGACTGTTAAAGAGCTTGATATCTAACATAGAACAAAACTAATAACATAGAGCCCCTAAAGGGGCTTTTCTTGTACCCTCATTTTTTGACACTGAATGTTTAAAAAACATGGTTCAGTGTTTTTTATTACATGATGGGTCAAATTCATTCTATAAAAAGTCATCAAATATTTGACACTGAATGTTTAAAAAACATGGTTCAGTGTTTTTTATTACATGATGGGTCAAATGATACTATAAAATGTCTTCAAATATGACTATTTTCTCAACTTCGAAAATTCTCTACTTATTCTGTCCT
>CAYQLB010000020.1:0-17589 GCA_964418415.1 uncultured Candidatus Peribacteria bacterium
CGAATATTGAGGGTCAGAAAATAGTTTTTTTGAAACCTATGGAATTTATGAATCGCTCATGAGGAGCAGTTGGAGCAATAGCGAATTTTTATAAGATAGAACCTACAGATATTTTAGTTATTCATGATGATATTGATCTGCCAGTTTGAAAAGTTCAATTGAAACTATGAGGAAGTAGTGCAGGTCATAATGGTCTCAAAGATATTATAGCAAAATTGGGAACCAAAGAATTTCGAAGATTGAGGATCTGAGTAGATAGGCCAGTACATCAGGATGATGTAGCTGATTATGTATTAAGTAGCTTTAAAAAAGAAGAAAAAAACCTTATCGACGATAAGGCAGGAGAAATAGAAACATGTATCAATAACTTTATTCTACGTTAATATATTGCCTTATTAAGAAAATCGTTCAATGGCTTCATAACTTTGAAAACTGAAATACAATACTCTAAGAAGTCCTCTTGTAGGACTTTTTTGTCGGGAATATTATGGCCTATATACCGTGATTTCATCTTAAGATACTCCCCTGCTTTGTGATCAGGCCCAAATCATTTTGGTACCTTTTTGTATTTTTCTCACAGTATTTCACCGAATGTTTTTTTGAATGCTGGTGCGGTAAGTATCTTTTTGAACTGTGTATAGTTTTTCGCGATATATGTTCTCACTCTTTCAGCTGTTGCTCTTGGTGGAAGATACAATCATCATCAGATGAAACTTTTTCCTGAACCTATATCTACATAATATCCTACGGTATCACTATGTTTTCCACCTTCACGGATAATGAGACCAAAATTGGTTTTGTAAGGAGATTTATCCTTGGTAAAACGAATATCTTTATTGAAACGAAAAGTTGCATCTTTGATATCTAGCGGTCATATATGAGTATCAAGTTTTTGTGTTTCTGTAATGAGTTTCTTTCCAAATTCCCAAAAACCATCTCTGACGAGATAATAGAGATCTCTATTTTTATTCATCCGTTCGAGATTGTTATTTTCTTTGACTGCTTTGAGGAAAGCAAAGGTCACTTTATCTATCATAACTTTTCTTTATGGGTAAATATTGATTATATCTTACTGTAGTAAAATACTTTATAAAGTGAATATATTTTACTTTTTTACCAAATTGTAATCCTAATCGCACATAGAGATAATATTGAAAGGATAAGTTCGATAGAGTAAGATAGAGGTATTTTACCTTATATTACTCAAGAACATGAAGAAATTGGACCAGCAGGAAAGATTGAGGATTTTTGAATTAAGGGCGAAATGATATAATGGTCGTGAAATAGCCGAGATAATGAAGAGACATCCAGCCACAATCAGCAGGGAGATTGTTCGCAACAGTTATTGTGGTTACGATCCTTTAAGGGCTCAAAAGTCTGCTACGGAACGTAGAAGATCAGCCAACAAAATGAATGCGATTTTGGTTAAGAATCACGAGGTATATAGCGAAATAATAGGTCTTCTGAAAAGCAAAGCGATAGATCGATCGCCTGATGCAATAGTAGGACGTAAGCAGAAAGAAGGTCTAAAAACGATATGCACTAAAACAATCTATAATTATATCAAAATACATGAGCCGCATCTCAAGAAGTACCTAAAATATAAGAGATGATATAGAAGGAAATGAATAGGCATCAATACATGAAAATTAGATTGGACGATAGATAGTATAGATAATAGACCAGCACTGGTAGAGACAAGAAAAAGAATTGGAGATCGGGAATGAGATACAGTGGTAAATACAGGGAGAAAATGATGATTAGTAACGTTCGTAGAAAGAAAAACGAGATATCTGCTTATGAGAAAGATAGATGACTTTAAGGCAAATACCGTACATGAAGCGACATTACAAGCATTCAAAAACCATCATGATAAAATAATGACAATTACGATCGATAATGGGAAAGAATTTGCCGACGTTGATCTGACGGGAATATACCTATGAGCAAGGTATTATAGAGCACATCCGTATCAAGCATGGAATAGATGAACGAATGAAAATACGAATGGAATGATAAGAAAACATCTGCCCAAGAAAAAAGATTTTTATCATTTCAGTGACCAAAAAATCAACCATATTAAACATAGAATAAATAAAAAACCAAGAAGAATATTAAAATATGCCTCTCCGTATGAACTTTTTCATAACGTAAAATTGTCTTACTTTAGGCAAAATTGCGATTAGAGTTACAATTCGCCTTTGTATTATTGACTTTATTATATTAATGTATATATAGAGTATATACATAAAAAAATAAAACGTATGAATACTATTGAACAAGGGCTTGATCTCTACAAAAAAGCGTTGGTTGATTACCTTAAATGGCATGAACCGATAAAGCAAAAAATAGCTGATATCGTCAAACACGAACCAACAGCTATGGATTGGGAAATGTATACCGAAGATCACGAAAAAGAAACTGCACTAAGCTGGAATGCAGAATTGAAAGGAATGGAAAAGGTGCTTGGTCTTAGTAAGGAAGAAACAGAACATTATCTCCAACAAGCGAAAGAATATGGTAAGTGATTTTTTCAACCATGTACTATTTGAAATCTCTGGTGTTCCAGAGATTTTTTTTAGAATAAGCTTTGTATTTGCGGTTTAGAGATTTTTTTTTCTATATTTTTGATAAACGGAAATTGTTTGCTGATATTTTCTCGTCATTCATATATGGTAATACCTAATTCTTGTGCTTTTTCTTTTTTGTTTCCTGCTTTTTCTCCGATGAGGATGAAATCCGTGTCTTTTTTTGGTGATTCATGGAAAATATAGCCCTGCTGTTGAAAATATTCAGCAATTTTTTCTCTTGGTAGTTCAAATGATCAGGTAATGGAGAAACTTCCCTTTGCTTCATCTGCTTTTATGAAATCAGTATATGCTTTTGGATCTAGATTCACGCCATAGTTTTTTAATTGTTCGAAAATATCTAAGTTTTTTTTGTCTTTAAAAAATGCAGTAATGGTCTCTATACTTTTTTCTCAAATTCAATAAATTCAGCGAAGAAATTCTTCGTTAGTTAGTACATCTATCATCTCTCATTTTTCATGTATCATAGCTTCAGAAAGATCCTGAGCCATTTTTTTCCCTACATGTGGTATTCCTAAGCCGTTTATAACTCTTCGTAATGCTTTGTGTTTAGACTCCTCTATTCCTTTGACGATTTCAGCGACTTTTTTTTCTCCGATGCCGGGAAATTTACGTAACGTGATTTGTATATTCTGGTTCGTGAGTTTGTATATATCAGCAATAGTCTGTAAGATATTATTTTCCACTAAAATATCTATAACACTCTCTCCTATACCTTGGATATCCATGCAGTTTTTACTCACGAAATGCTGGATTTGTTGTTTTACTTTTTCTGAACAGTGTGAGTTGGTACAGTAATAATGCATATCTTTTTGTGTGACTGTTTGATTACAAGATGGACATACTTCTGGTATCTTGATAATCACTTCTTCACCTGTTCTGCGGTCAGTAATTACACTAACAATGTAAGGAATTACTTCGCCACTTCTTTGGAGTCGGATCCAATCATGTATATGAATATTTTTTTCTTTGATAAAATCAAAATTATGCAGACTGACTCTTTGAAGTTTCGCTCAACTTAATTGGACGGGGGTGAAATTTGCGACTGGCGTAATGATTCACGTTCTTCCGACTTGAAAATCTACAGAAGTTATTTGTGTCGCTGCTAATTGAGCAGGGAATTTGTAAGCAACTGCTCGACGTGGATGATGATCTGTAGCTCAAATGATTTCACGTTGTTGTTGGTTCTGAACTTTAATCACGAGTCCATCAAATTCTATATCTTGCTCTTCTAAATTTTTTTTAATCTCTTCATCTAAACAAATTTTGATAACTTCATCTATTGAACTTGCTTTTTTACTTCGTTTAAATACTGGCAATCCGAGGTATTCTAATGTATTTATTTTTACTACTCAACTTTCTATTTTTAAAATATCATACATATAACTTACCAATCATCTTCTTGCAACTTCTCATGAGTCTAATAATTTTATACTTCCTGCTGCAGCATTTCTTGTATTAGCAAAAGGTGTTTCTCCATCTTCTTCTCTTTCCTTATTGAGTTCTTTCCATACTGACTTTGGCATGAGAATTTCTCCTCTGACAGAAATATCTATGGGATGATGTAACTTTTGTGGAATATTTTTTATAGTCTTAGTATTGATGGTAATGTCCTCGCCAACTTGTCAATCTCCACGCGTAATTGCTTGCTTAAGTATTCATTTTTCATAAATCAACTCCACTGCAAGTCCATCAAATTTTGGTTCAATGTTGTAGAGAATTTTTTCATCAGGATTTGTCTTGGATAATATCTTGTAGGCTCTTTCGTCTCGTTCTTGCAAATCTTCTGCATTATAGGTATTTTCCAATGAAATAAGTTTGACGGTATGCTTCGCTTGCTGAAATCATTCGCTGACTTGTCCAATGATGCCTTGTGTCGGGCTGTTTGAACTAATGATCTCTGGATGAAATTCTTCTATTTTTTTGAGATAAGAAAAAAGATCATCATATTCCTTATCAGAAATCAGTGGTGTGTTTTCTATATAATATTGATGATTATGATCTACTAAACAATCTATCAACTGAACATAAAAATCTGACACTTCTTTTTCGGATAATTCGCTGATGTTGTGATGTGCTTGGATGAACGATTGGATGTTTTTTGTAGTTTCACTTAATTGCATATATTTTGATATAATTAAATGGATGGATTAGATAGGAGGATAAACAGATTAGTATTCTAATGTATCTAATCCGTCTTTTAGTCTATTTTCATTTAAATACTACACCAAAAGTAGCCAAAACGATATAGATATCTAAAAACAATGATCGATTCTGTATATAATATAAATCTAATTTTGCTTCTTCTTCGAAATTGAGATTATCTCTTCCGAATACTTGTGCATATCATGTGATTCCTGGTTTAATAGATAATAATCTCTTCTGTCGTGATTCATAATTTTTCACTTCATTTGGTAAATGTGGTCTTGGTCATACCAATGACATAGTTCCCCATAGTACACAAAAGAGTTGAGGTAATTCATCGAGAGATGTTTTTCTGAGGAACTTTCCCACTTTTGTTACTCTTGGATCATTTGCTATCTTGGGCAATACTCATTGTCTGATATTAGCATCAGATTGTATAAGTTTTTGATAGAGCTCTTCTGCTTCTTTCCCCCCATATCCTACACTGAGGTGGGTATACATACTACGAAATTTCAAAAAAGCAAATAGTTTCCCATTTCTTCAAACTCTCTTGGATATATAGAATACCGGACCACGTGAATCTATCTTGATAGCTATGGCTATGAGAAACATCAATGGTGATAGTAGTATGATTGCTACAAAAGATACCAATATATCTACTATTTTTTTGAGTACTATGGATCGTCCATCGAGCTTAGAATGTTTATATTCCAAAGCTATTATGTTATCTATGTTTTCGGGCGAATAGACGACATCTTCGAGAAAATATCATTCACTGATGTGATAGAATCTCGTATTGTCGCTAAATCTTACTTTTTCAAAGATATCCTGTAAAACGACCTTTTCAAAGCTTCCTACGGCTACGATGATGAAGTATTCTGTAATGTTGATATCGTTGATCTCATTATGGGTTGCAAATTCTGTCCTGAATGAAAATCCATTTTTTATTTTTTCTATCGCTTTGTAACTTTCCAAAGTATCACTTCCTATGATGAGTATTTTATTGTTTCCTTCTTTATGTTTTTTGGCTTCTAGATAATTCCATACTTGATCAAACAAAAATAATACAGCAAAACTTACAAATGCTCACAATACAATGATAAATCTTGATATTCAAAAGAAAAACACAAATCCTTGTCAGAAATATGCTATAAAGGTGATAGTGATAATCCGATATGCTCGTGTCTTTGTGAATGTTTGAAAATATCTCTGAATCGGTTTGTGTAATTCATAGAGATTTTTCGCGATACCTATGATAAGAAAAGCGAATGCAGCAATGATACCAAACGCCATATTCTCTTGGTAGTTTATGACTGGTATCCTGAGTTGTACCCCAGGAATAAGATCAGTAAAAAGGCGGATTCTATACATCACATAAAATACGATGATAATCAGTCCGATATGTAGTATCGGTCTTAATAAACGAATGAGGATGTTGTACCTTCTCTTGAACATGGGTAAGGGAAAGAAGATAAAGCTATTGCTTATGATATTATTGTATTAATGTATGTTACAATTTCTTCTATCTGATGTTCGAAATTATCTTTTGCGGGTACACCGAATCCTGCGGCCAATTTATGTCCACCACCTCATAATGATTTTGCTATTTTGTTGCAGTCTATATTTTTATTACGTCATTTTCCTTCGATTTGCTTTGCTCTGAGTGATCATCTAATAGCTTTCCCTATTTTCCTTATCAAAAGTACGATATTTGGGCCATCGATATTTTGGATGATATGTAATCCATATGCTGCTTCTTCTTGATCGATCTCATATTTCTTGAGTTCATCATCGTCGTAATAGGTATATACCAATCCTTCTTTCTGTTTGATTCTATTGAGGAGTAATTGGAGAAACTTTATGGAGTTGAATGATTTTTTACGAATGAGATTATTTACTACCAAATCTTTATCGGCTCCTAATTTGAGAAGTTTCAACCCATTGGTAAATGTCCTGATATGGTCTTCTTCGAAGAGATAATTTGCAGAATCAGAGGTGATACCTAAATAAAAATATGTTGCGATATCTTTATCATAGAAATGTGGCCATCGTTTATAGGTATATTCAAAGAGTATTTCACATGCGCTGATACTATGGATATCTTTTATAATAATACCATGATCCAATCAGTTACCGATGTGGTGATCAAAGACGACTATCGGTTTTTTTTCAAAATACTTTGGTTTAGCTTGGCTTATTATCCCTATACGATCCAATCATGTAAAGTCCACGAAGATTAGGAGATCGTAGTTTTTGTAGTCAAAATTACTTTTCAATCTTTTGACGTTTTTGATAAAAGCATATATCTTACTTGGTTTATTAGGGACAAAGTAGCTCACCTTTTTCTTTTGTTTTTCGAGTAATCTTCCTAGTCCAAGCATAGCTCCGATACAATCGCCATCAGGATTCATATGTCAAAAGATAGCTATCTTTTTTGCTTGTTCTATAGTATGCTTTGCTATAGTTGCTTTTTTATCCATATGTTCTATTTAGCGAGTAAAGCATGTATTTTTTCTATTCATTCATCATTGAGATAGAATGTTTTGTTGCTTATAGTAATTTCATTATCGCCTTTGTGTGTCTGTATGAGTGTGATCAATTCGTTTATTTTTTGAGCACTATCCGGTACTATATATCCGGTAGTATTTTCCGGAATCTTTGGACTATATTCTTCTATCACATTTTCTTCTTTGTTTGTCTCACCCGTAACTTCTGCTGATGATTTCAATCTCAATGCTTTGGCTCTTACAACTGTCATTTCTGGATCATATTTACTTCCTGCTTGTTTGATGAGGTGGTCACGATCCATTTTTACTATTTTTTCTATAGTGAGAGATTTACCTTTAAATCCTGTAATCATCAATATATCAAATTTTTCGAAATTGAGAGTCTCTCTTACGAAGAATTCCGTGGTTCCTGAGATATCCTCTATTTGGATAAAAAAACCCTTTTTTTTTGCTCTCTGGATATTTTTGATATATCCTACGATGACGAAATTTCAGAATCCCTCCTTTTCTTTGAATTGAGATATAAAATTATATCTTTTGAGATACGTATAGAGTCCATCCATAGGATTTCCTGAGACAAATACCTTAAAGACTTCATATTCCATCATCAATCTTTCCATCATGGTTGTTTCCGGTCCTGGTTTCAATGTCATCTTCGTACTCATTTCCATCATTCAAAAAAGTCATACATTAGCATCTTTTCCTTTTTTTGCTCGTTCAAGAATAGTTTCTCCATTGGCCAATAATACTCATCTCTCTCAAAACTCATCGAATGCTCATGATTTAATTAATCATTCTACGGATTTTTTATTGATAATCCCCGAACATCTTTTGATGAAATCTTCCAAACTCGTATATTTACCATTTTGCTCTCTTTCTGTTTGAATTACTTCTCCAATTTCCAATCCCAATCATTTGATGCAAAAAAATCCTAATCTAACATCTTCATTGATAGCTGCTACATGATTGAAAGAATAATTGATATGTGGTGGGAGTACGAGTATTCCTTGATTCTGTGCCTCATAGACATACACACTCAACTCATCACTATCTTCTTCTACAGATCTAATGAGGGACGCATAGAATTCTACGGGATAATATGCTTTGAGATATGCTGTCTGGTAAGCAATCATTGCATAACATACGGAATGTGATTTATTGAATGAATATGCGGCTGCTGGTTCGATCATTTTTTCATACACATAGATTGCTGTTTCTTTTTTATATTCCCTAAATTCTTTTGCTCTCTTGGTAAATTCTTTTTTGAGCTGTTCTATGATTTCCTTTTTTTTCTTACCAACTCATCTTCTCAAGAGATCAGCTTCTGCTAGCGAAAACCCCGCCATAGATTGTACAAGAAACATCAGCTGTTCCTGATAGACTGCGATACCATAGGTGAGGTTCATAATAGGAGCAAGATCTTCAATAAGTTTTATATTTTCTTTGTCTGTTTCCTCTTCACCGTATTTTTCTATGAGTACTTGCCTAAGTTCTGCGCTCATATAACTGATAGGTTCTTCACCGTTTTTTCTCGCGATATAGTTTGGAATAAATTCCATGGGTCATGGACGATACAAGGCATTCATAGCGACAAGATCATTTATAGAATCGGCTTTTAGTTTGATCAAAAACTTTCTCATACCATTGGATTCGAACTGGAATATTCCTGTAGTATCTCCTGTTTGAAATACTTTTTGGAACGTATATGGATCTTCCAAAGGCGGTTGAAATGAAGTGTCTTCAAAAAAACGAGCAAACATTTCAGGCAGTTCTTTTTGTTCTTTTTGATGTTTTTTCTGGAGAATCTTGATGCAATTTTTAATGACTGATAGATTTCTTAATCCAAGGAAATCCATTTTCAAAAGTCAGATAGTCTCCAAAGTAGGTCCATCATATTGACTTACTGTCGTAGTATCTCATTCTTTGACATATTGTACAGGAGAATATTTAGTAATTTTGTCTGGTGCAATAATAATACCACAAGCATGCATTCCTAATTGTCTCATATTTCCTTCTAGTTTTTCAGATAATTCTGCCGCTCTTCTTACTTTTTCATCTGATTGATAGAGTGCTTTGAGCTCTTCTGTTGCCTCAGGAGACTGTATTGCTTGTTGCAAAGACATCTTATCAATCATAAGTCATGAGATCTGATTAGATTTTTCAAAGGGTACTCCCAACACTCTCGCAACATCTTTGAACGCTGCTTTGGATGCCATCTGCATATAGGTTCAAATTCCACTCACTTGATCGTTGCCGTATTTCTCTTTGACATAATTGATGACTCTTTCTCTTTGGGTATCTTCGAAATCAATATCGAAATCAGGCATCGAGATACGTGCAGGATTGAGAAATCTTTCGAATAGTAATCAGAATTGTAAAGGATCTACATCTGTAATTCTTGTTACCCAAGCTAATATTGATCAAGCTCCTGATCATCTTCATGGTCCTACAACAATGGTGTTTTTTTTTGCTCGGCGTACAAAATCTGCTACGATAAGAAAATAGGAATTGAATCCCATCTCTTTGATTACCTTAAGTTCATATTCCAAACGGTCTATATATTCACCCAAAGTACCTGATCATACCTGTATTTCTTTGTTTTTTTCTATATATTCTTTTTTGAATAGCGTATAGGTTTTTAGTGTTATTTCGTGGAGCTCGATAGGTTCTATTTCTTGTACGGGTTTCGTCAATACACCTTTATTAGAAATTTTGATCATCTCCAAAATAGTCTCTTGATCCCATCAGAGGTTAAATTTATAATTCAATCACTTGTAGGCACGATAGCGGAGTTCAAATTCGTGGATATGCATCACTTTCAGACTCATTGACGGATTAAAGGATTACGAAATAACGAATTACGGATTAATAATTCCAAATAAAAGCTTTGAGCTGTATGCTTTAAGCTTTCCGCTCGTTTAGTATAGGTATTTAGTATTATTTTTCAAACAAAAAAGTTTTTTTCGTGTATAGGAAAACCCTGCAATAGTGCAGGGTTTTTTATCATAAGAAATTATGACCATATTATACACCAATTACGCCAAGCAATCGGAAGATAACACTGACTACCAACCGAGATACTCCGATAAATACTAATCCGATAGCTGCTTGTTGAAGAATCTTGAATCCTTTCTTGTATTTAGCATCATCTCCAGCTGCAGTAACCATCTGGAATCCTCCTCGAAGTAGGATAACTAATGCTATCAATGCTAATATTCCCAACATCCAGTTGATGAAACTTTTGATAACATCGATAAGTTTTCCTTGTTGTAACGCTGTTGATCCTGGTACGTCTGGATTATATTGCGTATTCTGAGCACCGAATCCTTGATTGACTTGTGCAGAGGTAAGTAAGCTTCCAAAAGATATAACCACTAAACCAAACAATCATACTACCTTAAGTGCTAATTTTTTCATTTGTTTCTTTTTGTAAAGAAATTAAAAAAGACTAAGTTGTTCTATATATAGATTTATAGAAAATAAAATCAAGTTCTTTCTACAAACCGTATTTTCTAAGATACTATAAATTTTTATCTCTATTGCAACTATTTTTTTTACTTTGAATGACTTGGAAAATACTATTGTCTGTTTGTTTATATTCTGAATGAATACTATAGTAGAGTTGAAAACGATATATGAATAATTAGTATGAAGCCACAATCAAAAAATCATCTTTTATTTTTAGCATCTTTTACCTTGTCCCTGAATATGATTAGATCTATTTCTTATTATAAGAGTTTTGATCAGAGACTGGAACATTGGTTACAGACCAGGACGTTTTTGAAATTTATCAAAGTGACGAAAGATTTCTATCTTCTTTGTTTTTTTGGCTTTCTTTTTCTGATACTTATTTTGAGATTATTCTATCTCCAAATTCTTAGACATGGATATTATGATACTTTACTCAATCAACAACATGTCAGTGAGACATCACTTAAAGCTAAGAGAGGTAATATCTATGCTGATGATAAAGCTGATAAACATATTCAACTCACCGACAATATCTCTATGTATAATATCTTCGTCGATCCGAAATTCGTATGGGACAAGGCCAAATTTATTGATATCATCACCCCCGTCGTTTATAAACATTTCTGTGAATTATATGGTATGCAGGAAATGACAAAACTTCAGTGTGTCAAAAATATAGAACTTTTTACCCAGACACAGATTATTCCTCCTAAGCCACAGTTCTTCTATTATGGAAGTGGTCTTATTTCTTCCTGACGGTATCTCTATGATCAAACTGGATATGATCTTCAGCTTCAGCAAATTCTCAGCTGATTCAATGAAACTGTTGCACAATGACTTATTAAAACAAGACTCAATACTATGATTTATATCTGAATTAAACCCAAAAATTATCTATGATTCTTTGCAAACACCAATTTTCTTGCAGAGCTTGCTAAACTCAATCTTGATTATATCGATATTCAAAATATTAATTATATATATATAGTACCAGATAGAGTTGGAAGTGTTAATAGAGATATAGAACCTCTCAAAAAAATTCTCCAGAAATATGGTTACCTCGGTAATTTTCCAAATATAGAAAAAACATTTTATAAACAGGAAAATAGATATGTAAAAATTATTGCTGATGCTAATCCTTTGATAGCGCAGCAGATCAAAGAGCTTAAAGTTAAATATTATCAAAAGCGTTCTAGGGATAAAATACCTCTTCTTCATGGACTATGAATGGAATCATATACAAAAAGATATTATCAATATGGATCTTTTCTCTCTAATGTTATGTGATATGTCGATAAAAACAATAATTCCTTTTATGGTATTGAACAGTATTTTGATGATCTCCTTCGTGGAAAGGATGGAAAGATTGTTGGTCGTGCTTCCGCTTGGATTGGCCCGGTTTGAGCTAATGAATTTCAACTTGAGAGTGCACAAGATGGGAATGATGTTTACCTTACTATAGATATAGGTATACAGAAAGAAGTAGAGAGTGTAATTCAGAGGTATCATGAAACACTTAAGGATGATTCAATCAGTGTGCTTGTGTATAATCCTTTTAATGGGTCTATTGTCGCATCAGCCAACTATCCTTCTTACAATCCAAATAATTATAATGATGCATTTACTTTGCAGGCGTTAGGTGTTGATCAAGCATATCTTATTGATGATCTTAGTTATATAGAGAGTCCTGTATATATTAAAACATGAGGGGAATATAAAATTGCTACAAGTTATGAAAGATTGGATACAACACTCCCCAAGTATGTAGCTAAAAATATCTTTGGTCCACAGGTATTGGTCGATAAAAATATTTCTATGGCCTATGAGCCATGAAGTGTGTTTAAAGCATTTACCGTAGCTATAGGATTGGATACTGATGAAATAAGATTCTATGATCCGTACAATGACCCAGGGAAAGTAAAAGTGTGAATCTATACCATCAAGAATGCTGAAGATGCTTGTATGGGTGATTGGAATTTTCTCCATGCATTTGTACGATCTTGTAATGTGGGTATGGTGAGAATAGCCCAAAAATTAGGTAAGGAAGTTTTTTATAATTATCTAGATAAGCTTGGTTTTGGAAAAAGCACGTGAATAGAGTTGGCCAATGAAGATGCCGGATTTGTAGAATCTGTTACGTCTGTCTCTGATGCTAGATTTTTTAATAATACGTTTGGTCAGTGACTTTTGGCTACACCAATCCAATTGGCTGCTGGATATGGAGCTCTCGTAAATGGCGGGTATTATGTACAACCTACTATCGTTAAATGAATCTTTGATAAAAAAACAAATACGTATCGTCCCGTTACTACCAAAATTACTAAACAAATATTTAGGCCAGAGACGGCGGAGGCACTCAAAATATGACTTTTTGAAGTAATGGAACAGAATCCTGAATTGAAATATGCAACAGTGGAATGATATCAGCTTGGAGGTAAGACAGGAACCTCTCAGATATCGTATAAAGGGAAATACATGAGATGAGAATGATGGACAAATGGGTCGTTTATATGAATTATCACTAAAGACGATCCCCAATATATTGTTGTTGTTCAGGTTCGTAGACCGAGACAGAATCAATGGTGATTTGCTACTGCCGGAAAGATATTCTGAGAGATAGCAAAATTTATTATAAACTATTCGCTTATTGAAAAATAAAAAAAACGTAATGTGGACTTTGTCCGTAATTTGTCCTACGGACGTAATGTATTGTAATTAATACTATACAAAACAAATTACTATACATTACGCGAAGCATATTACACGAGCCATAACGAAGTTCATTATATAAAGTTAATTGAGTTGAAAAAAGAATTGTATTCTATACATTGTTAGTAGTATTTTATCTTGTTATATAATCAGTATGTTTGGAAAAATTTGAGAACTCAAAAAAATGTATGATAAGTACAAAACTTTGCAGAACGCACTCAAAAATCTTATCATAAGGGGTAAAGAAGGTAAATTCGTTTGATCTGATGGTACAGAACAAGATGCAATTGTCGTAGATATCAGTGGTGAAATGAAACTCAAAGATCTTAAGATCAATGATGCTTCATTACTTGATCCTATGAAAAAATCCGAACTTGAATGAATCATTATAAAGTGTTTTCAAAAAGCCCAAGAAAAAGCTCAAGAAATCGTCGGAGAAAAAACGAAAGAAATTCTTTGAGTCGATCCTTCTGATATGGCTGGTATGCTTGGAGGTTGAATGCCTGGGATGAACTAATACACTAACGAATAGTGAAAAGTGTAGGTAATACTGAATAAACTATTATATACTACATTAGTGTAGATCAAGTATTTTCGGTTCATAGCCGTGGTTTTTGTAGTAATCGAACACCGCTCTGATATCTTCTATAGGTGTGGATGCTCATCAGGTGATTGCCACATATTCGTTAGCAAATAATTCCTCTTTTGGATGTTGGAGGATGTCCTCCAATGATTCTCCATAGAAGCTTTTTTTGTTATTTTGTATTCATATATCGTAGAGTTCTTTCGTGTTATTGCTTTCTTTTCCCCCAATAACTATGAAGGTCTGAAATTGATCCAGGTTTTGAATAACTACTTCTTGTCTTTCATAAGTAGCTTTGCAAACATCAGAAAGTATTGGTGTTTGGACTAATGAAAATGTTGTTTTTATTTCTTTTATTTTCTGCTCTACATAGCTAAAATTTAATGTAGTTTGAGAAAGTACCGCAAATGTGTCATCTTGGCTATAAGGAATATCCTCTATCGTATGTTTTTGTTCATAAACAACTACCTCTGCTCATTTATTGCGAATATCAGCGATCACATTGCCCCCTTCTTGATGGTGTTCTTTGCCGATATAGAGAAATTTTCTGATTCATTTTTGGAGGAAGGTATCAACTTCTGTATATATTTTCGTAACGAAAGGACATTCGAGATTGTAAACGGCTTTGAATATTTTCTTTGCTTCATCTATAGTATTTCTGTTGGTACCATGGGCGGAAAATATTACGATAGTATCTGGATCATCGACTTCTTTTATGGTCTCTACGAATTTTACCCCTTTACTTTCAAATTCTTTGGTGACTTTGGGATTATGTACAAGCGCATGAATGCAAAAAATCTTCGCACCCGGGTGCTGTTGGATGATGGTATTGAGTTGATCTATAGATCTCTTTACTCCAAAACAAAAACTTGAAGGACTGAGATAGTATACCGTTTTCATCATGAAAATGTTGAAATGCTAAAATGTTATATTGTTACATTATAGTATATTATGCTTTGAACTTAGTGTATATAGTATTATAGTTATTTTTTCAAGACTTGTTTTGTTTATGAAAATATATATGTTTACGACAGCATTTATTTTTTTTGTATATGTATGATTATCAGAAAAAAAACACTTACCGTCAATGTATGAGGAGTGCTTGTCGGAGGAGATAATCCTATCGTTATTCAGTCGATGACTAATACTCCTACGGCTGATATAGCTACAACCGTTGAACAAATCAAAGAGCTCGCATTGGCATGAAGTGAATTGGTACGTATTACTGTAGATACGGAAGATTCTGCAAAAGCGGTTCCTGATATCATCAGACAATTACATGACCAAGGAATTGATGTTCCTATTATCGGCGATTTCCATTTTAATGGTCATATATTATTGGAAAAATATCCTGAGATGGCTCAAGCATTGGCAAAATATAGAATCAATCCTGGGAATGTATGAGTAGGAGAAAAACATGATGAACATTTCAAACAATTCATCGGATTTGCAGTCAAATATGATAAACCTATCAGAATAGGGATTAATGGATGATCATTAGATAAAGAATTATTACAGCACAATATGGAAGAAAATGCAAAAAAAGAACAACCACTCTCTGATAAAGAAGTGTTTATCGATAGTATGGTTCAGTCATGTCTTCTTTCTATAGAAAAAGCACAGGAATTTTGATTAGCAAAAGATAAAATTATCCTTTCGGTCAAATTATCTGATGTCCAAGATGTTATTCGAGCAAGTGAAAAATTAAGTAGAGCTACTGACTGCCCTCTTCATTTATGACTTACTGAGGCATGAGGATCTACCAAATGATTAGTTTCTAGCGCTGCTGCCTTGTGAATTTTACTTCAACAATGAATCGGTGATACCATCAGGATATCTGTCACTCCAGAGCCAGGAGAACCGAGAGCTTTGGAAGTGGAAGCGTGTAAATATTTGCTTCAATCGATGGGATTCCGCTATTTTCAACCACTCATTACCTCGTGTCCTGGTTGTGGAAGAACGAGCTCTGCTACTTTCCAAACGCTTGCGAAACAGGTTCAAGATGAAATATCCAAAAGAATGCCACAACGAAAAACCAAATACCCTGGCTGTGAAACAACAAAGATAGCTATTATGGGCTGTGTAGTCAATGGTATAGGAGAAGCTTCTCATGCTGATATTGGTATCTTTTTTCCAGGAAACAATGAAAATCCCAAAATACCGGTTTATGTTCATGGTACACCGTATACGATTTTAGAAAGTGAATGAGTATTTGAAAAGTTTATGGAAATAATTGAGCAATATTTTAGAAAAGAAATTTAGAATTGAGAATTTAGAATTGAGAATTTAGAATTGAGAAAAAATTAACACTTAGAACTTAAAACTTAATACTCTGCCGAAGGCAGTTTAGTCACCTATAAACGAAAATATAATCTCTCTTTCTCTCGCATGATCAAGTTCGAATAGTAAGACTCTTTGCCGTCTTCCGAACATAATTTTTCCGTCTTGTACAGGAAGGGTTTCACTACTCTGCCCCATAAGCATACCTCTAATATGAGCATGTCCATTGAGACATTCTTCTTTACTTTCGCACATAGTTTTTGGATCTCTATGTTCTAGATCATTGTGTTGGTATCGTTCATCTATCGATACATTTTTATCGCATCGTTTTTTGAGGTCATTTCGAAATCCATCCTCTGCTTCATTGATTTTGAGTACAGCTGTGGTATGGCGGGTAAAAACGTTCACGAGTCCGTTCTTATATCCTTGTTTTGTGATGAAATTTTGAATATCGTCCGTAATATCTATGATATCAAAAGGTTTGGTAGTAGTATATATTTTACTCTTATGATAATACATAATTTTTTATATACAATAAAAAAGTCCAACTACTATAGCTAAAGTGGTTAGTATTTCAAATCTACTTATCTTGACTTTTTTTAGCCCTGAATGTTTTAAATATGTAGTTTCGCATATTTATTACATGATGAGTCAAATTCAGTCTATAAAAAGTCTTCAAAAATTTGATACTGAATACTTGGAAAATATGTTTCAATACTTTTCATTGTATGATGAATCAAATTTTCTTGTTCTAAAATTTGACAGATAAAAATTTCTGAGTATACTATATAGTATAAAATACATTTATTTTCTCTCTATGCTCATGAAACATCTCATCCATCACGTAAAAAAGCACAGCAAACGTGTTGTACGTCATCTTAGCACTCATAAGCATAAGTACTTGTTTGGTACCTTTGGTACCTTCGCTATTGTCAAAACTTTCTTGCTTTTGTCAGGATTTTTTGCTGCACTTAATATCGCAAATATTTTCGCACAAACGCCTGTAGAACTCAATAGTGGTAATATCGTGACCGAGTATGGTTGTGCAACTGATGCTAACTCTTGCGATCTTTCTAATAAGTGAATAAATTCCATAGCTCCTGATACGTTTGTGAATCATACTAATCTACAACAATTGTATCTTAATAATAACCAAATTAACTCGATTGAATCTGGCGATTTTGACGGACTTACTAATCTACAATATTTGTACCTTTCTTCTAACCAAATCAGCTCGATTGATTCTGGTGTTTTTGACGGACTTACCAATTTGAATTATTTGGGCCTTGATTCTAACCAAATCAGC
>CAYQLB010000021.1:0-17317 GCA_964418415.1 uncultured Candidatus Peribacteria bacterium
GGTGTTAAACTTAATTTATAACAATTTGTTGCACTTTGGACTGGAAATCAGGGAATGATTGGCTAACATATGATTGATAAATTTTTTGAATGTAGTCATGTTTGTGATCAAATAAAATAAATACATATATATTTTATATAGAATTCAAAAAAAAGCAAATTTTTGATTAAAAATTACTATATAAAAAAATACTCTGAAATTTGACAAAAGATGATGCTATCAGTATAATTATCTATGTAATTTATATCTTTATTTCATTGCTCATGTTCGATACCAAAAAAGCTATAAAAGAATTTACCTCATTAGCTCATTCAAAGAAATTGAAGAAAGTGAAGGATATTCTGAAAATTCTTGCAAAAAAATCATCATTTTTTACTGATCTAAAGAATCATTTTGATGGTCAAAAAGATATTCAAGAAAATGCCTTGGATGCTATGTATACCATGGTGATGAATTTGGTATATCAACAGAATAAGTAATTTATATTTTTTTATAAAAAAATGACTGCACCAGAATTAAAAGAAATAGAGATTGGAAATACACTTGAAGATCAAGAGTTATCTCTTATAAAAGATTTAGAGGTAAAAGCATTTGATGTTGATGCTAATGTTGAGGATATAAAAGAATTTAAAGAAAACCTTAAAACAACAAAAATAAATGTTATAACATCAGCTTCTGGTGAAACAGAAACAAAAGAAGAAAAGACATTATGAGAAATTGCAGAACAATTTGATCAATATGTAGAAAAGGGAGAATGATGGAAGTTAAAAATTAAGGAAGGAAGTACAAATACTCCTGCATGGATTACATATATCATAGATAATCCAAAAAATAATGATCTTGCATACTTAGTTCAAAAATTAGCCTGATTGATATTATATAAAACTGCTAAAGCATATACAGAAGAAGAAATAGATGCTGTAGATGTTTCTATAGATAAAACTTTTGGTAATCAGACAAGAAGAGCTTTAGCTGGATTGAAAGCGTGGATAGAAAATGAATGAGATTATAAAAGTGTTGCTGAATGAACAACCTATACCGGAAAATATCTCGATAAATCTTTTGTGGAATGAGTAGTGAGTACACAGACTACAGATCAAGAAAAAAATACTGCTTTAATAAAATATAATCTTCAGTATAAAGACGGGGAAATACAACCAAAGGATGGATATGAATTTATCGATCCATATAGTAATAATATTGCAGTAAAAGTAGCAGGAAATCTTGTGCCAGAAAACGTACAACCAGCAGTTAATGTGTGATTGGCAGTAAATTCATGAAAATTAGATGCTTTCAATAATACAATAATGACTATGACGAATATTAATCAGTTGCCAATCTGAGCTGATGGTCTTTATACTTGGCCAGCTGAAAAAAAGCTATCGTACAAGATAACATTTAATGGTGTAGATTATGATTTTTATAATAATGGAAGAGTATGGTATGATTGAAAAGGGTATAGTTCTAAGAGTGTTATTGATACAATTTTCAAAAAAGAACTCATTTCAACTACCAAAACAATTGGAATAAAAAAACAAGAAGTTATTAATGATGCAGAGGTTCGGACAATAAGTAGTGTTAATGAATTATTACCGTTAATTGATAAAAATGGTGAATATAGATGGACAGAAAATAAAGTCTATGAGTGTGTGATTAGTTGAAAGACATTTAGATTCTATAATAATAATAGAGTTGTTTGTGATGATCAAAATACACCAAATCAGGATTCTAATACATTTATTACAAATCTCCATCAAAGTACAGAAAAAAGTAATAATACAAAAGAAACGTTGATAACAGACATAAAAGATGTTCCAGTGAAAATCGATGCAGAGAAAAAATATACAAAAAGAAATTATAACTCACGTTGAGATATAATGTTTTATAGCGACGGACATTTTGTAAATGGATATGATAATTTACAAAAAGAAGTTAGAGGTAATCGATATAAAATGGCTGATGGTTCTACGATTATGAAATATGATAACTGAATAGTAGAATGTAGCAAAGAAGTGATAGATAAAGATAAAAAAATTAATTATGAAGTGTTGCAAAATATTTTGACTATAATAGCATCATGAGGAGAAGAATATGGGATAAATACATCTGGAGTATTGATGAAATGAAAACAATCACCTCAAGATAAATTTTATCCAGCATGATATTATGTAAAAAAATGAAATTTATACAAAAGTATAAAAAATTCATGACTAACATATGCTTATCAATATATTTATGATAAAAAGACAGATGATTTTATAGAAATAGGTGAATATGTAACATCTTGATATTCATGATCATATCAAATAAAAGAACAATATAAAGTATAGAAGATATTCTCTTTTACCCAAATCCCTATATTACCACTATCGTATATATGATAGTGGTTTTTTGTTTACTATGATATGTATACCATAGTCCATACCAAGATAAATCTTTTACTTAAAAACCCCTACTTAAGACTATTTTTAGAGGTATTATTATATTGCATTCCCATACTCAATATATATACTAAATATAGAATATTTAGTATTTTTTATGATACATGAATACCGTATTATTTCGGGACAAAGAAGGGAAGATAGACAAAATTCGTGACAAAGAATACGTAATAGAAAGGGTGCTAAGATTCGGTAGTCAGAAAGATTTTGATATATTAAAAGAATGGTATTCTGACAAAGTAATCATCCAAATAGCTAGACAAAAATACTGTAATCTCGATGATCTTACCAGAAACTATCTGAATACCATGTATGATCTTCATTTACCACTTACCAAATCGAGGAATGAACTTACATCTCGCTACAGTCTTAGATTTAAAAAGAAGGTCTTTACTGGATAAATTATCTCGGACCAAAAAGTATGGACGATATCTCGCATGAGGAACAGCGCTCGCTCTTCAATATAATCACAGAAAAAGTGTGGATTTTGATTTTTTCAAAGAGGGGAGTATTGATATCAATGGACTCAAAAAGATTTTGGACAAAGAATTTGGAAAATATGATATCATTTATGAGGTTCCCAATACGTTGTATATCACAGTAAATAAGGTCAAAATAAGCTTTATCGCAGTAGAACAGTTGAAATTAATAAAAGAACTTTATGAGACTCCGTATTTTTTTCTTGCACATGAATACGATATTGGCGTGATGAAATTAGCGACTATTATCCAAAGAGCAGAGTTCAAAGATTATGTGGACCTCTATTATATCCTGCAAAAATATACTTTGGATCAATTGCTGTCAGGTGTATACCAAAAATACCATCATACTATCAATGACCTCTTAATCAAAAAAACACTGCTCTATTTGGAAGATATCAAGGAAAATGTGGATTTTTTAGGTAAACCCCTAAGTAAAAAAACCATCAAAATGTTTATGAAAAAACTCTTCAAATCATAAGTTTTATTGTTTAGTTGTTTTTTATATGAATTTAGAAAAACTTTTCGGCAGTAAAACGAAAGTAGATATCCTCAAATACCTCTTATTCAAGAGACAAGGTATTTCTATGAGAGCGCTCGAAAGCGAAATTGAGCGGACTTTTCCTGCAATT
The DNA here is from genome assembly GCA_964418415.1 of uncultured Candidatus Peribacteria bacterium. GTDB lineage: Bacteria > Patescibacteriota > Gracilibacteria > Absconditabacterales > Absconditicoccaceae > CAJBLF01. The sequence continues at coordinate 3,553 of CAYQLB010000021.1, forward strand.
AAAAAACAAGTTGATTCCCTTGATGCATCAAATGTTATCAATGTGAACAAGGACGGTGCAGGATTCGCTATATCGATCAAACCAGAATTTCATGATATCCTAAAAAATGTCTTCTATTTTTGATTACAAAACGACCTCAAAACGCTATTTACGACCTACGAGGTTATGATTGATCAATATTATTTTGGTAAAAAATTCAATGTCGATCTAGAAATGGATCTCGTTGTTATCTATAAAAATTGTGAAAAGCCTCAGATAGATATGATCAAGCAAAATATAGATGAGATATTCAGAAAATATTTTATAGAATCTGCGTCTGTAGTATTTATGGGTCTCGAAGAGCGACAAAAACGTGATAGATTAGCAGATAGATTTGTCATACTTATCAAAAAAAGTCTTACTAAAAAGTAATTTATCATTTCTTATATATCATTAACATATGATAGCGCCAGAAATACTAGCTGAACAAGTAATGGGATATGTGATCGGAGCAGTAGAACTTATTCCAACACTCAAGCCGCCGTTAAAGCCTTATGATATAGCGATCCTTCCGCAAGGACCGCATTTTTATACATGATTGCTTCGAGCAGCAGGGTATCTCTTATTAGATGATAAGAAAAAAAAAGTGGTTTTTATCTCACAACAGGAGGAATATCCCGATCGTGTAATAATAGAATATTCAAAGTACGAATCATTGGGAAAACAACGAACAACGGACAATAGGCAGATCAAAAAGATTGCCAATATATTATGAGCAGATATCGCCACAAAAGGTGAAATATCCCAATATGTTACTAATCAATTGCCGTTTTTAGCAGTGATAAGTGATAGAGAAAGAATCCTCCATATAGGTATAGGAAAAAATATTTCACAAACCAAAATGAAAGAAATTATATCCCTGATTACTCATCATCATAAGGAGTGGGTGAGTATTTTGCTTACCAATATAGAATTACCTCCGAATACGAAAAAAAACAATGAACAAGATCAAATCACCAAAGCTATGGCTACATCTGAAAATAGATTAGTAGGGATTTTTCATAAAACATTAGATTCCCTAAAAAAGAAGCCAGAAGTGATTGCTTACGTCAATCCGGGTGATTTTGAAGAAAAATCATCGCTTATGACCAGATATGTGTGCGTGGTAGGATAAAAAATAATGAACAATTAAGAATTAAAAACGACTTGTCCTTGAAGGAAGTAAAATGAAGGAAGTTTGTGCTTATAGACTATTGTATATAATAATAATTAATTTAAAAAATATATCATACATTATTCATTTTTCACTATTCATTATTCATTAAATTTGTTGTTATTTCTACTTGAAAAACCATTGGACTTTAGTAGTATAGGGGGGCCAAACTTTTTTTTTATTGGTAAAAAAAACAAACGATGATGAAATTTATCTATGATAGTCTAGAAACTATCAAGAAGTTAAAACATCCCACAAAAAAGGATTTTATTAATCTCACGATTGCTATTTTTGTTGCAATTATTATTGCGGGGATTTATTTTATCGCAGCTGATACTGTATTTTCTGGCCTTTCAAAACGATTCTATAGCGTTATGAAATAAGAGATAACGTTTAGTCGTTCAGTCGTTTTATCGTTTAAATCGTTATCGATTATGCAAAAAGCGGAAACCAATACCTGAGAGATCAAAAGACAGATCGAAGATAATCATTTTAGATGGTATGTACTCAGTGTAGTCTCTGGACAAGAGGATCTTGTGATAGAAAATCTCAAAGAAAGAATGAAAAAACAAGAACTGGAATCCACAGTAGAGGATTATATGTCTCCTATGATCAATGAATCATCGCTTAAAAAATGAGAGAAAATCATCAAACAGAAAAAATTATATCCAGGATATGTGTTCGTCAAATCACAGATGAACGATAAGATCCGATATGTTATCAGAAATACTCCCGGCGTAAGATTGATTGTGGGAGCAGAAACACGTCCTATTCCTTTGACGGATGATGAATATGATAAAATCATAGATCAGATCAAAAAATCTCAAGAGAGATCAGAACTCAAGATACCATTCAAAGAGGGCGATGTTGTATTACTCAAGACAGGTGATTTCAAATGAATGAAAGGAAGTGTGAGAAATATCGATGCAGAAAAATGAACAGCGATTGTAAATATAGAAATGTTATGAAGACTTACTCCGGTCGTTATCGACTTGGATAAGGTAGAGCTCATGAGCTAATCTTACATATATGACTACAGGACATAAAATGCACGATGTGAGATGTACGATGCATGATGCATGACAAAGTAAATTTACTTTTATTGTGCCTCAAGCTTCAAGCATTAAGCTTCAAGCTAAAGTATGTCGCTTCTCTGTGGACATAGCTTTTATTTGCTGAGCTATAGGATGCATACCAAAGACCAAAAAATTCTGAAATTCTCCATGCTGTTGCTCTTTTTGGCACTTATGATCGTATATATCGTATGGTATCAAGTAAAAGGTATACAATTACAAAATGCAATACAAGATCAAGACTCATGATCAGGCATACAGATTATTAGTATGAGCTGAAACGAAGAAATAGTAAATAATAATGAGAGTGAATATGTCACCTGATCTTTGATAACGGGCATCATATGAATGACTATGTCCGGAACAAAAACAACAACAGGAACAATGACCAAGAATACAGCGATCACGATGCTCTCTGGTACAAGTATCTATTATGGGAAAATAGCGATCATAGAACAATTAGGCATAAAATACCAATATGCTTTGACAGATACATCAGGTACATGGTTCATCTATCTAGGTACACCAAGTTATGACTTTACAAGTATAACAAGAGCACTCAAAGGGACTATCTATACGATGGCTACAGAACAGGAGTTAATAGACAATAAGCTCTTCGGTAATAAAATTGTATTCATCAATCTTCCGGAATATAAGGATAAACAGGTAATTATGTTGGTATATCTCAATGATGGTATCCGGCTTATTCAAATGGAATATAGTTTATACCACAAATCTAAATGATATCTAAAATCTTTATTTATTGATCAATAATACAATGGCAGGAAAAATTACTAACATTCTCAATCTCGAGATACCAGCTGGAAAAGCTCAACCAGCACCTCCTTTGGGGCCTATGCTTTGAGCAAATGGAGTCAATATCGGACAGTTTATCAAAGAATTTAATGATAAGACTATGGAGCTTATGAAACAATTCGGATGATCCGACGTAAAAGTAAAGTGTGAATTAACTATTTATGCAGACAGATCATTTGATCTCAAAATAGGAAGTCCTGTTACTTCAAACTTGATTCTTCGAAAATTGAAACAAGCTAAAGGTTCAGGAGAACCAAATAAGACCAAAATAGGAAAATTGACGAAAAAAGATCTTGAAGAAATAGCAGAGCTCAAAAAAGGTGATATGAATTCTGATAATCTTGAGTCAATGATGAAATCTATCGCAGGAACAGCTAAAAATATGGGTATCGATGTAGAAAAATAATGATAAATGATGAATTTTAAATGATAAATGTTTGTATTGGTAAATATAAACTATAGTAGATTATAATAGTTTATTATGAACAATTCATGAATCTATCATTTATCATCTATCATCTAAATTTATATTATGTGGGAGCTCTTGTGAGCGCTACTACCACTTTTAGATTATTTATTATAAGAAAATGGCAACACACGGAAAAAAATGGAAAGAAGCTGCTAAGGCAGTAGACGCGTCCAAAGCGTATCCTATCAACGAAGCAGTAGCTTTACTCAAGAAATCAGGGTACAGCAAATTCGATGGATCTGTAGAGATAGCAGTCAAAACGTTTGCAGATGCAAAGTATAATGATCAGATGATGAGGGGAACAACAATCCTTCCTCATGGAACAGGAAAGACAAAGAAAATTGCAGTGTTTACTGATGATGAAGCTACTGCAAAGAAGGCAGGAGCTGATATTGCAGGAACAGAAACGTTATTGAACGACATCAAAGCAGGAAAATTAAATTTTGATGTTTTACTGACGACACCTGAACATATCAGAGATTTAGCTCCAGTAGCTAAACAATTAGGTCCTAAGTGACTTATGCCATCTCCAAAAGCAGGAACAGTAGTTGCAAATATTCCTGAAGCTGTTGCAGAATTCAAAAAAGGTAAAATGGAATTTAAACTCGATAAAACAGGAAATATTAATGCGGCGATAGGAAAGATTTCTTTTAGTGAAACACAGATAGAAGAAAATATCAAAGCTTTCCTAAAAGCACTTGAAGACAACAAACCAGCAGGAGTAAAAGGAAAACTTATCAAGAAAGTATTTATCGCTCCTACGATGGGACCTGGCATACTCATTAGCTATTAGTTCTTAGTTTATAGTCGATAACAATATATTTCTTATAAAAAAGCAGACAAGCCATGAGGCACGTCTGTTTTTTTATGGTATAGAATATCGACCATTAATTATAATTTTTTATTGAGTGCACGAGAGAAAAGATAAGAAAATACAAATCCTACTGTTGTAACTACAATAATTTCACTTACAAAGATAGCAATGATAAGTGCGATATTACTAAATACGCTCCATAAAGTTATATCAAAAAGATGATAAATATAGTAGTTGATGGTTATTCCACCAATAAGTAACAATAATAAACAGATAAGGAATGAGAATCAAAGAACATTCACAGTAAGTGCTATAAATCCTTGAACTATTTGTTTATAGGTTGCTCAGAGTATTTTTTTGACTTCAAGTTCTCTGTGAAATGTATAAAAGACGTTTTTCAAAAGGAATCATAAAAATGATAGGATAATAAGCAGAAGGATGGTTATAATAACATAGGAAAGCCCTACGACAAAATTACTGAGATTTATAATAGTGAGAACTCTGTTTTCTTGCTGTTTGAGTGTTGATCCGCTTTCAATATCCTTAGTATTGAGAATAATATCTTTGTTTTTGATGATGATAGTTTTGAGTGATTCATATTTACTATCACTATCAAACATAACATATAAAGTAGAAGGGAGTGGATTTTCAATACCAAACCTCTGGAAGTTATCGACAACGTCAGGAATTTTCTTTTCGAGGAATGATAATGCATCGTCCTTAGAAGAAAACATTACTTTCAATCCTTGGGATTCTAATTCATCCTTGAGTGATATGACTCTTTTATAAATCTGAGTATCACTACCACTAAGAGATGATGTTTCTATATTATCTTTGATATAAAAGTACATACCAAGTCTATCTTTGAGCTCTCCAGTAAATTTGTTTGCATACAAAGATATTCACAAAAAGATATTAAGTAAGAAAAGCAAGAAACCGATAAAGATACTAACTCCTACAACATTAGTTCGTGAAGTTTTAAGGAGATGTGCAAGATCTTGCTTAAAAATTTTTGAGAGTGTGTTTTTGAACATTGTTGCGAGATAGATGATAAATAGTTTCTAAATGATGAGTTTTAAGTGATGGTATTTTTTTTATTTAGGATTTAGCACTTAAAATTTAAAACTTAAAATAATTTTTTTATTATTTCTTAAACATTTGTTGGGTAGTTATGAACTTTTCAAAAAGAGAGATTTTATGATCATAAAAATCTAAGCCTTTATCAATAGTTTGTAGTTTTTCACGATGTTTATAAAAATATTTTATCATATCTTTTGCTTTTTTATATTTATGTTCAAGAATATAGAGTTCGATGAGATTATAGACAACTTCTGCGTCAGTATTATTGATATGAAAGGCATCTTTAAGAAAATTTAGCCCTTTTTCTCTATTACCGTACCGATATTCACAGAGACCATAACATCTAAGGATTTCATGATTTTCAGCTTTGGTGATTTCCAAGGCACTTTGAAGATATTTTTTTGCTTCCAGCCAATGATTTTTCTCCATTTCTAAAACCCCTTTAATATAGAGTCCCAAAGGATCTGTATTGTTTTTCTTTGCATTGAGAAAATCTATAGCTTTGGTAGCTTTTCCAATTTCACCTCTTCTATACTGAATATCAGTAACTTGTAGAAGTGCATCTTCATTGTTTGGATCTCTAAAAAGGATAGTATTAACCTTTTTGATAGCCTCGTCAAATTTTCCCAGTTCTTTGAGCTCTTCAATTTCATCGATAAGGGAATCGGGGATATAGGTAGGCATACGTTCGATTCATGAAATAAATACATTCATACTCAAGTGTATCCCGTAAGATGCTTATTTTCAAATATTATAGGTCTAATAAGGGTATTTGGATTTACATTTAAGAAAAAAATTACATAAATAGCTTATTTTACGGGAAAATATGGCTATTTTTGGGTATTTCATCATAAAACAATCTGTAAATCGATCGGTTTTCCTCCTCTTACAATATGTAAGGATACCGTATCACCAGGAATGAAGGTATATAGCTGATAGAGAAATGGTAAATGATGAGAAATCTCTTTTCCATTTATGCTGACAATACTATCATCTACTTGTAATCATGCTTCTCGAGCAGGAAGATCAGAAATAACGTCTTTGATATAGATACCGTTAGCAATATTTATTTTTTTCTCTGCTTGCAGAGTAGGGGTTATCTCTACATATTGGATACCGATAATGGGTCTAGAAATACTTCAGAAAGTTTCTATAGATTTTAATGTTCATGCTATAAATTCTTGACTGAGTGGTAATGCAAAGGTCAATCCCTCTCATTCATCTATAGCAGTCGTCATTCCTATAATGTTCCCATCAATATCAATCAGCGGTCATCCACTATTGCCAGGATTGGCCTGAGCATCTGTCTGATAGAGTCAGATATAGAGATTATTGCCATTTATAGTAAGTTTTTTACTTTTGCCTCCAATGATTCATAAGGTAACGGTATTTGGATATTTAGAAAGTGTATTCCCTATAGTCAGAGCAAATTGTCCTACATCTACTTGGGTATCTATAGGAAGAAATGTTGCTACTTGTAAATCTTTTGGTGATACACCTTCAGAATCTATAATTTTTAAAATAGCTAAATCGAGAAGATCATCAAATCGGATTTTATCGACATTGTAGGTTCTCCCATCGGCGAGGATTACAGAATATTTAGCTCAGGTATCTTGTACAACATGCTTATTAGTTAAAATATATCCATTTTTAGAGACAATGATTCCACTTCATCAACCCACTTGTGCTATCTGTTGATGAACACTACCGGGACCATTAAGCTGCGAAGGATCATCTACATAGAATTTTACATCTTTACTTGCCGTAATACTTACAACGGATGTTTTTGCATGTTCAATAGATTTTATGAGATAAGATTGTAATGTGGAGAGATTAAATGATTTGGTATCAGACATAGTATTTCCCATAGTCGAGGTGACGGAATTACCAAAAGACTGTAATCTCTTATTTGTTATTCATCGAATGAGTATAGCTCAAAGTAATACAAGAAAAATATTCAAAACAATGATAAATAGTATGTGTTTTTTGTTCATAGAATTTTATTATATTAGAGAGTAAATGTTATTCTTCGATATCCGTTGTCTCATTTTTCTCTGATGTTTCAGATTCTTCATCGATAATAGCAGCTCCTTGTTCCATCTTTTCTGCTTCTTTTTCAGCTTTTTTTCTCTCCTCTTTATATCTAAGATTTTCTTCTTTCTCTTCTCGAGGTCTATAGATAACATCGATATCTTTATCGACCATCTTTGCTAATGGAGTTTCTGTTTCATCAAGATGAATATCATTTGAATGGATAGTTTTTATGTTTCCATCTTTGAATCTAATTCTGATAGCTCATTCAATAATACTGATTCCTCCTTCAAGATTTTCTTTTCCCGTCATAACTACTTGTCCTTTTCTCGCTCTTTTCCATATTTTCAGATCTTCAAGATTCAGAAGTTTTCCATTTTTATTTGCATGGATAAGAATAAACGGTTCACCTTTATGTAAAAACATGTTTGCTACCTCATCACCCTCTTGAAGCTCGATTCCCTTAACCCCACCAGCAGTCTTCCCCATAGGTCTAAGATCACTACTCTTAAAAAGAAGCATCCATCCATGTTTAGTAATAACACCCACATTATCAGTATCATTTATCGCCTCTACACTAACTATTTTTTCTTTGTCTGCAAGCTTCATAATTACCGTAGGAAATTTTTTGAATGAGAGAACTAATTCTTTATTGATTTTTTTACAACTATTTTGATTGGTGAGGAATATGAGGTGATGATAGTCAAAATGTAATGTTTTTGCGAAGACTATCTTTCCTTTGAGTCAGAAATGTTCATTTAGATTCAATGCATTTTGTTTCATAGCGAAACTTCAAAAGTCCTTTAGTCTTTGAACGACTAATTCGCCGATATCAGTAATCACTATCAATTTATCTTGATTGTGAGTATAGATAAGATCCATTGTCTCTTCAGGGATAACCTGGATTCTAGACTGGTACAATATCCTGATACTATAGTCGTTTCCGATCCAAACAATAACATCTTCTTTTACCTTATCGGCAGCAGCCATAAACGCTTTGAGGCTTCATGAGACATTATAGACGCTCAGATCCTGAGAAAGGTCTGTTTTTCTCTCGTCGCCATACTGTTTTTTCATATATTTAAATTCATCTTTGATTACTCCATCAAGTTTTTCTGGATTATTGATGATAGACTCAAGTTCTTCGATAAGTTTTTTCTTTTCATCGATTTCTTCCAAGACTTTCTTGATTTCCAAACCAACCAAAGATTGTAATCTCATCATTAAGATATATTCAGCTTGTGATTCTGAAAATTCAAATTTTTTCATCAGATTTTCTTTTGCATCTTGTTTGGTTTCAGATTTCTTGATCGTATCGATAACCGCATCGATGATATCAATCGCTTTTTTCAATCATTCCAAAATATGTAGTCTATCTTTTGCTTTATTAAGTTGGAAAACAGATCTACGATACACAACATTTCTTCTAAACGTAACAAATTCCATCAAGAGATCTTTGATATTTAAGAGTCTCGGTTGAACTCATCATTCGACGAGAGAAACATTATTTACATTGAATGCACATTGGAGTTCTGTGTATTTATAGAGTTCTACCAATATTTTGTCAGCATCTATACCGTTTTTGAGGTAAATAGCGATTCTGATCTTATTTTTGCTGGATTCATCTCTCATATCGGAGATTCATTCTATCTTCTTATCAACCACCAATTCTCCGATCTTTGCTACCAAAGAAGATTTATTGACCAAATAAGGTATTTCATCGATGACAATAATATTTCCATGTTTATTTTCTTCAATATGAGTCTTTCCTCTCATAATGATTCCTCCTTTCCCTTTTTTATATACTTCCTTGATGTTGTTACTGTCATATATAGTTCCTCCTGTAGGGAAATCAGGGCCTTTGATAATCTCCATAATTTCATCGATAGAGACACTATAGGTATCTTTTGCTTGTTCTTCTACTTCTTCACCTTCAAGAGCTTCTGCTTTTGCTTTGGCAGCTTTTGCCTTTTGTTTCTCGTTTAATGGTTTACCTTCTTTTTCGAGCAACAATAACGAAGCATCTAACACTTCATTCAGATTATGAGGAGCCATATTAGTTGCCATACCTACAGCAATACCCATAGTACCATTACAGAGATGATTGGGGAATTTTGTTGGTAACATGATTGGTTCTTTGAGACTTCCATCGAAATTATCTCTCCGATCGACGGTATCTTGTTCCAGGTCATTAAGCATTTCTTCAGCTATCTTCGTGAGTCTAGCTTCGGTATACCTCATCGCCGCTGCGCCATCACCATCAATAGAACCGAAATTACCTTGTCCATCGACTAATGGATATCTAAACGCCCATGGTTGAGCCATACGAACCATCGCTTCGTAGATACTACTATCTCCATGTGGATGATATTTACCCATAACATCTCACACAATTCTTGCTGATTTTTTGTGTTTCTGATTGAAAAAATTATTCATCTGATACATTCAGAAGAGGATTCTCCTCAATACTGGTTTGAATCCATCTCTCGTATCTGGCAATGCACGCGATACGATTACCGACATTGCATATTCGATATATGATTTAGAAATCTCATCTTCGATAGAGTGGGGAGTTACCGTTCCCGTAGCAATCACTTTATCGTCTTGTTCATTCTTGACCATACTACTATGATTGAAAATATAAAAAACACAAGAATTAAGACAAAAAAACTTCAAGGCCATAGCCCCAAAAGTTTTCTCTTACTTTTACAGGAAAAATATAACAAAAACCAAGAGAAATTCAATACTTTCCCGTTATCACTAGTTGACAAAAAAAAGAAAATATAATAATAATTAATTACATAAAAAAACGTTTATATATTATCATATATGGAAGGAACTAAGAAAAATCGTGAAAAATAAGAAAAAAAAAGAAAATAAAGAAAAAAATAGTAAAAATATTTGTCAGTAAGTTTATATAATTTTTAGAAAAGTCAATAGATGCTATTTTTTCTTTTTAACAACTTTTTTCACAGGTTTTTTTGCTGTTTTTTTTGCCACAAGTGTTTTTTTTACAGGTGCAGCGAGTCCTAAGAGACTGCCTAAAGTAGGCATAGGATACTTTTTAGCGAAATCATTGAATTTTTTCAGATCAGTGAATGCTTTAGAAACCTTTTTCTCCTTACCATTGATGTTTTCATAATACATAAATTTACCTTGAAATGTACTTTTTGTAGGCATTTTTTTATATATTAAGAAATAAAATCATTAACGAAATAGATTTTTACACACAAAAATCAAGATGTATTCTTAATTTTTTATATCTGTTTTCCTAAGAGCAAGATAATGGTTATACCTATGGTATGAAGTATATATGCCATAATCATGAAATTTCTCATAGAGAGATTTTTTCTACTTGCAAGTATGGTTATACCTATTTCCGTAGGTAAAGGAGTCATAATAAGTATTCCTGCTGCTACTGGCATGATATATGTATAAGGAGCTCAAAAAATCCTTTTGAGAAATGCTCTGAATTTCATAACAAAAGGCTCTTCTTTCAGCATTGTTAGTTCTTGAAGTAAATGGTTTTTTGCGAATTTTAAGAGTAATATATCACTGATAAGAGCTCATATCCCTGCAGTAAAGATAGCTAAGATCAGCGAAATATTTTTTGATATAATCAAAAGCACTGCAGTGGCTGAACTTGAGGTGAATCCATATGAATAAAATAATCATCATAAAAAGGTCCCTCCATATCACAATGACAGCAAAAAATTGTGAATAATAGATGAGTGCATTCATTCATAGAAAAAGGTTATCGCTATGATGATGGTAATCATAAAGACAAGGAGTTTAGGATATTTGTATCTGTATCGTTTTTTTATCATCGTAAGTGAAAATATAAATAGCATATAGCACTACAAGAGCATATACACTTAGTGTTTAAGTAATCCATGTTTATGATGTTCAGCTTCTTTTATAAATTTTTCTTTTTGGACTCCATGCTCTTGAATAAGTTTAGAGATATAATGTCCTCAGAGAAAATATGGAGTAACGACGTAAGTCGAACCAAGCTCGTACAATTCAAGCGTTTCACTGATCTGATGTGATGTCGTTATAATGATCGGATCTAAATGTTTATGTTGTTTGATAGTTTTGATAAGCAAGACATTAGCTTCAAAGTCTGGTACGGTAGAAATAATCATTTTAGTATTGCTCATATCCAATTCATCCAAAAATTCCGGATCCTGTAAATCACCATATATTGCATTATACTTATCATCTTGTAAGGTTTTGATAGTCATAGGATTATAATCTATCACAAGAAGGTCTTGTTTGATCTTATTCACATATTTCAAAAGATCTCATCCCATTCTATGACATCAGAAAACGATGATCTCGCCATTTGCGTTTACTGATTTTAAAGAATCATGTCTACCGATTTTTTTCTCAAATCTTTTAAGAAGTGGTTTAAAGAGTTTGTAGAGTTTCTCGGAATACATGATCATGTAAGCAGAACCCATGATAGTAATAAGTCATATAGTAACAACGATAGATAAGATATCTTTATTGAGATGTCCACTACTGACACCCAAAGCCACCAAAATAATAGAAAATTCACTGATTTGTGCAACGGTCAAACCTGCCATAAATCCGCTTCTCGCATCGTATCATATTCTTCCCATCAAAAATATAACAATAAAAGGATTTCCAATAAGAATGAAAAGAGAGAGAATAATTATAGTTCGAATATATTGTATATCAGTCACAAAGCCCATTTGAGATCATAATACAATGAAGAAAATAACCAAAAAGAAATCTCTTAGGGTTCTCATTTTCGCAGCAATTTCAAATCTCATCGGAGAGAAGGAAAGGGTAATACCTGCTACGAGAGCGCCTATTTCCATAGAAAATCAGAAATAATGAAAAAATCCAGCAACAACGATACACCAAGCGATAGAGAAAAGTAGAAGAAATTCCTGAGATTTGGCGATATTACGGACAAGACGAGGAAGGATATAGATTCCTATTAGTACGGCAGTAGTAATCAAAATAAATCCTTTGAGCATAGAGAGTGAAATTGTTCAGAGGATATTTCCATCTCCGACACCCAAAGAAGATACAATCATAAGAAGAAGTGCTGCAACAATATCTTGTACAATAAGAAAACCCATGGCTATTTTTCCATAGACAGATCACATATCGCCTTTATCTGAGATGAGTTTCATGATAATAATCGTGCTACTGAAGGTGATCGCTATCGCGATATAGAGTGCTTCTATATTTGAAAATCATAAAAGTTTAATAATTCCAAATCCTATAGCTGAAGTGAAGATAACTTGTCCCAATCACGTAATAAGTGATGTTTTCCCTGTTTCTTTAATAGTCTTTGCATTTAAACCTATTCAGACAATAAAGAGCAAGAGGGAAATTCCTATTTTAGAAAAGGTATCGAAAATTTCTCCATGTTGCAGAAAATTGAAGATATACGGTCCAAGAATAATTCCCGCAAGGATATATCCTATAATCAATGGTTGTTTGAATAATCTGACAATATAGGTGACAACTACTGTCACTCCTATTGCTATACCTATATTCAAGAATGCATCCATACTATTCGTTTGTATATATAAAAAAAGATATATTAATGATGTCTGAGAAGATTAATCAGGCTATTTGGCGTAATGACGCCCATTACTTGCTTTTGTTTGTTGAGTACAGGAACATAGAGAGATTTTGGAGTATAGATCGCTCTAATAACAGTATTGATATTTGTATCTTCATAGACGGTACATCTATGTCTATTGCAAAGTTCTCAAGCATTTTTGTAGAGAAAACTTTTTTTATATCCTCTCGTAAGGTATTTGATCATTGGTTCAGTATTTAATTGCTGAACAAAAAGCTTGATGATATCTTCTACGGAAATTTCACCAACAAATGCATTACAGTTATTGATCACTATACATGCACTAATATCTTCATGTTTGAGTTTTTTGAGAATCGTAGAAATATCATCAGTTTCCTGGAGAAATACCGGAGCTATCATAGCGTTTTTGGCAGTCAATTGATCAATCGCACCTAACTGAGCAATACTCTTCATATCTTCAGTCTCCCATTGACGTAAATGGGTTCTGATCTTTGTTTCATTCATATAAGATATAATAGATATAAATAATTGTATATATATATTTTAACTATAATTGTTTATTTGTCAAATTTTTAAATACTTTTTATAGACTGAATTTGACTCATCATGTAATAAATATGCGAAACTACATATTTAAAACATTCAGGGTCAAATATTTGAGGATCTATTCGCATGTCGGAGAATTTTGTCCCCCTTTGTAAAG
>CAYQLB010000022.1:0-17021 GCA_964418415.1 uncultured Candidatus Peribacteria bacterium
AAATCAATCAAGTGATTCTTGTTGGATGATCTACGAGAATGCCTGCAGTATTGAAACTCGTCAAAGATATCTTCGGTATCGAACCAAAAGCTACCGTAAATCCTGATGAAGCAGTTTCGCAAGGAGCGGCTATTCAGTGAGGTATTATCCAAGGAGACGTAAAAGATATTTTATTGCTCGACGTGACACCATTATCATTAGCTGTAGAAGTCGAAGGAGGATTGGCGCATGTCATGATCCCAAGAAACACCACTATTCCAGCCAAAAAGGAGAATATATTTACTACTGCTGCTGACAATCAAACCGCAGTTACCGTACACGTTACCCAAGGAGAAAGACAGTTTGCAAGAGACAACAAAGATCTCTGAATGTTCAATCTCGAAGGAATACCTATGATGAGAAGGGGACAACCGCAGATCGAAGTGACCTTCGATATCGATGCCAATGGAATTCTCAATGTCACCGCCAAAGAGAAATCTACCGGAAAAGAAATCAGTCATAAGATAGAATGATCTACTAATATCTCTGACGAAGATATCACCAAAGCAAAAGCTGAAGCAGAAAAATTTTCCGAAGAAGATCGTAAGAGAAGAGAAATCGTGGAATCCAAAAATAGACTTGAAGCACTTATTTACCAGATGGAACAGATGCTTTCCGAAAAGAAAGATCAAATCCCTGATGAAGACAAAGAAAAAGTAAATAAGTTGATGGCAGACGGTAAAGCAGTAGCTAGCAAAGAATGAGCAACTAAGGAAGAAATCGATGCAGAGATCGAAAGAATCCAAAAAGAATTCGCAGAACTCTACAACAAATATCAAGCAGCTCCATCACAGCCAGCACCAAACGCAGACAACGAAATTGGCAAGGAAGGATGAACTGTTGAATGAGAAGTTATCGATGCAGACAAATAGTCATCGCGAGTTCGGCTTGGATGCAGGATAAACTCCGCTTGGCGATCTTATAAGATTACTTCGTGTCTCGTAATGACAAGACATAGAAAAAACCACCCGAGCGAGGGTGGTTTTTCCATAAAATCAAGAGAATACTCTTGTTTGACTTTACAAACAAAATAAATAAAAGTAAATAGTAAAATTTACTCTATATCAAAATAGCAATGGTGGCAAAATGATCAGAAAAAGTCGATAATCTAGAGGCACTCCTTGGTCAAAAATGAGTACTCGACCAAGATATTCAGAATAAAATCAATGAATTGAAAAATACATTTCAGACAGAGAAACAGGAGTGAGATGCTATCGATGATAAAGATTTGATAGAGATTCCCATGAATCCTCTTCTCAAGGAAACTGTCGATCTTGGTGGTGCAGAGATGATGGCATGAGTATACAATGTTCTCGGTACTGCATTCGTAAGTATGCTGACCAACAATACAGCAGCACTTGCATTAGCGTGACCGGTCATTGAGAAGATAGGTTTTTTCATTTGGGAGGCAATCAAGGCATATCGTACACATACCAAAGAAGGTACAGCTTTTTCCAAGGAATTCAGATCTAATGTTTCCAATGGTATCAAAAATCTCATTGTCGATATAACTATGCATGATAGTATCTATACATTAGTCATGAGATGTTTTCAGCGACATTATTATCGTTCATTAGTTTTCTGGTGGCATTACCGCCGGCGATACTGATGAAATATTCAGGGAATGAACTCCTCCATGTACTCCAAAAACAATATAGTAGATTGTATGGATTTAAGCGGGAAAAGTATTACGAAGCAAGATTTATTGTCAATAATCATAGCGATCCCAAAGCAATATTTGAAAAGATAGGAGATAAATTCTGACTGGGAGGATATAATCTGAGTAGATATCACGATACCTATTTTCATCACCGTATCCCTTCATTTTCTGATAGACTAGGGACCGTGAAACTAAGAAACATAACGGATATTACCGGAAATAATGAATCATCCAACGCATTTGAAATAGCACATACCTTACCTACCAAAAAAACTCCAAAAAAAGAAAGTATGTACAATTACTTTTATAGCAGAAAAGAAAAAGGGACAAAAGTGTTGCCAGACGATATAGAGGGAAGAGATATCCTCAAAAAATTTCCCTACCGCAATATTATCAAAGACGAGTTCGCTCAATTGGAATTTGATAGGGAGATTCTCTATGATGATCAGATAAGAATTACTCTGGATCAGATTACCTGATCAACCAATAATGATATCAGAAAAATGATAGAAATTAAGGCCTATAACGACAAAAAATATTTGATGGAAGTGATGTGTGCTATTATGGGTGATAAACATACTGACAGTCATATCACCACACATCCAAAAGTAAAATTTTTTGAAAAAAAATAATATACTAAAATAGAAAAATATGTATTAAAGGAAAATATATAAGTAAAAATAAATAATCAATATTGTTGAGATAATAATGAACTAATTTTGTTGTTTATTTGTACAAAATATCTATACATACGATCCCAATCAAAACAAAAGAATTATGAGAAAACCAGTAGCATTTATGGACCTTCAAGCATGTTGTGACTTCTTCGACAGGAATGTCGGTCATCGTGTTTTCCTGAAAATTAGGGAATCCCTAACAAACAAAATACGAAAGATCGAAGGTGTGATTGAGACAAGCTTTAACCACGATCCTTCTCCGGTCAGTACGATAAAAACAAAACGTACGGTACGAGAAATATTTCTTGGAGAAGTGGTCAGTGTAGAAGTAGTATCCTAAGTAGTATGCCGGGTTTCCCGGCTTTTTTTACAATAAAAAAACTCCGGTAAACAACCGGAGTTTATTAGCATGGTACACTACTTAAGGCATACGATAGATACATACATTGATGTTCATACCAGCGCCTACTGAAGCAAAAACGATAATATCGCCACTTTTCACTTCGTGACCTTCAAGCTCTTTTTTGAGCAGGAGATCAAGTAATGTTGGAATAGTCGCAACAGATGAATTTCCCAGCCAGCCGATGGTCATCGGCATGATATCGGGAGGAATATCTTTGCGTTTTTTGTCGTAGAGTCCGAATACGCGTTGCAGGATTTTCTCATCCATCTTCTCGTTTGCCTGATGAATAAGTAGCTTACTTACCTTTTCCAGAGGAACATCAGCTTTTTCCAAACATTCCTTCACTAAGTGAGGGACGTTATTTAACGCATATTCATACACGGAGGATCCATCCATTTTCAGAAAGGTATCAGAACCCTTATAGTCAGGATTGTAGGAAGGTCCCATCCGAAGAAGTTGTGCATGGTCTTTGGTATCGCTTCTTGTTACGTGAGCAATAATACCCAGAGGGATATCCGATTGTACATGTTCAAGGATAGTCGCTCCTGCACCATCGGCGTAGATGAGACTATCGCGATCGTGAGGATCAGAAACCCGTGAAAGCGTTTCCGCGCCGATGATCATGATACGTTTTGCGCCATTCTTTATCAGCGAATCTGCAATAATCATTCCCTGTAACCATCCAGGACATCCGAAAAGGATATCGAAGCAAACGGTATGGGGATTTTTGATGTTGAGCATTTGCTTTACTTTGGAAGCAATACTCGGTACCAAAGCTGAACGTTTATTGTGTTTGGGTACATCGCCGAAATTGTGAGCTACGATAAGGTAATCCAGAGTTTCGGGATCGATAGTGGAAGAGAGTAATGCGTTTTCCGCAGCAAGAAATGCAATATCGGAAACCGTTTGATCGTCTCGTACATATCTCCGTTCTTGTATACCGGTGATAGTTACCAGATCATTGATGATTTCTTGGTTAGTTTTTTGAAACTGTTGTCCATTATCATCAAAGAAGCTGTGTTCAAGAAAATCGTTGTTTTTAATCACCTTTTCAGGAATATATTTTCCTGTCCCGATGATTTTTGCAAAGCTATTTTGCATGATATATCTCCTTTTTTTATGTTTTTATATATTGTTTTATTTTGGAACAAAAAGATATACATTTAATAGAAAAAGTCAAGGAAGTTTTACCGTAGAAATTCAGACTCAAATACTTACAAACTTAATGAAAAATTAATAATTAATAATGAATAATGATTGTATTGTTTTTCATTAACTACTGTGAAATACAATAGTTCATATAAAGCAAAATCCAACATTATTCATTTTTCACTTTTCATTATTCATTGTATTTCATGAATTTCGTCCTCACCTGCGCCGCAGGATTAGAATCTATACTCAAAAAAGAAATAGAAATCGCTGGATATACGGTGATTGGTTCGTGACCGACCATGGTCCGTTTCAAGGGAGATCTTTCTGCAATAGCCAAAATAAACCTTCGATCCAGAGTCTGAAATAAATTATTTCTTGAATTAGCACAACATATCACTTCTGACTTCAATCAACTCTTTGACTTGGTTTCTACGATTGACTGGAAGATGTACGTACAAGGAAACCCTATCGTCGTAACTGCTATGAGCAAACAATCATTGCTTACTAGTACACCGACCATCCAAAGTATCGTAAAAAAATCCATCGTCAAAACTATTCTCGGCGGTAAAGAATGACAGCTTCCTGAAGATCATAGTAAAGAAACCGTAGAGATATTTGTCCACATAGAACGTGATATGTGTTCAATCCTACTCAACACTACGGGCGAATCATTACATAAGAGATGATACAAAAAAGCCACGGGAGAAGCGCCAATCAATGAAGCATTAGCAGCGTGATTGCTTCTGTTGTCAGGTTGGAAATTTAGCGAACCACTCTACGATTTTTTTTGTGGAAGCGGGACTATTGCTATCGAAGCGGCTTTGATAGCCAAGAATATTGCTCCGTGAATGTTCAGGGATTTTGCATTCCAGCAGTTTAAGCGATATGACCAATCGCTCTTCGATAAAGAATTCGAACTAGCAAAAGATAAAATTATGATCAATAAAACACATACCCTCATTGCGTCTGATATTGATCCAAGAATGATTTCGATTGCTCAGGAAAACGCAAGACATGCGGGCGTAGCAGACTATATTACATTCAATGTAAAAGACGTGAAAGACTATTTGGACGGCCCGCCGCTTAATGGTTGTTTAGTCTCTAATCCGCCTTATGGTATGAGACTCAATATTTTCGATATCGAAGAAATCTATCATATCATCACGGAATTATTCATTCGTCATCCGAAACTGCACGGGGGAATCATTACTTCCTATGAACGTTTTCAAACCGATGTATGATTGTGATCCCGAAAGAAAAATATGTTTTTCAATGGAGGGGAAAGGTGTTGGTTCTACAAAAAGACTTTACTTAAACAATAATACCATGATCAAAACATCCATATTAGACGCAGGCAAGCTCCAGGAGTTCGCCAAGGAGCGCAAGCTCCAACCCTACAAGGTCAAACAGATCCAGCAAGAGATATTCAAAAATCAGAACATAGATTTTGCCGAAATGACGACCTTGGCAAAAGATCTGAGAGAAGATTTAGATCAACATTTTTCCGTTGTTACTTTGAATGTAGACAAGATACTCGAAGACGAAACATCCACAAAAATCTGATTTCAAACTCACGATGGATGTATGATTGAAGCAGTCATTCTCTATCACCGGCAAGATGAAAAATATCAAAAAGACGACAAAGAAAAATTAAATAGAATTACACTCTGCATCTCTTCACAGGTCGGTTGTCCCGTCAACTGCACTTTCTGTGTGACAGGTAAATTAGGCTTCAAAAGGAATTTAACACGGGATGAGATGGTTTCACAAGTGTTATTTGCAAACAATTATATCAAAAAAAAATTCGGCAAACAAGAAGATGGTTCATTATATTCTGTGAGAAATATCGTGTTTATGGGTATGGGAGAACCCTTATTGAATTACGATAATGTTAAAAAAGCCATAGAGATTATGCTTAGGCAAGAAGCAGGATTTTCGCTCTCTCGCAGACATATCACAATTTCAACTGCAGGAATCATTCCAGGTATCAAACAATTGGTCAAAGACGAAATCCCCGTAAAACTGGCTATCTCGCTCCATGCGCCCAACCAGGCTTTGCGTGATAAATTGATGCCGATAGCCAAGGCATATCCATTGGACGAACTCAACAAAGCTATTAGCGAATATGTTAGAGCTACCGACAACAGGATATTCTACGAATATATTATGATCAAAGATGTAACGGATAAGCCAGAACTAGCAAAGGAATTAGTTGAATTTCTCAAGAAAAAATTAGCACACGTCAATTTGATTCCCTACAATACCAATCCTGCCATCGATTACGTCGAGAGCGATACTATTACTATCCAGAAGTTCAAGAAAATCCTTGAAGACTGTGGTATTACCGTAACCGTTAGAGATAGTTTAGGAAGAAAAATGAAAGGTGCTTGTGGGCAACTTGGCTACGAAAAATTAACCAACAAATAATCAAGAAATAACAGTAAACAACTAACAATAAATGCTTTGATTTTTTTTGTATTTTTGCTATATTCATATCACGCCCATATTGGGATGTTTTTTCTAGGAGAGCTACCATGACTGGTGGATTAGGGGGTCTATCGGCAAAAATACAATTGATAGATGGAAGATTCTTCCGTGCCAGCAGCCGCGGTTATACGGAAATAGGCCTTGTACACATCGCCCTGATCTGAGAGGTTACGACCTCTCCTTTTTTCATTTTAGAAAAAGAGATGTGATTAATCACATCTCTACGATCATACATTGTTGAAATTATATAGTCCATGATCAATGGATGATACCAATGATATATCGCTGTCCTCAAATATTTTCAAAGACAAGATATAAGCTTCTCCGATCCATACCGTCATATTGGGGATCAAAACCAGGGAAATGATATTCTACGATATGTTTACCACTGTAGACATCGAAAATATTGTTGATAGTGTTTCCTCTATTGAATGGCTGGTTATGGTATACTTCAGGAGCTGTTATAAAATCTACATCATAAACAAATTTTTCCCAATATTGTCCGATAGGCAGATCTATAGGAAATCAGGAACCATCATATCATCATCGAGTGAACGTAGTAGAAAGTGCTAATGCGTTATATACCTGTCCGCTATATAATACAATATCACTTACCACATCAACATGTTCATAGGGGGTGAAACGTATGCCTTGTGGACCTACGAATGTTGAGAGCGTAGGAAAATCCTGTGTTTTTATGGCATTGATGACAGCGTCTATCGTTCAGGTAAGGTCTAGAGTTTCGGTAATAGCGCATGAACCAGTGTTGGTAAGAGAACAAGTCTCTATAGGTTTACCACAAGCAGTCAAAAGGAGTCCTAATGTACATAGGGAAATCAGTAAAAATGTTTTTTTCATAGTACTAAGGGAAAATGGATAAAACATAGGACACAAAAAATGATAATATATAGAGTATAGGGAAGCTAAAATCGATTACAATAAGTAGTTTTATAGTTGAACTTCGGATAATCTTCCGTATATGTATGCTATCTTTATTCTTCAAAGAGAGATGAATACTCTTCAAACAATCGATCAAGATATTCTGTTTTGATGGAGAATCTCTACAAGGATATTTCTTATGGGCACTGGTATCCTTCTTTTTCTTGTGCCTTTCCTGTTTGCTTGACCTCAACTGTTGGTGGGGAGTATAGTAAATTGCCTACTTGTATTGATTGCATTACATTGTAGACATCGTTACACTAGTATGGTGATGATCATGTTGCCAAGTATAGCAGCGCTTATGAACGGTGTTATCTTTGGTTCATTTACGATATTTCTTGCATATATATTGCCTGCTATTTGGATAGGAAATTATCTCTTTATTAGCATCATTCAACGTATACAGCATCTTGGATTAGGCATATTTGTATGAGCGTGTGTCAAAACACTATGTATATTTCTGATAGTATATCTTTTGTTTTCTCTCTGATTGGTACCAGTGATATTTCTCAAAACGATGGGAATAATACAATGGGGTACTGCATGTATTGGTGGTATAGGAGCAATGTTGCTCACACGCAGGTTTTCATAGGAAAACAATATCAATAGTAATATATGATGTTCTATATCTTTTATTTTTTATCATGGTTCTATGAAAAAAATTATCAAAAAACCTGTAATAACAAAAAAACCTATTATCAAGAAAGTAGCCAAAACAACAAGCAAAGG
Source organism: uncultured Candidatus Peribacteria bacterium (assembly GCA_964418415.1). Classification (GTDB taxonomy): domain Bacteria; phylum Patescibacteriota; class Gracilibacteria; order Absconditabacterales; family Absconditicoccaceae; genus CAJBLF01. The sequence goes on from CAYQLB010000022.1 coordinate 8,087, forward strand.
TGTTTGGCTCAAAGTATTAGGTATAATAAATGTTGTTGCTTTCATCAGCATGATTGTCATCAATTATCTAGCGGTACAACTTCCTATAGGTGGTATGACAACCGGAGCATTATCTGATTTGTATCCTAATCTTTTCACTCCAGCAGGATTAACATTTTCTATCCGGTGATTGATCTATCTATCTTTGCTCGACTTCGTAATCCGACAAATAGTTGATCTTTTCAAAAAGAATACTCTCTGAATTACCAAAAAGATAGGAATTCGATTTTTGTTGTCTTGTATTGCTAATATCGGACGAATCTTCGCTCGGCATTTTCAACAAGTGTTTTTATCTGTGCTTATCATGCTAGCGTTTCTTGTCATATTAATCGTCTTGGCAAGCAAAGTGCAACTCGGAAAAAAACTCTGAACATGGAAAGAGAAATTATTCGTACAAGTTCCTTTTAGTTTATATCTTGGATGGATTTCTGTAGCGACAATAGCGAATATCTCTACTCGATTGGTGAATATCCAACGAAGTATGCGAGGTATGACTCCTATATTCCGGACTATCCTCATGATCATTATCGCAGCAGTACTTGCACTTATTGCTCTCTACAAAAAACACAATATCATTTTCGCTCTTGTAGTGGTTCGAGCATTCATAGGTATTATTATCAAGACCTTGTGAGCTGAAATTATTTATGGACAAATCATTCGAACATTATGAGTATGTATTGCGGTCATTACTGCTGGCATAGGAGCAACACGACAAAAACGACTTAAGAACTAAATAGAAATTAGAAATGTTAAATTTTAAATGTTAAATGTATAATTTGCTGAAATAAACTATTGTAAAACTACTATAGTATATAATATGACAAAGTCTTCCATTTATCATTTATCATCTCTCGTCTAAAATTTTAAAAATCTCTAATACGAAGTTGTTTTATCTTGTAACTATCAATCATGTCCACAACGTATATCGTTCTATGAATTATTATTTTCTTCCTCTTATTGCTGTCCATCAAGATCGTTAAGCCAAATACGGTAGCGGTCGTATTGTTTTTGGGGAAGACGTGAAGGATTCTCAGAGAATGAATTAATATTATTATTCCTATTTTTGAAGGTATCAGACGTCAAAGTTTGGCACTTATCAACTTGAGTGTAAAGGTTGATGGTATCACCAAAGACAATGTAAAAACGAGTGTAAATATCAACGTTATCTATCGTGTTAAACACGATGATCAATCTGTTATAGATTCCTTATTCAAAAATTCTAATGTCGTACAGACTATTACGTCATTGACAGAAGAACAATTGAGAGCAAGAATATTCGAGTTTTCTCATGAGGAGATATTTGGTAAAAGAAGTGAAATCGGTGAAGAGATTAAAGAGACACTTTGTGTCAAAATGGCTGAGTTTGGTATGGAATTAGACAGTGTGCAAGTAGTAGATATTCAGTTAGACCAAAAGGTTGTTGAAGCGATGAATAATGTTGTAGCAAGTCAAAAAAATAAAGCTGCAGCTATTACGGAAGCAGAAGGATCAAAACAATCCCAGATATTGACTGCCGAAGGAGATAAGGAAGTCAAAAAATTACTCGGTGAAGGAATGGCACTCCAGAGAGAAGCCATCGCAAAGTGATTTAAAAATTCTATCGGAGAAATACAAGCGACGGACAAATCACTCACCGGAAAAGATATATTGGATTTTTTGTTGAATAGTAGCAGGATAGAGACTCTCGAAAAAGTAGGTCAAAACAATGCGAAGATCATCTACGTCAATGAAAACTTAGAAGGAAAATCTGCATCTATGATAAATCACAATCAGTAAAAGGGTTTCAATCTAAAAATAAAAAAGCTACAGCAGAGTCGTCTGTAGTTTTTTTTAAAAGAATTGACTTATGTGTTTAATTAAATATATTATCAGTACTTTTTATTTTGTTTGTGATGTAAATTATCATGAAAAATGTATCATCTACTTCTTCAGAAATTTCTGTAGATCAAGCTGCATTAAGGCTTTCTCAAACATTGGATGATGAAGCTACTCAAAAAAACAAAGCACTTTTTGTGATTTTAGCATTAGATGAATTTAAAGCGGCTCATGCGAAGAATAAGCAACAAAATGAATTAAAAAATTAAAAAAAAGTCAGAAATGATAGCTCTCTATTTTCATATAACAGTATCTCTTGATTGTATATGGTAGATATATATGTTTTGAGCAATACACTCAGGATGGGATGATTACATCACCACACTTCTTGAGTCTTTTCTACCCTATCTGATGTTCAGGTAGGGTTTTTTCAAAAAGAAATATTTATAATAAAAAAAACTCACATTATAATCATTACAATTTTATTTTTTCAATATGTTTTTGATAACTGAAGGTATCGCCTCATGGAGATAATCAACCATTTCTTTGGCATATACTTCAAGGTTCAATGCTGGTCCATGAATCTGCATAAACTCTCCATCATCCAACACATCCTCTGATTTTCCATACGCGATTTCATTGAACAATACCGCATCAAATCATAATTCACGAACTGCTTGTCTATGATGTTCTGCCATACAAATGATAAGATCTTGTTCTGCTAATAATTCAGGAGAGATTTTTCTTTGTATATGCTGAGAAGGATCACATCCATACATATGAAGCCTTTCTACGGTTCGAGGAAAGGGCTCTTGGAGGTGAGCAGTAGTTCCTGCAGAGCTTACAGATATATCTGGTATATTGTGTGTTGTTATATATGTTTTCGTGAGATATTCTGCAGACATACTGCGGAAGATATTTCATGTACAGACATAGAGAATGTTCATACTATATTTTCATTGTAAAATTCGGAAGGCAGGGGATTCGAACCCCCGGTCCGGTTGCCCGGACACACCCTTTCCAAGGGTGCGCGATCGACCACTCTGCCAACCTTCCAATTACGATACATACCCTCATTCCGGCGTTCCGGTTTGCAGCCGGAATCTATACTCAATAATATAGTTATGGATTCCGGCTGCAACTTCTTGACGCCGGAATGAGGTACATTAGTGGGGTAGATTCCGGCCGTAATTGTATGGACGTCTCTACAGATAACTATTTTATTTAACGGTAACTGATTTAGCCAAATTCCTTGGCTTATCAATATCTTTTTCAAGAATATCTGCGACGTGGTAGGCAAGGAGTTGTCCTACTATGGCCGTGAGGAAAGGATAGATTTCGTCGATAGTAGAGGGAACCTTGATGTTCCAATCAGCGTTAGGGATTTCTTTGTCAGAGATGGTTATTACTTTTCCATCTCTCGCTTTTATTTCCTGGATAGACGAAACATTTTTTTCGAACATCAAATCATGCGGAGCCAATAAAAGACTCGGAATGTCTTTGTCTATGAGCGCCAATGGTCCATGTTTCAATTCTCCGCTCGGATAACTCTCGGAGTGAAGATAGGTAATTTCCTTTAATTTCAAACTGCTTTCTCTGGCGATAGGGAGCTGATACTGTCTGCCTAAAAAGAAGAAATTAGAATATTCTGAAATTTCTTTCGCGATATTCCTGATGTTCGCAGTATCGGCGAGGATATCTTCGATCATAATCGGGACCTTACTTAATTCTATCATAACCTTATCGTATTTTGCTTTATTGAGTCATCTTTTTTTCATAGATACAACGCTAACAAAAGTATACACGTAATTTGAGCAGTAAATGCTTTTGTGGATGCTACACCAATTTCAGCTCCAGCTCTGGTAAATAATCCGTAGTCAGTTAAACGAGAGATGGTGGATCACACGACATTCACTATTCAAAACGTATGGCCTCATGCATTTTTGATAAGTTTTAAGACTTCTATGCTGTCTGCGGTTTCACCGGATTGAGAGATGAAAACATATAAGGTGTCACCACTTACTTTGATATTTTTGTATTCATATTCACTGGCGATTTCGCAGCTCGCATCTATTCCAGCAAGATTTTCCATCCGATAGACACCGAGACTTCATGCATTGTAGCTTGTTCCACAACCGATAAATACTATTTTTTTGAACTTTTCATTCTGCATACCATGGAAAGCTTCCGCGTTCAAAAAATTCGTGTGAAAATCTGCTCTCCCCTTGAAAATTCTTCTGATGATATTTGCTTGTTCAAATATTTCTTTTAGCATAAAATGCTTGTATTCGCCTTTCGAAGCTTCAAGTGCTTGGATATCCATATCCTCGATTTTTTTGTCTGTAGGTACACCATTGGACTTTATGTGATACTCAGTTCATTGCAAATGTACGATATCTCCATCATCGAGATAAACCAGTTTATCAGCATATCCTGCGAGTGCTTGTTTATCGGAAGAAAAGAAATATTCACCATGCTCATTATATGCCAAGAGTAGAGGACTTCACAATCTTACGGCAATAATTTCATTGGGAGTATAGGTGGATACAATCAGTAATGCATATGCTCACCTAATTATTCTGAGTACCTTCTCAACGGTCTCCATAAAATTTCCTGTTCGATTATCTTCGAGCAAGTTCGCTATTACTTCACTATCTGTCTGTCCATAAAAAGCGTATCATTTTGCTAAAAGATCTTGTTTGAGCTTATGATAGTTTTCGATGATGCCGTTATGAACTAAATAGAAATGCTTATTTTGATCATGATGCGGATGAGTATTTTCTTCACTAATCCCTCCATGTGTTGCTCGGCGCGTGTGTGCAATACCGATACTGAATTTTTTATCCGCTTTTATTTCTTTCGCTACTTTGTTTGCAAGACTAGAGACTTTTCCTACCGCTCTGATAAGCTCAAAATCGCCTGTAGTATTTCCTACGAGCAATCATGCAGAATCATATCCACGATATTCCAACCTCTCGAGCCCATGAACTAAGATGTTCTGAGCATTCGTTTCAGCTCACTTATATCAGAAAATTCAGCACATGAGTTTAGCTTAAGATATAAAGCATTATTCAGCTATCTTTTTTGCGATTTGTTTTGCTATGTTTTTTATTTTTTTCTTATTTTCTTCGGGATCTTCGGTACATCGTCCATATGCTCCAATCAGGTTCATGTCCTGATAATTTATGAGTCCATATGTTCATTGGAGAAGATATTTTTTATTGTCTTCATCTTCACTTGCTCACGGCATGACGAGAAATATCTTTTTTCCTTTCAGTGTTTGTGAATGATACATAGGTAATAATCTATCGATGAATTTCTTGGTCATGCCGCTGACATTGGCGAAATAATTGGGCGATCAGAGAACAATAGCATCAGCTTCGTTCATCTTCTGTATAATCTCCTGCATGTCGTCTTTGATGGCACAGCCTTTGCCTTTTTCACAGAAACCGCATCATAGGCATTCCTTGATGTCCTTATCTTTCAATAGCACGGTCTCTGCAATCGCTTTCGTAGAGTCAGCTATAAGAGAAAGTAACTGATAGGTGTTGCCCTTTTTCGGACTTCCAGAAATAAGAAGAATATTTTTCATGTTATACTACTATATTTAAAATCTTGCCTTTCACATAGATGACCTTTTTTGGCTCTGAAGTGATTCGAGATTTTATTTTTTCATCTGAGTTTGCTGCTTGTAGAGCTTCATTTTGCTCTGCATCTTTACTGATACAGATCGTCCCTCTCATCTTTCCATTTACTTGTACTCCGATGGTTATCGTGTCAGCTACCAAACATTTTTCATCATATTTCGGCCATGTAGCTTTCGTGAAAACAGAGTAGTCGTTACCCAATCACTCCCGTAATTCCTCTGCGAGATGCGGTGCGAATGGAGAGACCAAAACAACTAGATCTTCAAATGTTCTTCTACTGATATTTTTACAATCCGTCAAATGGTTTACTAGAATCATAAGCTGGGAAATCGCAGTATTGAATCTGAATCCATCAATATCGTCAGTGAGTTTTTTTATGCTCTGATTGAGGAGTGTTTTCGTCTCATTAGTTTCTTCATTATCGCTAATTTTATCTTTGAGCGTGATAACTTTTTCTAAGAATTTTTTTACTCACTTGATACCATTGGTACTCCATGCAATCGATTGATCAAATGGTCCCATAAACATTTCATAGGATCTCAAGACGTCAGTTCCGAACTCATTGATGATATCATCCGGGTTGACGACATTCCCTCGTCTCTTCGACATTTTCCTGCCGTCTTCTCCCATGATCAATCCCACATAATGATATTCTTCGAACGGTTCCTGTTTCGTTACTACGCCGATATCAAACAAGAATTTCTGCCGGAATCTTGCGTAGATCATATGTCTGGTTACATGCTCTGCACCACCGACATAAACGTCGACATTTCACCGGTAGTTCTCTTTATCTTTTCCTACTAATTCCTTCTCATTATTCACATCCATATATCTGAGCCGGTATCGAGAACTGCCTGCCCGACCTGGCATGGTATTCGTTTCACGTTTGTATTTCTTTCCGTCCTTCGTGACGTTCACCCAATCGGTAATCGCCGCAAGCGGTCATTCTTCGGTTCCGGTCGGTTCATAATTCTCTACGTCAGGAAGAAGTAATGGTAAATCATGTTCATCGAGGGCTACGATATTTCCTGTTTCATCCCGAAGGATTGGGAATGGTTCACCTCGATATCTCTGTCTGCTGAATACTCGATCCTGCATCTTATAATTAACTTTGACTCATCCTATTCATTGTTTCTCCAACCACGCCTGCATCTTTTTGATAGCTTCATCACTCTCCATTCAGCTGAATTCTCAGGAATCAAAAAGCATTCATTTTTCCGTGTATGCTCATGCTCATGAAATATTTTTTTTGATCATCTCGAGAACAAAACGAAATCATTTTCTCTTTCAATCAAAGGCATCCATATGATCATTCATGTCATCCAAACTTCTCACGACTTCATTGTACGGTATCCATTCTATCGGACAGTCTTTTTCGTGGATAGTAAGCTTTTTTGGTTTTGTTTTGTCAGAGTTTAGTTCGAATAATAGATATTTTGCGTTGTTTTCTCTTCGTACGTTTTTGCTATGAGCAAAATAAAAGTTCTGTACGCAGCAGATATCGTCGACATAACGCATATCATGAAATCCTGTTTCTTCCTCGACTTCACGTATGGTTCCAGAAATAATGTCTTCTCATTCTTCTATCGTGCCTCATGGTATTCGATAGTATTTGTGTCCATTGAGGGTTTCTGTGCCAACCAATAATGCATCCTTTTCTTTATCGTAAAATACCGCATATCATGATTCTTTAGCAATCGCTTGATCATGTCTTTGGCCGAAAATTGGTCCTATGACATGTTTAATCGGCAAATCATATTTCTTTGCAAACTCAAAATCTCTTTCGTCGTGCGCTGGCACCGCCATGACGACTCATGTCCCATAATTCGCCAACACATAATCCGCTACGAAAATTTTTACTTTTTCTCCGTTGAATGGATTGATCGCGTAGGCACCACAAAAAACTCCCGTTTTTTCTTTCTGTAATTCTGTCCTTTCTAGCTGGGTTTTGTGCTTAGCTGCTTCTTTGTATTTGTTGACTTCTTTTAGATATTCTTTGGTCGTAATTTTATCTACAAGCGGATGTTCCGGTGCTATTGCGACGAAGGACATTCAAAATACGGTATCTACACGAGTAGTGTAAACGCTAAATTTTTCATTGCTACTAGAATAAATATAGTTCAATAACTCAGGAAATTCAGTGAGATTACCGTTTTTATCACTAAAATGTCATTTATCATCAAAACAAATGATTGCTTTTTTAGAAAAATTCTTTTCATAATATTTTTTAACTGTTTCATAATCGATATAAGGGTCAGTCTTTGATAGGAAAATAATGTGTTCCTCAAGTAAATTTTCTAATTCCTTGATGTCTACATGGATTCATGCAACATAATTTCAAACTTCAGGATGTTCTTTGATTGTTTTTATACCTTCAAATACTGGTCATACACTAACCAGTTTTTTAACTTTTTTTCCTGTTTCCAAAAGAAACATCGCTCAGAGAAAACATCATAAGCTATGTCATATTATGATAGTATCTTTGTCTAATTTATCTGAAACTTCTTTTTTCAAAAATTCTAATTGCTCGATATATTGAGGATTATCAGTATTAGGCAAATTAGGAATTAATACTTCAACTCATTGCTTATTCATTTCTTTTTTGAACCACTGGAATCGATGTCTTTGATCGTGTCCTGTGATGCCGTGCAAAATTATTATCTTACTAACTTTATCTGGTACCACCACATTCATGTCAAATTCTGTTCCTTCACTCTTTCCAATCCAATTCCTTTCCAAATCTTTCATAGACTCTTCTCGCTTCAAAGTATCCAATCATTCCAATAATCTATCTGCGTATTTTGTAATTCTCAATACTCGTTGTTTCATCGGTTTTTGCTCTACAACACTTCAGCACCTTTCACATTTTCCGTCATCTAGATCTTCATTTGCCAATCATGTCATACATTTCGGACATCGGTTTATCGGCTTATAATCTACATAAGCTAATCTTTGACTGTTTAAAAATTTTTCTAAATCCTCCCCCGCAAGCGGTTCCCCTCCTTTAGTAAAGGAGGACAAATAAGAAAGATCTTTTCAATTCTTAATTCTCAATTCTAAATCCTTAATTGGCAAAGCTTTGGCCAATTTGGTGTCGTAATAATGATTATACATCTGTAAAAATACTCGTTGCGTCCATTTGAAATATTTAGGATCAGCAGTATTTACTGCTCTGCTTCGATCATAGGTTGTTCAAAAATTTTCTAACTGACTGATAAATTTTGCAATATTTTGCTTAGAGACATCCTGAGGTTTCATTTTATGTTCGATTGCATATTGTTCAGTTCCTAGTCCAAAGGTATCGAATCCCATGGGATGTAAGACATTGAATCCTTGGAGCATTTTCTTTCTTGCTAATGCGTCGGTAGCAATATATCCCTTCGGATGTCCTACATGCAACGCGGAACCAGAGGGATACGGAAACATATCCAGGA
>CAYQLB010000023.1:0-12588 GCA_964418415.1 uncultured Candidatus Peribacteria bacterium
TATAATGAACTTAATACCTACCCGACCATGTCTTTATCTCTTTTTGATACTATTGTACTCTTCGAGTATAAGCAAAAACTACCTTTAACCGGGTAGTTTTTTCTGTTATTTTACATTTAATCTTGAAATTCGTTCACTGAACAGTATCTTGGCGGAGGTTTCTCAAATTTCGCTGGTGCGAAATTCTTCAATCATCAATTCCATTCGGAATTGCAGTTGAAGAAAAAATACAGGTCCCCCGATCACGGGCGGATTTTTTTTAAAAAATAGAAGACTTAAAAATTGCCCAAAAGTTGCCGAAAAGTTGACTAATATTGCTAAAAAATTTCTACAGTACAGCTACCTTTAGTCTATTATTCGTCCACTTTTCGTCTATGGAAAGTATTTTATCTTTTAATTATATTACCATGTATGATGCATTGAAAATGCACGAGGAGACTAAACAATTCGAAGCGTATTTACTAATTCAGAAGCGTATTAAGGATGAATGTACAAATGGAATAAGGAAAACTCTATTACAAAAATTAACTAAGCTTTACAAAACTGGCGGAAATGAAGAAGACCTGATGAAAGTATTGAGAATGATGAAAAACTAAATTATAAATCGAATCCGTTACATCCATCATCATTATTTGCGCAGCAACGGCAAGCTGCCCTTCCACATATACAACTCATACCTGCGTTGAAACAAGTACCACAATCTGATATGGTTCTAGATGGAATACTTGGTGTTGTGGGAACAACTGGTGCGGTTGGTGGTGTAGTATCTATATTCAATTTTTCTAATGTTTCTTTGAGTTCTGGATCGCTTTGAGCTCTTTTATTAAGTTCAGCACGTTTTCTCGCTTGATCTGCTGCAGCATTTATTTTTTGATATTCTGCTTCTTTGCGTGCTCGCTCTTCTGCATCTGCTGCTAATTTTTCTTCTCTTATTTTTTTTAATTTTGCTATCATTACCTTGATATCTGATCTTTGTAACCATTCTTTCGTTGATTTCCGATTATCATATGCTATCTGATATCTGCGTACATCACCATTGTATTGTAAAAGGTTTGGAGGTGTATCGAAGTCGTTCAGTGTTTGTCCTTTGAGTCACAATTCTTCGGGAAGTTCATCAGCATAATGTATAGTCATTTCTCACCCTTCTGAAACATTTAATATCAATGCATTTTCTGGATCTACTTCTCCAGCGACTAATCCTAATACGGTTATTAATTCATCTGCTGTTCGTTGTTTTGGGTTTTTGATAAGAGATAATACGTCCTTTATCATCATGACATTTGTATAGGTATTTCCTACTGCACTTGTTTCGTTTTTTATGTGTTTCCGTAAAGTGTTCTCTTTATCACCATTCACTATGATATCTATCGTATCTCATACACTGACTCCTATATCTACTCCTCATAAAAATACATACACCGCTTTTACTGCTCATCCTGCGACTATAGCTTCAGGTGCCGCTGCTGTATATAAAATAATTTTGTTGGTGGTCTGAAATGCATTATATCTTGCTTCCCATTTATTATTGTGTGCTATTACTTCTTGAGCTTCTTTTACATCGTCTGTACTTCTTTCTTCCATACGAGCGATACCGTCTTTACCTGCTAATCCGAGTCTTGCGTTGATTATTTCAAATCGTTTTTTGTCAGGATATGCTGCTTTGATGAGATCGATCTGTTCCATTATCTTCTTTTTTATCTCTTCTTTTGTGGAAGTTTCTGTTTTCGTAGTAGTGTCTGCTCTCAATGCACGATCTACAGCATCTTCAGCTCCTATGGCGTAAGTAGCGAATGGCGAATAACTTGCTGGTATATTTATATAACCAATTTCATCTCCTGCATATTTTGCGAATTCGGCTAACTTGTTATTTCGCTCTATCACTTCTTGTCGTTTTGCTGAAATGATTCCTAACATCTCTACATACCCATCACCCGTGAAATCAAGCGGAGAAAAATCCAATGAAATCCTTTCCATGACGTCAGCAGAATTGTATGCTAGAATTAATTGTGCAAACGTGTATGCAAAATCTTTTACTTGTTGTTCATTATGAGTTCATCTCTCAGGATATATTGTTCCTAGATAGTCTCCAGGTATTCCGCTCAATGACGGTCCAGAACCCATCAAAACAATTATGATGAATATAAAAGATCATATATAACTGATCCATTTTTTTCATCCTTTCCAAAAATTCGGTGCTAATTTTTCCATTGTCCGTGTGCCTCGTGGACTGATCATGAAAGCAAATATCAGAAATAATACTCCTGGGACCACATAGGTAAAAAGCATCAATATTCCTAGGAGTGCAAATACTCATGCGAGTATTCGTGATGTTTTTCTCTTTCGTGAACATCAGGTTTTTTTTGTTGTTACCATAAAAGAAACAAAAAAATATAAAGACTTATTGTAGATATTTTTTTACGAATATATCGATATCTTTTTCAAACTCTTTGTTGTTGGGATAATAAACAAAATTGTCTTGATAAATGCTTTGCATGCTATGTCTAAATATTTCGTTGATATGTTGTTCGTTATAATCTGCAAAATTTTTATCTGGTGTGATCATAGTGTCGAAAAAAACAACTACATCGTAGAGATGTTTGCTTGATTCTATTTCTTCTGTATGTGCTAAAATATCTGGATTTTTTATTGTTCCATGTAAAATCCCTCGATAAGTGTATACAAAAGCATCGAGAAATGTTCTATCTGTCAGAACAATATCATACGTTTTATTTGTCTTTATTTCTTGAATTTCTGCTAATCTTTTTTTCTCTTCTTGCATGATGTATTTCTCAAAATCATATCTATCCTCTATTTTTCCTTCGTGTTTATCTATATATATTTGAGCCGTTTCACCGAAGACTTTTACTGTTTTTCATTGATTCTCAAAGAGCTGCTTCATCGTTGCGATAGCTGTTGTTTTGCCGGTTCTCGATGATCATGAAAAGGCGATGATGTGCATGGCTAATACTATTGATAAAACATTTACGGCTTAGGTTTGTACATAAGATCAGTCTGAAATGTTAGATAGGTCATCATAAAAAAGCACATAATGATAAGCGGAATAGTTATATATGTGAGATGATATTGTAGACTAATATTGTAGATGCTATGGAGTCCAAAACCTCAGATTATTCATAGAATAGCTGGTACTATAATTGAGTCCTTTCTTTTGCTTTTGATCATAATGAAGGCAATGAGTGATGTTGCTACGATATGGATTAATGTACTAATCAGTCCTCTACCTACTAACATACTTACGATATGTACATTATTATTGGTGATGATATTATTTATGATATAGAGAATGTTCTCAACCGCACTGAAGCCAAGTCCAATCATAATACAAAAAATAATCAGATTTCTGTCGTTTGTCTCTTTGTTTGCCAAAAATAGATTATTTCCCGCCGAATATTTCATATATTCTTCTGCATATGCTGAAACGATGTAATAGAGAAGTAATACGTTGATTCCGGTAAGTAATCCTCCGTAAGCAATCGCTGCAAAAAAGAGTGATCAGATAAGAAGTATTTGAAGGATTCTTCTATATCGATTTTTCAAAAATATTGTCACTATAACAACCGTAAGCGTACAATACGCCACAAAAAAAGATAGTGTCTTGGTGTTTATGATATTTGTCAGAATCAAATCATTTTGTCCCAAAGCTCAGAGTAGATAGTTATATGCAAAAAGCGATCCTACAATAACGATAGCTATTCAAAATACTTTGAGCGTCGTATATATTTTTAGTTTTTTTTGTAAAAAAATTGTATTTATGATCCGGATTCGTACATATACTAATAATAAACTGGTGATGATAGGTCGGATTAGATTCACAACTAAACGACTAAACAATAAAATAATTGGAATTGAGACAAAGAAAAAGGACCAAGGGATAAAAACCTTTCATCTTTTATCTTTCATCTGGTTCCTAATATTTACTTATTTAATTCTCAATTGCAAATTATGGTTACTCTATGAACTTTGTTATCTGATCCAAAATATCCTGAGAAACTTATTCTTCAGAAGTTGTATTGTGCGCTTACCTGATATTCAAGAGAAGAACTTCGACTTAGATCCGAAGATGAACTTCCTGATGATTTGGCAAAAAAGATTGTAGAAGCTCATGATCTTTATGTTCATGAAAAAAAGCCAATTGAATACCTTCTTGGGTATGTCGAGTTCTTTTGACGTAGATTTGTTGTTACTGATGCTACATTGATTCCAAGGCCAGAAACGGAATATATGATCTCGGCTGTGACAGAATATATAAATAGCTTGAAGCTTGAAGCTTGAAGCTTGAAGCAAAAAGAAAATCTCCTTTTGGATATTGGCACGGGATGTGGAGTGTTGGGGATATCGGTGTTGTTACAGAATCCGTGATATTTTTGTGAGGCGATACTTGCAGATTATTTTGCTAATGCGTTGGAGATTGCGAAACAAAATTATGAGACATATAAGGGAGAAATTCTTGCGGTGAATAGTGAGCTGAAGGTAGAAATTTTTCAGTCAGATCTTCTTATGTTTATTGAAAATTGAGCATTGCGAAGTCCAGATAAATCTGGGAAAATTGAAAATTCCAGTATCGTTTTGGTAGCAAATTTGCCGTATATTCCTGACGAGATGTTTGAAGTGAATGTCGCAGACAATGTCAAAAAATTTGAACCGAAGCCGGCTTTTGTTGGTGGTCAAGATGGTTTGGATTATTATAGGACAATGTTTGATCAAATACTTCAATTACGAGGGACAAGGAGCAAGGAACAAGGACCATGATCCATTTCCCACAGTTCTCTTGTCTGTTTTTTAGAGATGATGACGTGGCAGGTGGAAATTTTGCGTGAAGCATATGGTCAATATTTTGAGTTTGAAGAGGTTAAGACTTTTCATTTTAATATCAGGATTGTAAAAGTTTGGTTTAAATAAATTATTTAAAATTCATATTGACTTTTTGTTTGTAAAATATACATTCATTATAAACAAACAAAAAATTTTTATATGAACAAAAAAACTATTTCTTTCGTGGAACTCTTTAACGGGATTCCTATGTTACACAACGTGCTTCCTGTATTGGAAAGCAAAACTTTCACTGATTCGGACCTTGCTCCAAGAGACGGCTATGTCGTTATCGGAGTGATGTCTCCTCTTGAACGTGCATGCTTTACGTTTTTGGATGCCGCTGAAAAAAAAAGTGAATGCTATGGGTGATTGTTCTTTCGGTACCTTAAATGCCGGATGTATGCAAAACATTGTGGTTGAGCTGGAATTTTGCCCTCATGCACAGGAACTTCTCGCTCTCCGGAATGAATACCCTTATATGGGAGAGGTTCGTGACTTTATGTTCGCGCTCATTCGTTCCAGGATGAATGCTCTCTATCCGGACTTGGACCGTATGTCCTTGAATCAGGGCTTCCAAATTATGACTGCTTCTGATTCCGTTTCCCCTGTTCCTTATGAAACATTTGAAGGATGGGAAACTATGTCAGTCGAAGACATACTCAATGTTTCCTGCAAAGGCACATTTTTGGAAAACATCCCGGATGTTATTGCACAAGCAACATTCATAGATGGAGAACGCGAAGTAGGAGAAAGTGAATTAGTTATCCGTACTATGACGGATATCGAAAAAGCTTTGTGGACTTCTTATTCTACGCTTTTTCATCAAAAAAAGGCGAAAGCAGAAGAAGTTGAAACTCTCCATGAGGGTGAAGCGTTTCATCGTATGGGCTTTGCGATTTCAATCGGTGGCGGTTCTGTCTCTGGTGAAAAATTATATTTTCCCAAGGACAAAAATCATCCCGATGTTGCCAAAGTTGAAGAACTCAAAGCCGAAATCGAAAAGCTTGAACCTGGCATCGAAGTTTTTAATACACTCTTTTGGAGTACTGTAAGACACGGTTCTGAAGAACAGCAAAAGCTGTATGACACTACCGGTATCCGGAAGGAATTCCAGCTGGTTATGTTCAATGAAGATTAAGTTGATTACGAATACCTATAATGCTGCCGTTGTTTACGGTAGCATTTTTTTTATCACATAGGAATTTCAAAACATTCTTATTCCGCTTTGCGGGATAAAAACGACGACAAAGTTCTTTATGGAACTTTGCACGTCTTATTTTACTTGTTTATTATTTTCTTGATTCTTGCTATCGCTGCGGGCATATTTCTCATACCTTGACCGACGGGATAAAAGGTAGGATAGACTTTATACTTATTTCCCTCAATGATAAGTTCCTCATGTTTGTTGTTTTTGTACTCAGAAACTTTGATGGGTTTGTTTAGAAGAATTGAGCTGACTTGATTTCAAAATGTTATGATGTGTTTTGGTTTGAGTAGTGCTACTTCTTCGAGAGTATATTGTAGGTAGTCTTTGAAAACATTATCTTTTAACGGTCTTGCATCTGCTTGGGTACACTTTGCTAGATTGGTGATATATATTTTTTTCTTCGCGATATGGAGATAGATCGTTTCGGCAAATTCTTCCGTTCGATCATTTGTTTTCATGATTTGGATCTGTTCAAATATTTTTTTGGAAAGTATTCCACTTGCATAAAAAATCTTCCGTACATTTTTGGTTCCTAGTCGAGGAGCGCGAATTCATTTCCATCATTTCACTGCAGAGATGTTTTTTCCTGTAGGATTCATGAAGACAAAACAGACGTCAGGATTTTTTGTACATCCTGCTCCGTGGATCGCAAAAAGGGATTTATCTCCGTGTTTGTATTGGAGTTTTTCCCGGTGTGTATAGAGGTGGTCGAGTTGGAGTGACATATTTTTCTGGATATAAACTATTTTCCTTGCCTGTGCGCTTTCTTGATTCTTAGATATTCTTCGTGTCATCAATTCTTTTTGTAATCTATTGGATATTTCTTCTCTAATTTTTCTATCTTCTTTAGTGTGGCTTCTACGATATCTATTTTCATTTCACGACAAAATTTCATAAGATAAATTAATATATCTGCAACTTCTTTCTCTATCTCTTCTTTATCTTTTTCCATAGGTTTATCTCCTCTATTTTTGAGTGTCACATCCCATTGAAAATGTTCCAGTAGCTCTGCTCCTTCGAGCATGATAGATTTAGCAAGATCTTCAGGACTGAGATTAGTTCGTTTACGATCACTATCGAATTTATCCATTTTCTCTGCGAGTTCTTTGAATGATATTGCGGATTGTTGCATATATACCAGTAAAGAAATAAATGTTATATCTGTTCTAATTTCCTAATGAAATAATTGTCTTTATTTTCAAATGTTACGTAAATATTGATAGATCTGCCGAGAACTTCGCTTAACGTATCTTCGATATATCTCAGATTTTCTATGTTCTTGAAAATAAGTTGTGCTACTTTGCTGATAGTGATCAATTCTACAGCATCGCTCGTTATTCTATTGATGAATAATGAATCCTTGAGTGCGTTTTTTATCGACGGTTTCTCTATTTTTTCGATGAATTGATGAAGGATTTCTTCGAATCCTCATTCAGCTTCGTTCATGATTTTTTTTATACAATGTCTAAAACTCTTTCCATACCGACTGTTTTAGAAATCTTTAATTTTTTATTGTATCTCTTTCCAAATGTTTGTGTATAGCGACTTTGTAAATAATTGTAGGATATGGATACTGTTTAATATTTCCTATGATGTTTGTGAATGTTTCAGATATTCTGGTAGAAAATTCTATGTCTTGAAGAAAAATATTATCGATATACATAAGAGTTTGCTTAGCAAAACTATGAAGATCTATCCCTTGATTGTGAATTTCGTCTACTTTTTCGAAGATAGTTTTTGGGTCTCCTTGTTTTATTGTTTCTAAAAAATCTTTGATCAATACTTCTGATGCCACTCCCAAAAATTTCGTGATATGTTCTTCGTCGATATTTCCGAGTACGCTTACCTGATCTACATATTTTACTGCATCACGGACACATCCTTCTGATATTTTTGCGATCAATTCTATCGCTGCATCGGTTGATGTTAACTGTTCTTGTTCGATGATGCGTTTGAGATGTTTGCTTATTTCCTGTTTATCTACTTTTTTGAAATTGAAAACCTGACAGCGTGAAATGATGGTCTCAGGTACTTTTTGTAATTCTGTCGTAGCGAGAATAAAACAAACGTTGTCTCTCGGTTCTTCGATGGTTTTCAATAATGCATTGAACGCTCATTTGCTTAACATATGGACTTCATCTATGACGTAGATCTTCTTTTTGAGCATAGCAGGCGGATAGGCGGCTTTGTCCAAAATTTCTTCTCTGATATTATCGACTCCTGTATGTGAAGCAGCATCTATTTCTACATAATCAAGCGTTTTGCCTTCATTGATAGTTTTGCAATGTATGCATTCGTTACAGGGATTTCCATCAGTAGTGTTGAGACAATTAATCGCTTTCGCCAAAATCCTCGCAGCAGTGGTTTTTCCTGTTCCTCTCGGTCCAAATAAGAGATAATTGTGATGAGTTTGTTTATTATTACTCATTTGGGCTTTCAATATTTCTGTGATATGCATTTGTCCGATTATGGTGTCAAACGTCTGTGGACGATATTTGTTCGCTAGAGACATTTTAAAATAATGATAGATGATAAATGATAGATGATAAATGATAGATGATAAATGATAGATGATAGATGTTGTAATTGCTAGAATGGAATATTGTAGAATAGCGAATTGGTTGTAGTTATTCTCTGTTTTTTTTCAATCAAAAAAGAAAAATCCGCTTTGCGTGCGCTTTTTTCTCTCTATTATGATCTTTTGAAATTTTTTCTCGGAAGGAGATCTTTTTGTGATCAAAATTCTCTTCTATTTCCATATGATTTTTTTTCCACGTTTGTGGATGGCGATCAGAAATTTCTTTTGGAACCAAATTCTTTTTTATCACCATATGATTTTCTTGGCGTATATTCTTTTCTTTCTCCAAAACTCCTAGTTGTTTTGGATTCCTTATACTCTCTTCTTGGATATGATGGTTTATCTCCGAACGATCTTCTTGGACTTCTAGAATCTCTCGAGTCTCCACTCGGTTCCTTAGCTTTATTGATTATTGCTTTTTTTCCATTGATAGTCTTGTTGGCAAATGATCATGTAATAATTTCTGCGTTGCTTGGTGAAACACTTATAAATGAAAAATCATCCATCATTTTTAGATCATCAATATCTCTACTTTGGACTCATGATTCTTCAGTAATAAGTTCCAAAAGTGAACGAGCAGTATATCATTCCCTTCTTCCTAATGCGACAAATAATCTTGTCTTTCCTCATTGTCCTCACTTACTAGCAAATCTATTTTCTCTTGTCTGTTCCACAATGTCACGATATTTGCTTTGATCAAAATCGCTTTCGTAATGCATCTTCAAAAGTGCTGCAACTACATCGCGAGGATCTGTTTTTTCTATTAATTTATCTGCTATTTCCGTATACGCTTTATGACTTTCTTTGCTCAATACTCCTTGAATGTTTTCATGTAATTTATCTTTTTTCTTTTCGATAACTCACTTGATATCAGGTATTTGACCTTTTTTGATATCGACCTTATTTACCTTTTTGATATAAGACATCTTACTGTATTCTCTTGGCGTGATGAAGGTGATCGCTGTTCATTCTTTTCCTGCTCTTCCTGTTCTTCCGATTCTGTGAGTATATCTTTCAGCATTTTGTGGTATTGCATAATTGATAACATGGGTTACATTATTTACATCGATTCCTCTTGCTGCAACATCTGTTGCTACGAGAATACTTACTTTTTTGTCTTTGAAACGCTTAAGAAAGTGCTCTCTCTGTTTCTGAGCGAGATCGCCATGAAGTCCTTCTGCAGTATATCATTCGTCATTGAGTCTAGATGCAAGTTCATCTACGTCTGCTTTAGTATGACAAAAAATAATCCCATAAAAATCTGTTTCTGTATCCATGATTCTGCGGAGTAGTTCAAACTTATCTCTTTCTTGTACTTCGAAATAGGTTTGATCCGTCTGTTCTCCTGTTATCTCTGTTTTTTCTGCAGCGATCAATTCATATTCTCCTATATATTTTTTTGCTATCTGTAAAATTTCTCTCGGCATAGTAGCAGAAAATAATAATACCTTTTTCTCAGGATTTGTTGTTTTGAATATCTTTTCGATATCTTCCACGAATCCCATATCAAGCATTTCATCTGCTTCATCGAGGATGAAATAATCAAGATGAGAAAGATCCAAAGTTTTACGATCGAGATGATCCATAATTCTTCCTGGTGTTCCTACTAAGATATCGATTCCTCTTTTGAGTGCTCTATGCTGAATTTCGTACGATTGTTTCCCGTAAATCGCCATCACTTTGAGTCCTTTGTTTCCTTGAAGCGAATCTATTTCTTGTGCGATTTGTGTTGCGAGTTCTCTTGTTGGTGCAAGAATAAGTGCTTGTACTTTACCTCCTGGAGTAAGTTTTTCAATCAAAGGAATACCAAAAGCTGCAGTTTTTCCGGTACCGGTTGCTGCTTGTCCTATGACGTTTTTTTCTCCTTGAAGAAGGAGAGGAATAACTTTTTCTTGGATCGGAGATGGAGTAACGAATCATTTTTTCGTCAACGCCGCCAATGTTTTTTCTCAGATTCATAAATCTTTGAATTCTGTCATGTGTAAACTAAATGATAAAATGTAATGAGCTCACTTCGTTCGCGTAATGAACTTCGTGTAATATATTGTAATGAGCTCACTTCGTTCGCGTA
This sequence comes from uncultured Candidatus Peribacteria bacterium, assembly GCA_964418415.1. Taxonomy (GTDB): domain Bacteria; phylum Patescibacteriota; class Gracilibacteria; order Absconditabacterales; family Absconditicoccaceae; genus CAJBLF01. The sequence continues at coordinate 10,690 of CAYQLB010000023.1, forward strand.
ATGAGAATACTACAATTCATTACGAGCGAAGCTCTCATTACATCTGAAAGATATATTACATTCACGAAGTGAATATTTTCGTTAAATAAAAAAAGCTCTCATATTTCTTCATACCGTGTAATTTCTTCCAGGTCACTCTTGACTAGTCCTAAGTGGTTACGCGGAAGGACGATGAAGAGCGAGAACGCTTTATATAACAATTGTATCTTAAGAAAATCCTTTGAAATTACAATGAGGAATTGCTTTTCTTTTTGATTGCAAATATCAACTGATTTGTTATTATATTTCTAGCTCGAAGCTCAAAGCTCAAAGCTAAAAGTATAAAAAGTATAAAACTCAATTTATAATTTATCATTTATCATTTAAAATTTTTTTAGTAATGGATTTGACACCGTATCGTCAGTTGATGGACAAAGCTGTTCAATATTTTATGTCAGAGCTCAAAGGATTGCACGTAGGAAGAGCTTCAGCATGATTAGTAGAAGGTATTACTGTGGAAGCATCCTACGGACCTATGAAAATCCCTCAAATTGCTCATGTTACTTTGATGGATGCACAGACAATTAAAATAGAACCACGAGACAAAAATGAATTGAAACATGTAGAAAAAGCTATCTATGATGCAAATGCATGACTTACTCCTCAAAATGAATGAACGTATGTTATCATAAAAATCCCTCCTTTGACTCAAGAAAGAAGAATGGAAATAGCTAAGCAAGTCAAAGCTATGGGAGAAGAAGTAAAATGACGTATCAGAGTCGCTAGACAGGATGCTATGAAAGATAACAAATCTATTTTCGATGCCAAAGAGATTGGTGAAGATGAAAGCAAAAGAAATGAAAAAGAAATTGACGTACTAGTTAAATCTATGAATGATAAAATAGACGAACTCGTGAAGAATAAATCTGAAGAAGTGATGACTATATAAACTTAGATTAAAGCTTGAAGCTGTTTTTATATGATAAAATTTTGCTTATGTTGTGAATGTTATTTACGGAAATTTTGTATCGTCCGATTTTCAATCTTTTGGTGGTTTTTTTGGCTATTTTTGGCAGTAATCTCGGTATCGCAGTTATACTCTTGACGATAACTATTAGACTATTGACTATCAAGCAGTTCTCTGCTGGTAATGATATGCAGAAAGGTATGGGTGCACTTCAACCTAAACTTGCTGAAATCCAGGAAAAATATAAAGACGATCCAAAGAAACTCTCCGAAGAAACGATGAAAGTTTTCAAGACTGATGGCAAAGGTGCTTTCAAGGGTTGTCTGATGATGCTTATCCAAATCCCGATATTTATTGGTCTGTATTATGTTATCAGACATATGGCTGCTGCTACGATACCTGAAGAGCGATTGTATAGTTTCTTCAATGGTTTTGGTGCTAGATATATTGCTTCTGATGCTTTGACCACGGGTGTTATCAATACACATTTTCTTGGTATGGATTTGCTTGCTACCAAAAATGTTGTTTTGACTATTATCGCTGCAGTATTCACCTATTTTCAAACGAAGTTGACTACGTTGGCAAAACCAGCTACTCCCAATGTTCCAGGACAAAAAATGCCTGATATGGGCAAGATGATGGGATTTATGAATATCTTCCTTGTCTTTATGATTGGTTCATTCGTTTATACCATGCAAACTGGTGTAGGCCTCTATATCGTTACCACTACTATCTTTAGTGTTATTCAATATAGTCGACAATATAGAGCTATTCTAAGAGTTAAGCGAATAGAATGGACAAGCAAAGGTAAAGGGATTGTGATCAACCCTAAATAAAGCATAAAGTTTAAATCATAAAACTCAAAGCTGTAATTTAGTTATATAACTTACCATATGGCTATACAACAACTGCTAGTTCTGCTTCTATTGCTTCTAGTAGTTGTTTTTGTTTTT
>CAYQLB010000023.1:12688-16676 GCA_964418415.1 uncultured Candidatus Peribacteria bacterium
TATACAACAACTGCTAGTTCTGCTTCTATTGCTTCTAGTAGTTGTTTTTGTTTTTTGGATGTATTTGTATTTGTTCTCTACCTTTTTTCGTAAAGATACGTCCGCGATGTATGTTCCATCGTTTAATAGGCATATCCGTTTGATGAGGGATCAGTTGAAATTAGTTTCTGGTAAGAGATTAGTCGATCTGTGATGTGGCGATGGCAAGGCAATGAGATTTTTTTGGAGAACATTTGGTGTACATTGCGATGGATATGAAATTCAGCATTTCCCTTACCTTTATGGTAAAATTCTGAATAAACTGTTTTGATATCCTAATCTGAAATTATTAAAACAAAATTTCCTTCTGGCTGATATTCACGGATATGATTATATCTATGTCTATCTCCTTCCCGCACAGATGGCGGCTATTGAAGATTGGATTTTCAAACATATCAAAGCTGAGGCTATCATTATCTCCAATTCCTTTCAATTCGCCGTACATAAACCGTTCGAAATAATCAAGGACGCTAAATGAAAACCGAGTATATTTTTATACAAGAAAGCATAATAGTCATCACGAACATAGTGAAATATTAGACTAAGATTTCTTCTTATTTCTCGCAATGACGTGAAATAGATATGTTTTATTTCTAAAATATTGATGGATCATCTTGCTATCATGAATCCTAAACGGAAATTGATTCCTAAGATTTTATCATGAGAAAAAACGATAGAGTCTAGACGATATACTACAAAAATCGCTCCCCGAGATAGAATCAAAACTGGTGATATGGTCTATTTCAAAGATGCAGGAAAAAAAGTAACCGTCAAAGCTGAGGTAGAAAAAGTCATGCAGTTCGAACATTATTCAGAAGATCAGTTACAAGAAATTTTGTGAATATATGGAGGAGTATGAGGTATAGCTTTTTCTTCTTTGACAACTGCATTTTCTCGAGCAAGTAGTAAACGCTACGGTATCCTTATTTTTTTGAAATATCCTCAATCTATTGAACCTTTTGAGATAGATAAGACCTGATATGGAATTGCATGTGTGTGGATAACTTTACCAGATATCGCTACACTACGTGTATAATGTTTCTGTATTGATTTTTTATCGTGTTTCTTTATAGTGTATATTACTTTTGTTCTGCTAGTCATACATCAGCGCATGCTCAGTTTCTGGGTTTTCCCCACACCTCCTTTGCCATAGAATTGTGGGTGATTAATGCGCTTTAGAAATCCCCGCATGGTACGTCCAGCGGGTTTTTTTATATGGTGAATATTTTTGGGTAACGAGTTAAGCCTGCCGGGGATTCCATCAGGCTGGTTAAACTTTTTTCATCGGGTTTTTGTAACGGATAAGGTCCGTCGGCCTTTTTAGGCACGACTGTGCCTAAGTAGGGTGTGGTTCTTTGTCGTTAAACAATCCTGGTTCTGATTCGGTCTTGAGCAGCAACTGTTTGCTCACGGTGTATTGCTCTATTTTTTGAAGAACGATACTTTCGTATTCGTCTGGTAGTTATGCTTGGAGAATATCTTCTTTTTCTAGTACTTCTGGGATGATACTAAAATGATCCAAAGTGTTTCCTTCATCATCCTTTGTCAATGCTATGCTTTTTTCTACTTCATCGGCTCCTTTGTTTGATCATCCTTGGAGATAGTATACTTTAGCATCAGGTACATCTTCATAACTGCTTGCATCACCATATACACCGTCTACACTGATAAGTTTGTATGTACTTTTTGTATCGCCCTTTGTTCCTTTATAATATTTTAACGCTGCTCTCGCTCCTGCACTATGTCCTATGATGTTTATTGTCTTAGGCTGGCTTGCAAAGTTTTTATATAGACCTGTGTTGAATATATTTATCTTGCTCATTATCTTTTCGTATCTCTTATTATTTCCACTATTCGCTGGATCTCATTCTACGATACAATATGCTTGGTTATTTTTACGATTATCTTTATTGAATACCGTTGTTTTCATCTTTTCTGTCGTTACGTTCTGTCCATTGAAGAAGATAGTAAGTGGTTGTGTTTCTGGATCATAATCTGTCGGTATACACAGATGAACTTTACTTATAAGCGTATCATTTTCATCTTTAATCTCTATAGGATCTATAAATTCCCCAGTTTTTAAGCTTTCTACGGAATCATCTTTTTTGTCGTCTTCTGGATCTACTTCTGTCGTAGTTGAGATATCATCCAATAAATTTTCCAATTCTTCTTTGGTCTTATCTTCCGTAAATTTAGCTTCGATATCTTTACGGACTGTTTTATCTGCAGTATCCAGTTTCTTGAGATTTTTCCTAAATGTCTCAAAATCTTTTTTTGTATCTTTATCCATAAATCCCATTATGATTCCCATAAAGAGCGCTCCTATCTCTGAAGAATCCATGAGATATTTTTTTAGCATGTCACCACTTTTTATTAGTGATGAGGTATTTTCTTCGATAAGTTGTTTCACATAAATATCTACTAATTTTTGTTTAGTCGCCAAATTCTCTGCAGGGATTTTATCTGCATCTTTATTTCCACTGAATAACGATGATAAAATGTCTGTAGATTGGTCTTCACTCATGTCTTTGTTGTTAGTATAAATATGGTATAAGTATATTCTAAATCATAAAAAATGCAAAACATCCAATAATTGACATTTTTCTGACATATTTTTTTAGGGTTGACTTTTTGATTTGTATTTATATTCTCTTGGTGTGAATATTCACGATTTTTTTTTATCTTCATTTTTTGTCATGTCATCATTCGCTAGAAAGATTATTATTTTTTTGTTGGTCTTTGTTGCTCTGCTTCTCACTGCTGCTACATTTGCTATCAATGTACAAGACAGTGATACTTCAGTTCAAGACTCTACCTTACGTTCGTTAAGATTACATACTATTCAGACATTGATTACCAGTGGTTTCGATCGTTTTGTTACTATGCCACTCGGTCCTGGTAGTGATTTTTTCCATTTGACGTGATCTCAAGACTATCCAGAATATCCTGATTTTTATCTAACTACGGGGATGAATGTCCAAGACGATCTGGATATTTTGTTAGTTAAAAAAATAGAAGACCTCTATCAACAGCGTTGATGGTTCGGTAAATTTTATTCTCCTTCATTCGATGATATTCTCCTTGATTCTGGTGATATACAACAACTCCATACAGTGTATCTGTTTAAAACTGAGCAGGATTTAAAAGACTTATGATATGTTGTTAGTTCATTTAGAACGAGAATCAATAAAGATCCCACATGGAGGCAAGCTAATATCTTCAATTCTTATTGGAATATTGGTAATGTTAGAGTATTGAATCCAGACCAAGAACTTAAATTTATGGATGAGATTCATTATGATCCAACTGCTGGTGATCATAAACGTGATTTAGCTTCGGGTATGGCAAATGTTGGAGGCTTGAATATGGTCAAGTGATGAGGTATTTGTGGTGCGGGATGGGGTATTCATTCCACAATTTTGCCAAATAAAGCGTTCGAAATTTTGGAAAGACATCCTCATACCATCAGTTACAATTATTTATATGAACATACCGTCAATGGTCAGCATTATCGGATTCCAGGATTGGATACTTCTGTCTATTCATTTTCTTATGGTAAGAAAGATTTTATTATCAAAAATATCCGTGAATACCCAATTGTCCTTGTGATAAATTATGATGGAAGCGATGGTGGTCTGGAAGAATGATTTGTTCTCAGTAAAGAACAGGATCGTGGGTATTTGAAATATATTGGTAATGAAGGAAACTGTTATACACGAGAAGCAAATGGTAAACAGTTGAGAAGTTGTTATAGCAAAGTAGTAAAATAATGAGATAGACGTATTTTCATCGATCTAATATAGATATTTTTTGGCGAGATAAAATCTCGTCATTTTTTTGTATTTTACAATATTTGACAAATATAAAATTCTATATATAATATTTATATAGTTTTACCTGATTTCCAGTCCAAAGTGCAACAAATTGTTATAAATTAAGTTTAACACCG
>CAYQLB010000024.1:0-12254 GCA_964418415.1 uncultured Candidatus Peribacteria bacterium
TATTGTTACTATAACCTATAACTTTTCTGTTGCACTTGTTTCTATAAATTTGGATTTATAAGAATGTCTAATGGATCTTCCAAAAAAATTTTTAAATATAATAGATGAGGTTGTAGTGAATAGACAAAAAGAAAATCTTTGGGATAAGGACCCAAGATTACAGGAGGTTTTACGTTGAAAAAAGAAAGAAGTAGAAGCTATATTGATTTATCCATATGATGGACCAGATACTAGATTACCATATTCTCATTGAATTTTATCATTTGGATTAAAGAATCTTTGAATCCCAAACAAAGCATATCCATTTCATGGATGAATATTTTATAATGAAGAACTTGTGACTACATTGATGAGAAGTATAGGAAAATTTAAAATATTCCTTTTAGGGACCTATTTCGAGACTTTGCCTGATATGATAGAACTTACTAAAAGGATACAACAAGTGGATCCGGAAAATAGATTTGTAATCATGGGATGACAATGAACTACGGATAAAGACGCACGTCAATATGCTCTTGAATCATGAGTAGATGCTATCAATATAGGTCATGCATCACCATTTTTTCGTGTAATGGAATGAATTCATGAAGAAAAACAATTAACAAGAGAAATATTATTTGAAAAAGCAGAATGAGTATTAGCAACTTTAAAACATCCTAATGTTCCCAAAGGAAAATTTCCAGAGTTTTCGTACTTTCCATTGATGTGATGACCAAAAGAAGATAATCCTTGAGAAATAGTTGTAGATATACCTCATTATTTGGATTGTCCCAATAATTGTGATTTTTGTAGTCAAATGAAAACAGGAAAAACTAATGTTGTAGAAAGTATTATAGAAACGTGTTCTATGATAAAGAAGGATATGCATTACTTAAAATTTAGTTGACCGACATTTGAGGGAAAATTGGTAAAATCATTTAGAGATATATTACAATCTGTGGAAAAAAAACAATGATTCAAACCAAAAACAGGGCTAACATTAGATTCTAAACAATTTCAAAATAAGAATTATGAAGAGACATTAGCGCTATTGGATGAATTTAGTGCTATAAGTATACAGCTTGGAATAAACGCAGTAAATGGGGAGATAGCAAAAGAAGTAGGAAGAAATAATAACGGAAAAACTAGGACATCAGAGGAATTACAAGAGGAGATAGATAATGTATTGAGATTTGTAAGGGAACATAATATGCCAAGCGTAAAAATTGATATGTTAATAACACCGTTTGACACACCGGAGAGTATAGAAAAAATAATAAAACTCCATGCAGAAACACTTAAAATTCAAAAAGAAACAGGAAAAAATATCTGGATGTATCTTTCTCCACTTGTTCCATATCCAGGGACAAAATTGTATAAAAGACATAAAGATAAAATAGATTTTCGTGATTATTCACAACTTGGTTCGCAGTGGTCATACGATCCAACTATATGGAAGTATGATGAGAAACTTTTTTGAACTACATTTTTGAGATATTTTTCAGCACCATTTATGACAGCAAATGCTACATTACTCACACAAAAGGATGAATTTAGAGAAAATTATTTAGAGTTTCTGGCGCTTAGTATGACTCATCAGTATCTTCAATGAAAGAAAAATAAAGAAGATATGGATGTTCTCTTTCCAGAATATAAGGATAGTGAAATGGTGACTGCGATATTTAATGCAATTACAACACAGTCTATAGATTTAACAACCCATGCACGACGAAAAGAATTTTTCAAAAACAATCCTGCTAAATATGCTTTTGATCAAATGTCTCCCAGGTAATGGTATTACAAGTAATAATGGATTTGGGTATAAAATTATATAAATGTTTGTAAAAAAACAATATACTAAAGATGTTTTTACCGTACATGATTTTGTACGGTTTTTTTATAAAAAAACTCACCGAAGTGAGTTTTTTCATCAGCCGATTGGCTAATATGATAAGCATGGTTATGCTTCTAGTCCTTAAATTTCTCTTTCAATCTTTTGATAGTTTCAGTTCTTTTTGCTTGTTTTGCTGCTTCTTTTTCTGCTGCTATCTCTTCCCTAGTTTTTTTTACTTTTTCTTCTTCTGGTTCTGATTTGGCAGTCTTGGAAGATTTATGTTTAGCTATTTTTTCAGCTTCTTCTGGATCTTGTTCGACTTTTACGGGGATATCTTTCTTGATTTCTTTGTAAAGAAACGGTACAGTGAAGTTTCCAAGTGCTGTTATTTTCTTCTTGAGTTTTAGATAATGTGGTTCGATTGCCGTACCATATATTTCATTTATTTTAGAAACTATATCGTTTTCATCAACTTTAGCGTATAAAGTACCATCCGCGTTTGCTTTTCTTACAAGTATAATGCCCTCGTCGTTATGAAGTTTAACGAAGAGATCTTCAAGTCCTGTAGCTTTCTTTTTTCTCTCAGCTTCTGCGGCTACCATTTTCTGAGCAAATTTATTTTTATTCATAGAATCAGCTAAGACAGCTATATTCTGAGGTAATAGGATGTTTCTAGCAAAAATTGGTTTAACTCTAACGATTTCAAACTTCTCTCCGAGATGTTTATCGCTTTGCAAGAGGATGACTTCTACCGTCTTGTTCTCTACTTTTCTCTTTGGCATTGGTATATACAAAATGATTAAAAAACTATAACAAAAAAATTGTGCGACCTACTATATACTAATTCCAGGTCCGATTTCAAATGAAAATAAAGAGAATATCCAAAAACAGGAGTAATGGAAAAAAATGTCAGATTTTTGCATTTTTCTAAGAAAAAGGATATAATAGAGGTAATATTTATATGGGAAAATATATTTCAGATCAATGATAGAAGAAATCAAAAATTATACAGAGAAAATTGATACTACCAATATTGCTGAGGAGTTGGATACCTTGAAGCAAGATTTTGTAGATTGAAATGAAAAGGATGTTATACCTCCTATCATAAAAAATGTGTATCAGAAATTCATTAACATAAAGACAAAAGATGATATAGCTAATATAGTATTTAATGATTTGGAATGGACTGCTTTGAAAGCAAAAAATTCTGAGTTCTGGAACGAAAAATATCAGACCTGATTTTTTGGGAAAAAAATGTATGAATCTTTTAAAGAAGTATTTCCAAATCTACAACAAAAACTATCAGAAGGTAATGAAGTATATAAAATGGAACATCCTGAAGAAAAATTTTCTACGAAGGAATTAGAGATACTTAATAATCCTATTGAAATGAATGATATCAAAGTATCAATAGGGAATATATCATATATATTTACTGAACTTTCTATCGCTGGTGAAAAAATAGCCACCTGCAAACCAATAAAAGATGCAAAAGGGGGAGAAAATATATATATTGATGTTCGATCAGTATATTCTTATGGTACATCGGGAACAAAAAGATCTCCTATTGTAATTTCATCAGTATGAGATAATGAACCACAATTACACGATAGTAATAATATTGCACTTAATGGACGATATCTTGTGGGGGTAGATGGAAATATGTATGCTATAGATGAAAATATGCGTGTGGTACATGCAGATGGTACACCGAGAGATTTGCTTTGGAATGAAGAATATCAAAGATATGACTACGATAGAAATATGTATAAATGATTTTGGAATGGCGAATTTGTAAAAGATAATACGGAATATATAGTGTCACTTCAGTACAATGGAGAAAAAATAACTCATCAACAACAAAATATAAAAAAAGAAAAATATATGTCGTTATATCAAGACTATAGCAAAGAGAAAAATCAGGGGTATATTATGAAATATAATGATAATGGAAGTTGCTATATAGAAAAAAATGGTGTAAAATCCATTAATTCAAATAATATTCTTTCATATACAGAAAAAGAATTTACCGATTGGATCCAAGAAGCAGAAAAAGGTTTAGAAGAGAAAATAATAACAAACGAAAAAGAAAGAAGTGCTCCAGAAAAAAAGCAAGAGATATTTGAAGAATATAAAAAAATATATTGTGTTGAGGACGCGAAAGAAGAAAATAGTGTTTTTGAATTAAAAGCAGACTATCTCCCAAAGAGAGCAGAAAATGATGTAAATAAAAATAGAAAGTATGGAATAAAATTATGATATCGTAACAATGATCCCCAAAATGAGGCATATCTTATTATTGTAGATATGGACAAAAATACCGAAGTAATTGGTGCTACAGTAGTATTTCAGCTAACGGATGTAAATTGAAAAAAAATAGTTAAGGAAAATATATATATCTCTAGTTATATACCATATCACATTTTAGAATACGAAAAAAATGAACCTAAATAATGAATAGTTATATGAGGATATAATTATTCGGTTATAGTGGATCAAGAAATAATGACATTTTTGATTTGAATACCTGCTTTTAGTAGAATGTCTTGGAGCAATGCTGGAGCATTGTTTTTTGCTTCTTCTAATATGCCACCGCTTAATGCTTTTTGTACCATTATATCTCATGCTTTGGTTCTCAAGGTTTTTTCCATACGTATTTCGTTTGGAGTAACGATGCCGAGTTTACTAGTTTGTAATTCTCAGGTAAGAATAGTTTCGAATATGGTAGGATCTCCAAGTGTAATAATGACGGTACCATCACGATCAACTTGTACTGCTCAGGATGCTAAGGTGCCAAGTTCATATCCAGCAGTGATGATTCACTGTACTTCCAGGGTTACGCCATTGCTAAAGAGTGCACTGCTAACGATCTGATCTATTCCGATATCAGGTATAAGTGAGAGGAGTTGTTGTTCTCCTTGGAGCGTTTCCGTAAATTCTTGCTGAGCAGTTTCCAATTTTTGGATAGTGGCAAGTTGAGTGATGATAGATGTAGTAGTTTTCTTTATGACTGTTGCTCATTTATATTGCAACCATGCCCAAAAACCATATATACAAACAAGTACGATTATGACGATAATAAGATATTTGGTAAATTTTTTCATAAAAAAGAATAAGACAATAAAAAATCTATATTTAGCTGATATATCCAAATAGAAATGAAAAACAATATCAAAAGAAAATATCGGATTCCTTTCGTGATAGGATTAGTAATATTAGGGGTGATCATATATTTCTTAACTGGACTATTTCATGGATATACCAAGAGGCCTCAAATTTGTCTCTCATCAGGAATGTGTTTTGATATAGAAGTAGTGGATACACCTGCAAGCAGACAACAAGGATTGATGTATCGTGAATTTTTACCAGAATGATCTGGAATGCTTTTTATCTTTGAAGAGTCTGATCTTCATATGTTTTGGATGAAAAACACCTTAATACCTTTGGATATGCTGTGGATAGATGAAAACTTCAATGTAGTCAACATACTAACTGCCCAACCATGTACAGTAAATCCGTGTTCAACCTATAATCCATGAACCTCAGCCAAATATGTCCTTGAAATTAATGCATGAATGGCTGCTAAATATGGGATTATTAAGTGAACGACGATGAGACTGATAAATATACAATAAAAAACAGGGATAGGGAATATGTGATATGGTCCTTGTCTCTTGTTCCTTGTTCCAAGTCCCAATAGTTTTATACAGTAATAAAGTAGTTTTGTTACCAAAAAGACAAAGACTTACTGGCAAAGATGTTATCTTTATGACGAGAAAAAGACAGTATATCTGACAAGGGCTGTTCGGTTTTTTTTACATAAAACAGTATGCAAATATACAATATAACCAGTTTTCTTGTCATATAACTATAAAATTGTCAAAAAGATCTGTAGTGAGACATATGTTCAAAAGAGCTATCATTCAACGTATCCAGCAGCATAATCTCATTAAGTTCCCTATCAATAATACATTCTATAAATTTTTTATCGTTCTTTCCAAAGATCGTATACCAGAGATAGAGAAAAAAATTGCAAATTTTCAAAAAAAAGATACAATTAAGTACATCCAAGATGAATTCGAAAAGTCATGGAAATGGGTCAATGATAGAATGTATCAGAAAAGAGTATAGAATTCAAAAATAAAAAATGAGAAAGTGATTTTATATGGTTAAGATACACATGAAGGTCTTCAAGAAAATCATACAATGAGGTTCAGATTTTTTTAGATCACTCAAAGCTGATAATAGGAAAGAACTTTTGGAATTAGAGAGATTGGAAAAAAAAATCGATGAGCAGAAAAAAGGCGAAAAAAAAACTATAGTCCCTTTTGTTTTTACTAATAGAATGTTTGCGAAGTTTTGGATAATTGGTATGATTATGATTTTTTTGGGATTGTTTGTCTATAAATCTTTGACGATCATCTACCTGATCTTTATGGCATATATTGTTTCCTTAGCTATAGAAGCAATTATAGATTTTATCCAAAAATATCTTAAGTATAGAGGAATAGCTATTTTTTTAGCATATCTTTTCATCGTTCTCGTATTCCTATGAGCTATGATTTTTATTATTCCATTTATCCTCAATCAGATATCAGATATTGTTACTATATTTGTGGGTAATATCGCTGATTTTCAAACACTTTTACAGACTAAGTCACTCGTTGGTATTATCCAAGATATCAATCGATTGCCATGAGGATTAAAAAACGGACTTCTGGAATCGTTTAGCGATCCTGCGGTCGTAGGGGGTGTTCAGAGTCAGTTACAAGCAAATATTTCGCAGATCGTTGATTTCGGTACGATGTACGCAAAAAATATTTGAACCATTGCGGTAAATGCTGTTGGTACCTTCTTTACATTTATTACTCAGACATCCATTGTATTGACGCTTGCTGTGCTTTTCTCTATCCAGAAGGACGCAGTCATGAGATTTATCGCAAGACTCGGTGGAGAGAAGAAATACAAATTCATCTATATGAAACTCGAGAGGATCTACAAACAACTCGGCATCCGGCTTAAATCACAGCTTTTTCTCTGTATTTTTATGGGATTGACAATGTATGCGGCATTATGGATTCTTGCATTGTTCGGCATAGATCTTCCTCAGAAATGAGCATTAGCAGCCATCGTAGCATTGACGGAATTCATCCCATATATAGGGCCTATTGTTTGATGATTGGCAGCAGCTTTGGTAGCATTCATCAATTTCTGAATCTACGGAGCATTGATTGTCATAGGTGTCATATTCTTGATCCAATGGCTCGAAAATAATGTATTCATTCCATTATTGATGAACAAGACCTTGGGTGTCAATCCGGTCGTCATCTTCATCAGCATGATTATCTGAGCATTGATCCTTGGTGTTGTCTGAGTATTGCTCGCTGTGCCTATTGCAGTGATCATTACGCTCATCCTGGAAAAAACATTTGAAGAATAATAAGCTTCGCGTAATTAGCTCACTGTGTTCGCGTAATATACTTCGTGTAATGTGCTACGCGTAATGAGCTACGCGTAATACGTCCGCCTATGCGTACGTAATTTTTTTTAAACGCAATACACTCATACTTGAGTTCATCTGAAAATTCATTACAATACATTACATCCAAATATAATACATTACATCCGATATGATATATTACATCCGATAGGATATATTCCATCCGATAGGATATATTACATCACGAAGTGATAAATTACGACCGAAGGTCATATTACTTTTAGCATATAAGTATGCATATGAAAAAGAAATTCTTGCGATGGTACTATAAGTTGCTTGGTAAGTTGGCTCATGGATATATTGCGAAGCACAATCCGCAAGTAATCTGAATCAACGGAAGTGTAGGCAAGACATCCTGCCGCATGATTATCTATCAAACCTTGCAGAGATTTTTGCCGAACAGACATATCTATACGTCACCCAAAAATTTCAATGGAGAACTCGGGATGTCGCTTTCGATTTTTCAGATAGAGAAACGGGAACCCAATATCCTGTATTTCGTTGCAACCCTTTTTAGACTCATCCGAAAAAGATATTTCTGACCCAAGCCCTATGATATTCTCCTGCTTGAATACGGGATCGATCGTCCTGGGGAGATGGACTTTCTCGTAAGCATAGCTAAGCCGCATATTGGCGTGTTTACTGCGATAGATTCAGTGCATTCCGAACAATTCGGCAATCCGGCGGAGATCGCAAGAGAGGAGGTAAAAATGCTCAAAAACACCTTAGAAATAGGGTTCCTCAATGCTAACGACGCTTATGCGCTCCAGCTCAAAGATCAATTGAAAATAGATTATCTGACCTATCAGACGGAAGGTAATGATATCACCGCGGATATCCATTTCAAGGATGAACTTTTTTATCTCGCTGATTTCAAAGGGGGAATCTGAGTCCAATTTCATACGTGGATCAAAGAAAAAAAATATAATGTAAGCACAAATATTCTTGGGAAAGCAAATTACGGCTATATTAGTGTAGCCTTGGCAATCGCAAGTATTTTGGATTACAAATATGCAAAGTTTGAATCGAGAGCAGAAGATCCTATATTGAGGAATGGATCTCGTGAACCATTGGAACTGACGTACACTTTGCAGCCAGGTAGGCTCTCCATTTTCCAAGGAATAGAAAATAGTGTTATTATAGATTCAACCTATAATGCATCACCATTGAGCGTCAAAAAAATTATTAATACTGCTCACAATATCAAAAAACAATTGTTCCCACAGAGAAAGACTATTCTCGTACTCGGTGATATGAGAGAATTATGAGATTTGACGGAACGCGAGCATAGGATGATTGCAGGATATGTTTCACAAGTTGCAGACAAAGTGATCTTAGTAGGGAAATATATGACAGATTATTTAGCTGATGAACTTGAAAAAGTCGGCTACGATCCGAAACTGGTAGAAAAATTTTATGACGCGAACATCGCCGGCAAGCATATCCAGAAACTTCTGAAAGAGCCAGGAGATGAATATCTTGTCGTCTGCAAAGGAAGCCAGAATACTATTTATCTGGAAGAAGCAGTAAAGCATTTCTTGCTCAACCCGGAAGACCAAAAAGAGCTCACCAGACAATCAGCACGGCGGCTAAGTACGAAAAAGAAATACTTTAAATAATTTGAAATGTACAATTTATAATTTGAAATTTGAAAACGTAAACACAGAGTTTTTAAATTGTAAATTTTAAATTCAAAATTTAAAATTAAATTTCGGGTTATTCCTCTTCCTCCTCAGTTCCTGAGGAGTTTTTTAGTAATGGCATGAAACGGAAATATTCGAGAAGTTGGAGTCCGGTAAATCTTCAAACAGCGATATTGAGGAAAAAAATCAGAATCAATAATTCAGGGAATGCTAAGAGAAGATGCTTCAATCATGTCCGATAGAAGAGTCCATATACAGCGAAAGATACTATGATGAATTCTGAAAATGCTACTCGTCGTCCAGCACTAAAGAGTTTGAATCCTTCGTTGAAGACTTTGTCGCTTACGAGGATGATGAAGATCATCGGGAAAATGATATATCCATTAGCAAAAATAGTGATATCTATTCGGTTGAGTCAGATAATAGTATTGAGTCAGAAAACAAGCAGCATGAGAAGAAAATATAATATGACCAAGAGCGATGTCTTTGCATTGTGAAGGAGATACATCCTTTTGGTAAAAAGTCTCATAAGCAGTTTGGTGATCAATCATATACCAAGCAATGTCAGACTGAATGGTACGCCAAGGATCGACATAGAGACAGCAAAGAGCAGAGGACTATAGATACCAAATATTGAAAATCACACTATTTGTCTCAAGATGCTTATCAGCAATGCTCACAAAGACAGTACCAAAAACATAGTGATGAGTTCTACAGGGAATCCATGATAGATCAAGCGATCCACAAGATAAGAGATAGGGAGATATTTCGGTGTCTCTTGAAATGAAAGAGAGAATGGCGTGATATATTCTTCTTTATTCGTTATCTTATCCAAAGAAAGCGTCGAAAGGAAATTGAGGAGTTTGTCCTGGGAAAGCGTATATATTTTTGTGATCTCAATCGGCTTGATATATTTGGCCAGCATCCTTTTGAGGAAAAACTTATTGCTATTGGTCACCAGATAGATTGTTTTGTCTTTGAGATTGAGATTGTCAGAAACGTGGACTTTAGCCAGAAGTTGAAGAAGTACATCAAAGTTCGAAGTATTGATTATCAATGTCTTGCTTGTCTGGATATCAGCGATATTGTTTTTTATTTTTGTAAGTATATCTTCTTCAGAAAAATTTTTGGTATCTGAAATGAATATTTCTTGAAGGAGGGTTTTCTGCTTATCGAAATTTGTCTGGAACCCAAGATCGAATTCATCGCCTTCCGTTCAGATATAGATGATGGTGTTTCTGTAATTGATGCCTTTGGTAGGAGCAGAGCAGTGGGCCTGTCATTCACAAGTTGTAGGAGAGAATTGTGCTGATGTGCTAGTGAAAAGGAATAAGCTTCCCGCGAGTAGTATGGTGAGCGCGATAAGTTTTTTCATAAGAAAAACATAGACAAATAAATCGTCAGTATTTAACTGATTTGAAGATAGGATTCAAGTGAAATTATTTTTTCTGTTTGTTGAGAATCCTTACTTCTCATAGATTTTTTATATCTTTTTTTGAGATAGTCATGATGTCTCATCCAGTAAATTTTCCGTCGTGTTGTAGTATTACTTTGAGTTCATTAAGATCTGAAGAGATCACTTTTGCTTTTTGGATACCATTGGCAGTAGGGAGAGACATGATATTTCATTTCTTTAATACGTCTCTTGCTTTGAGCTGGGTCCATTTTGCTTCTTGGACATATTTCCCTCTATACTTTTTGTAATGCACCATGTCAAAAAGTTCTACCAATGCTTTCTTTTCTTCTTGGACATATTCTTTCATTCCATTAAATCTAAAATCTCATTTCCACAGATTTTTTTCAATATTTGCTACTCATTCATCATTCGCTTTTTTACTGAATGCCCCTGCTCATTCCTTAAGCTTTATATGAAACACTTTATCAACAAGCTTATTCTGATTGATGTCTTCTGGATGAACTCATAGTTTTTGGAAAAGTGTATCTAGAGTAAATATATCTTCAAAGGAAACTTTAGCCGACATGGCTTTTCTATAAAAAGCAGCTCTTTCTTCATCATTTGGCAATGACTTTAGATATTCGACTAGTTTTTTTTCTCCTCTAAAATAGATGACATCTTTTCTGTTCGAACCTTTTTCATCCCGAGGATAATAACATTTCACTCTTTGTGCTAGGTTGAAAGCAATCTTGGATAAGGAAGTTTCTTTCTCTTTTGTTATCTCTTCTGAAATATTCAATTTTTTCCATGCTTTGAGAAGATGATAGGTAGCTTCAAAATTATAATTTTCACCTATAAATACAGCTATAAATGTATCATTTGGGATAAGAGGGTAGTCATCTAGCGAATATCTCAATAATCATTCGTTGAGCTTAGTAATTCCTTCTTCAATATCTTCATATCACGGTCATGCTATGATCAATCAGTTTCCTTCTTGATTATTTCATCTGATCATGTGTCATGCATCCTCATGTCCTATAGTAGTCAGAATTTTATTGAAAATATCTTCTTCCTTGTCTGGATATTCACGGACTTTGCTACTAAATGGCGCGGCATATCATGTTTTTCATTTTTCTTGTTGTTGAGGCCGCTGAGTTATTTCTGGATAAAAATGTGTTTTAACATGCTCTGTTCCTTCCATGATAGTTGACATAGAAAGTTTTCCTCTTGAAGAAAGTTTCTTTCTATCTTGAGGTATCGTGTTAGTGATGCTGTCTTTGAAGGTATCAAGAAAAGAAGAAAACAAGATATCCTCTTGTTGTGTCAGTCTTTTTTTATTTTTTTGATATTTATCATTGCATAAGGAAAGAATGATATTTTTTTCATCAGGATTATCACTGATTTTTGGCCCGTAAGTAGCGGTTTGCAAATCTTCGATATGTTCCAGATATTTGTTTTTTTCCTTTTCATAATCAGATCATAATCCTATCTGTTCTATTGCTGTTTGATTTTTTTTGATAGAAAAGGAGGTTCCTGCAAAATTTATATCATATCCATATTTTTCCGCTTCAAACAAAAGTGATATCTTTGCTATTTCTGCTTTATTTGTACTTTCTTGTATCTTCTTGATGAGAAATAATTTTAAATCTGAATCTAATACATGATCTGATTTTATTTCTTGCTGGATGCTCTTATATGATTGAATCGTTGTTTCGATGATTGCACTTCTTTCTTCTATATCATAGAGAGATATCTGTTCTTTCTCTGGGAAAAATTTGCTGGAGATATAATTCATATAGCCATCCAATGAGGCGGATTTTTTGGTAATATAGGTTAATTTGAGTCAGTTCATCCCAGTGAGGCTTTTCTCTGTTTCTTGGACACGCTCAGCATATTCTAAAT
>CAYQLB010000025.1:0-11651 GCA_964418415.1 uncultured Candidatus Peribacteria bacterium
AGAGCCCTTCCATGTTTTTGTAATTTTTCTTATTGATAGGACTATGACCTCTAACTAGCTTCTGTGCGACATGGAGTGTCGTCATAGAAGCGATAATGGTACAAAAGGCGACATTAGGTTGCGTGTTATATGATGAAATGCGTGGTTTGTGCGATGTTGTTTTTTTACAGTCCTATCGTCACTCTTTCTGTTCTGAAACTATACATGCTAACATTACCAGAAATTCCATATTTCTGTTTTATTAGTCCGAGAGCGGTTTTTATATCATTCACTCATTTTGTATTAGGTAAAATCGCTCCTGATTTTTTCGTTTCATTATTTACGAGAAAAATTCCATAATCTTTGGTTGGTAAAGAAAGTAATTTGTTGATATCGGTTTCCTGGATATAGGATTGGATGATATCGATGACCACGGTCTTGGTGGTATGTTCGTGTTTAGCAAGAAGTCCGTTGTAGATAAGATCAGTGAGTTGTGTCGTTGTTTTGTCGGTTTCTATCGTTCCATGCGAAGCCAATATCTTTCCTTCTGTGTCGTACAACGAGAAAAAGAGTCCTTTCTTCTCTTCAGGTTTACAATGTTTAGTGAGTTCTGCTTTGATTTGCTCTAACACGATGAAATCATTACACGATAAAATGCTCAAACGATGTTGAATTTGTTCGCTATAATCCTATATATTCTTACACTTTATTAGCTCATATTTTCTATGTCTAAACTTAGATTTAAGATACTCAAACAGAAGGGAAATGCAAGGGTTTGACAGATCACGCTCAATGGAATCACCTTGACAACCCCAGTTTTTATGCCCGTCGGCACCAAGGCGACGATCAAGGGGATGATTCTCGATATGCTCAAAGATCCTAAATATATATGAGATCTTCCCGAGATTCAACTTATCTTGGCGAACACTTTCCATCTCTACTTGCGTCCCGGTGATGGGCTGATAAAAGATGCATGAGGATTACATACATTTGAAAACTGGGATAAACTTATTCTTACAGACAGCGGATGATTTCAGGTTTTCTCTCTATGACTAGGAAACGAGGGACAAGAGACAAGGTGAAAGAATCAAGAAAATCATGAAATTAAGATGAAGTTGACCGAGAATGGTGTGAAATTTCGTTCACCGTATGATGGATCTAAACATGAATTTACTCCAGAATGAGTCGTCGATATCCAATGTAATCTATGATCAGATATTATGATGGTGTTGGATGTTTGTTCACCTTCTGGTGCTGACAAAACAACGATAGAACAACATATGCAGATGACTCATCGTCGAGCCAAGAGAGCATTCGAGCATCTGAAGCCAAAATACGACCAGGTACGTGGAGTCTTGTTTCCTATCATACAAGGCGGAACATATTTGGATCTTCGTCAGCAGTCGGTAGATTTTCTTTCGCAATATGCACGAGATGGTATCGCTGTTGGTGGTGTGAGTGTCGGTGAATCCAAAGAACTTATTCGTGAGGTTGTTTCGTTTACTGCTTCCAAACTACCTTCCGATAAACCAAGATATTTGATGTGAGTTGGAACTCCAGAAGATATCAGTCATGCAATAGAGGAGGGATTTGATATGTTTGATTGTGTATTACCAACGAGATTGGGTAGACATGGCGAAGCTTTCTCTGCCAATGGAAATATAAAAATTTCTAATGCAAAATATATAAAAGATTTTACTCCACTCACAGATGATTGTGGATGTTATACCTGCAAGCACTTTAGCAGAGCATATCTTCATCATTTGTTCCAAGAAAAAGAGATGCTGGGCGGTATTCTCTTATCACTCCATAATATCGTCTATCTCCACAAGATCGTAGAGGATCGGAAAAAAAATATGCTAACATAAAAAAACATAGAGCGAAAACGCTCTATGTATTCAGTACTCATTTGCATTACTCTCCAATGTGTTGTTGGAGGTAATTTATTGCTTCACCTACAGTGGTAATTTTTTCTGCATCTTCGTCAGATATGTTTATTTCAAACTCTCTTTCGAATTCCATAATCAACTCTACCGTATCCAGGGAATCTGCCCCCAAATCATTTTTGAAATTTGCTTCTGGTGTCACTTCGCTTTCATCAACATCCAGCTTTTCAATAATGATGTTTTTTACTTTTTTTACGATTTCATCTTGTTTCATAGTGTTTTTTTGTTTTTTTGGTTTGTGTATATGATTTTTTTACCAGTATTCTGTATATCTATTTTACTTATAATAACAATATCTCTTATATTTTTACCTAGTTGTGCGATATATTATTTATGTTCTTCTCCTTCTATAATTATCTCTGGTTTGTCGATATTTTTGATATGAGATAAAAATCATTGTTCCCATTGTTCATCGTTGTTATCTTTTTTCAACTTTTCTCTCAACATATCTAATATCCTTTGATCAAAAAAATTAAATGATATTTTTCATGTGTTGATGAGTGTATAGATAGTATCGTCTGCAGATATTTGATCAGCAGGTATATATATCGTATTAGCTACTTTTTCTCATTTTTCCATATAATCACTTGTAAATTTTCCTGCTCCTACATATACCGTATTTTTTGTTCTATAATCTATGTGATATATTTTTCATTGTATTGTTATCTCTATTCCGAAGTGTAATTTATATCGATTTCCTGGACATTGTAACTCTTCTACAACAAATCCAATATCTTGTATTCCTATCTTTTTGAGTCCTTCTATCGTTACCAAGACCAGATCCAGACAAGGATTCATATATAATGTTTTTCCTTGTGAAAGAAGTTCTCTTGCTGAAAGTTTTCCTCGATATTTATCGATATATTCATTTTCCATTCTTTCTTTTTTTATCAGTTTGTGGGTATGTTCTATCACTTCTTTCAAAAATCCAAATATATTCTCATTTGGAGATGTTGTCTGTTTGAGTGGAGTAAATAACTGCTCTATTTCATTATTTCATAACTGTCTTATGATATGGGTATCTCCTCTTTTTGGTTCTCCATCTTCTTTTTTTTGCTGTGTTGTTAGTGTGTTCATATCTTTCTCTCTATATAAATCAGATATTTTTTATAATTATTTTTTATAATAAGTCAACAAAAAAACTCCCTCGTGAGAAGGAGTCTTTTGTTACAAAATTCATAGTACTATGCACTTTTCTTTCCAAAATTTGCAATAAGTGTTCGAAGTGCTCCTACAGTTACCAATGAATATACAATTTTTGCGATAACGTTCATTGTTGTAACAGTAGTTTCTACACCTGTAGCGTCTACAGCAACAGTAGTTACATCTGGGAATACTTTTGCTACAAGATTAAGATCCAACCACGCAAAAAGACCTCGGTTCAAACCTCCAACAACTAAAAGGATTAAAAAAATCCAGTAAAGAACTTTCATTGAAATTTTGTTATAAAGTAAAAATATAACTTTGCTATTTTAGCGAAAATCGCTTACTATGCAATATATTTTATCTCTATGGGGTTGACTTATTTTTTCATCTGATTTTTGATATTTTCGTATGCACGGATCAGTATTTTTAAGGGAACTATATTTCCTTTTATTTCTCAAAACAGTAGTTCTTGACCTTCATTATTAGTTATTTCATAACAAAAATGTGCCTCTTTTCCATTAGGGTCAAACTGTATCACTCTTCAGGTTACATAGAGTGTTTCTCCCGCTTTTGCCGGAATATCTGTCGAAATACTTTTGCCGAGTTTGAAAGTAAATATTTTTGCTTCAGGATTGAGGTCCTCTTTACCGTCTATTTTTGTGATGAGAGAAATATTTTTATTGAGATCTGGTCCTGTAATATATGATCATACTTGTGCTCAAATTTCTTCTAATATTTCTCAAGGAATATGTTCTCCTTCTTGTCGTTCAAAATCTTCTGGTATTTCAAATCATCATCTAAATCGTGATTCGCTTTTTACTACACCTTGTGGTTCTCATCGAGAAACAAATCTGAATTTATTTTGTTGGAGTAAATAGTCATTCATACTTTCGTACATTGACATATATGAAATATTTTTTGTATCATTCACTTGAAGAATTTCTTCTTCGGTGTCGATACTTATGTCCATTATTTTTTTTCCTGTGAGATTGTAGATGCCATCTTTTCTTACGATGATAGTTTGTCATGAAAATACTCCTCAGAGAAAAATTGCTTTTACTACTCCTTTTGCTTGTTTTCCTGTTTGATGAAAAAATAATCTCTTTAACACTATGCCTGGTACTATAGGTAAATCTCTGAGATGTCACTCCATGATATTACTTTCATCAGGTCATTTTACCAAGAAGCTTCCATCGTCTTGGAGCGTAAAAGTGTCTTTGAGTATCTCTGGTGCCGAAGCAAAACGTTCCTGGTGTTCTTGAACAGAAATTAGTGAATCATCTCTCATAGCGTTCACCGCTTCAGGGTTGTTGTGTATTCATCATCAATTATCGTGTCATTCGGTTGCTGACATATATTTCTTTGGTCCAAGCATAGTATATTCTCTGATACATAAAAAAATAGAAATGTTTATATGTATTGGATAGAAAAAAGTCAATATATCAAAAAAAATCGGCTTTCCTGCCAATTCTTTCCTTGTATGTTATTTCTTCAATTCAGGGCGTGAAGGGATCGAACCTCCGACAACAGTTCCGAAGACTGCTGTGTTGCCACTACACCAACGCCCCATACTATGATCACTATATTGATTTTTTTTCAAAACTTTCTTTTTTGTTCATCGATACCAGTTTGGACACCGATTTAGTTGGGTGAAGACTGCTGTGTTGTCCAGCTACGCTGGACTCCCTTCGGTCGCCACTACACCAACGCCCCATAATTCAATTAACAGTGAGGAATTTTTTTATTTTCTCTCCCTTTTGAAAAGGGAGAGGTATTCCGGAGTATTCTGGGATGATGCTACAGTCCTAAGCGAAGTCTTAGGAGATTTCGTGTCGCACGACTAAATCTTCCTCCCCGACAAATCGGTGCACCCCCTCCTTTGATAAAGGAGGACAGATATGATTTTTCTTACTTGGTTAACAGTTTTATTGTTCCTTCTTGTAATTGCTTTAAAATTTCGGCTTTGCCTTCTTGTGGAATGTCTGGATTGTTCTGTATATATTCGAGTAAGCTTTTTTTGTTTTCCAAGGCGATGTCGTATTTAGGGATTTTGTGTATATTTTCAATGTCTTTCGCATACTCAGTAAAATTTTTCAATAATTCATAATCGTTACTACTGATTTGATAGATTATTCCTTCAGCGTTTTTTTGTGTACTGGTGGTAATAAATATCCCTTCTTGTGCTAATTTTTGCTTCATCGTATCAAAGGCTTCTTCGTATTTCATATACTTTCCAAAAAGCGGTATGTGGATTTTTATTGCTATCAATTCGTTGTTTTTTATATCCATTTTCCCATAGAGCAACATAAGTGAAAAGAGGAATGATAGATATTTTCCTTGATACTCTTTTGGCTGGATATTCCCTTTGATCAAACATCATTTTTCTGTCTTCTCTATCTTGGCTGGTATACCTAATATCTCCCATTTTTTGTTCATAGATTCTCTTTCTTTTTCGGGAAGTTTTGGGATGAAAAAATATGTCTCCCCGTTTTCTTCATTGAATGCGTCGAATAAGCATAATCATTTTAAAAATCATTCTGTATCAAATGGTGTTTTCATTTCCTGTCTTGCTGCTCTATAACATACACTCATCGTATCTCAGAGATTTTTGAGGTTAATTATTTTTCGTTCTTTTTTGTGCAAAACCACTATTCATTTGTCAAAATCAGAAAATATATATCCACTGACATTGTAGGTATATTCCTTGGTTTGTGGAATGTTTTCGTTGAAGATGGTCAATAGATTATTTTTGTCGATCTCGATTTTCATCTTTATATAAGTGACTAAAGGTTGCCTAATGGTTGACGAACGGTTGCTGAAAGATAGCTATTGTTTGGCAATATTTGTCGCGAATGCGTTTGTCTATTTTTTTATTTATTCTTTAATATCTTGTAGAGGAGTATGATCTCCATAAAATTTACCATAAGTGCTGTTCATCAATAACTGATAAATGGCAGTGTCAAACCAGTATTTGGTAATATTTTTACATTAACTCAGATATTTACGAATGCTTGCACGAGTATCAATGCAAGAATACCTATTCCTATGATTTTTTTATGTTCATCTTTTACCTGACGAACACGTGTCAAAAAATAATATGCCATATAGAGATACATTGCCAGAAGCATCATATTTCCCACGAATCCTATTTCTTCCGAGAATGCCGAGAAGACGAAATCACTCTGTGCTTCAGGTATGAATCCAAATTTTTGCAATCCTTTGCCGTATCATTTACCGAAAAATCATCATCCTCCGATTGCCAATAATGCTTGCTGGTTCTGTCGTCATATCTGTCTCGCTTGCGGATCGACATCCGAACTGAGGAAGTAGGTGAACCTTTTTTGGATGTACGAGAATCTTTCGCTCACCATTCCCGCGACACTTCCTATCAATAATCCTCACAACAATCATCCAAAGAGTATCCACATGATATATTTTATTTTCGCTCCTGCGTATCGACACATGATGAGCCCAACGATTCCTAGGATCATTACCGTTCCCAGATCCGGTACCAGCAAGAAGAGTAGAAAGAATATGGCGTTCAATATGATGAACGAGACGAAGAAATCTTTGGTGTTTACTTTGTCACGTTTTCTGATCAGTCGTCATCAGAGGAAGAGTACATATCCGAGTTTAAAAAACTCTGCTGGCTGGATGTTCGGCAATCATGGAAGATCTATCCATCCTCTTGCACCATTGAGCACTACTCAGATACCTGGTATAAATACTGCAATCTGCAATGCCATAAGTATGATGGCGATGATAGTGATGTTTTTGTGATTCTGAAAGAATCTTATAGGAATCGAATAGGTGATTGCAGCCATGATCAATGCTAATCCTATGTTTCTCAGTTGTCTACCAAAATAAAAATAGTTGGATGGGTCAGTATCCCAATTTCCATTTGCTATAAGTGA
The DNA here is from genome assembly GCA_964418415.1 of uncultured Candidatus Peribacteria bacterium. Taxonomy (GTDB): domain Bacteria; phylum Patescibacteriota; class Gracilibacteria; order Absconditabacterales; family Absconditicoccaceae; genus CAJBLF01. Next base: position 6,986 of record CAYQLB010000025.1, read on the forward strand.
TAATGTTAAAGTAAATGATTCATGGATGCTTACACTATAGATGGAGAGTATCCCGAATACTGTCAAAACTATTCCTATTATGATCAATGGCATACTATATTAACGAAAAACTAAAAATACTCTTAATTGCTAAATTTCGTCGTGTCTCGTGGTCTTCGTAATATATCTGTCTTTATTTTTTCTAGGTCTGTTCCATTTGATCATAGATACTGATTGTTGAATATACTCGCCAAGAGATTGTATTTCTTTTTGAGTAATGGATTTTTCTTGGCTATCTCTCTAAAGAAAATATTATGATTGATATACATATTGAAACATTCCGAGAAGTCTTCGAAGGGATCACTCATCCCGTATCCACTGCAAAAATCCTTTTTTTTTGCTCATGATTTTCTCACAGTTTCACTCTCTCGTGAAAGTTTGTAGAAAGAAAGTGAGAGATCGTCTATCTTAAATACTATTTTACCAAATTCTGTATAATTTTTATCTTTTTTGGATGATGATCACTGGATATATCATAGATCAACGATATGTCCCATTTCGTGGGTTGTCAGCTCTATAAATTCTTTGTTGGATAGTACCGATCAGATATTGAATATGATAGTGTCCCATGTTGCATATCATCTTCTATTTCCTCTATCTTTATTTACTTCGATAGAACTAATCACCTGTTTGATATCTCTATCTTCTTTTCCATTTTTTGCTATGAATTCGATAATCTTACTGATGAACTTCGTATACGTATATCTTTCTGTATCACTAAATTTTCCATTGAATTGTATTTTATTACATATATTTAATGTCTTGCAGAGCGCTTCTAGATTTTTCGTGTTGCTTGAAGCTCCATGTTCTCCTGTTTGCATAACTTCGTCGAGTTCAAGATAGGTATTCTCTATGTCGGTATCTTCTGTTGGTATATTTGTCTCAAGATAGTCTTTGGTATTTGGTGCGATCTTTTCTCCTAAATGGAAAATATTGAACGCTAATAATGCGTAGCATATGCCTACGAGGATAATAAATTTGATGATGTTTTTTACTTTCATGGTGAGATTATTGAGATATTGAAACATTGAAAGATTAATTTTCCATTCTTCTATATTTTAATCTCTCTATATTTTCATTTTTGTATATTAGTTTGAGATATTATATCGTTTGATGTCGTCTATGATGTTTTGTTCGCTTGGTCATCTTGCATTGAAAAGTATGATTTCTTTGAGTGGAATCCTATTGGCATAGCAATACAAAATGAAATTATATCATCAGATCAGAATCTTGTTTTTTGTTTGTTTGGCTTTGAAGATGTTTTTTCCTATACCACCCGTGATGTTTTCTATGAGTAGGGTAGCTTTGGTATGTATACCTTTTTGACATAAATCTTCAAATATTTTTTTGGATTCGTCTTTTTTTGGTGAGAAGATGAAATAGGAAATTTCTTCTGGATTTTTTTCTATTTCTTCGGAGATGTAGTTTATTAGGACGTCTACTTTTGGTGGTATCGTTTTTATCCTTTGGGACTTGTGACTTGGGATTTGGGACAAGGAACTCATTGGGGCCGCTTGTGTGTTGGTATTTGAGAAGAAGATTACTTTGTTTTTGAAGATATCGATAAATTCTTTTCGATCAGTATATTTTTGTGATTCTGCATAGGTGAAATAGAAATCACCATTGCCGTACATTTTTTTGAAGATATTTACAATACCGTTGAATGTCTTGGTGATATTCGAAATATGTCTTTCGAGGAGAGTATAATTTTCGTCTGACAGAATCGTTTTGAGTGTATTTTTTTTCTCTATCAATTGTTTTCGTAAGAGATTTGTTTGATAAAAATCTCCATGTTCTCGGATAGGATCGTGAGAAATCATAGTAGCTTCTGTTTTCACAAATAATTTCTTGTTCTCCATAAACAGGATACCGATGAATGTCTGGAAGAGATTTACAAATTCTTGCAGTTCATTTGAAGATACGATATTGCCTTGTATCTGAGCATCTACTTCTTGTTGGTAGATGAAGGATTCTAGGATGTTGAGTGTATAATAGAGATCTATCGGACTGGAGAGCCGAAAATTATAGGTTTTGTATCGCTGTTCTGTATCGAAAAAGCATATATCATAGTCTTTGTAGAGCTCTTCATTCTCTGTCATGCTCATAAAAAGTCCGTGATGTGTCGTCAGAATAATCGGGTATTTGCTTTGGTTTCTCGTGTCTTTGATATAATAATAGATCCTATAATCATACTGTCCGTTGAGGTTGAGTATACCCAATCATCTTTTGAGATGTGAAAGATATTTGATGACAAATAGACATTCTTCCTGGATGAATTTCCCCTTATTCAGAAATTTCTCGAACAGCTCCTGATTTATGGTCTGTTCTTCTTTCGTGAATCCTATATTTTTTATTCCCATGTCGTTCAATACTGTTTTGGCGATATCGAGTTTCTGGATATTCTGGAAAGCGAGGATGATATTTTTATTTGTTGCTAGTGCCTTGAGTAATTCTTTGATGGGCATATTGCCGATGTAGTATTTTTTTTGATTTTCTAGTGTTTGGGTATCGATACTTTCTTCATGTTTCGCTACACTGGTTTGGCTTGGTGTTATCTTTTCCAATGCCGAGAACTTTACTTTCACTTTCGGTATATCTTTATATGCTTGTAGGTCCATGATTTCTTTGATTGTTCCCTCTGTTTGGCTTATGATGTGTGCGAGATTTGGATAAGATCAGATAAGTTCGTAAACATATTTCATAAAATAAAGAAAGAGTTTTATGCTATTTTTAGTGTCGAAAAATGCGTCATGTGATTTTTCTTCACCGTGATCATCATCCTTAAATGCTTCATTGAATAGCTTTTCATCTTTGAGATTTTCTATGAGTACTTCGAGTGCGTAGCTCGGTGCATAATGTACGATTGTTTGAGCCAATTGCATGGTATCTATCGATCAATGATATTTCAATCATTGGAAATATGCGTTCAAGAAATTCAGATCAAACTGAATATTATGTCAGATTATGATAGTATTTTCTCAGAAAAATTTCTCTATCTGAGGAAGAATTTCCTCTCTGGTTGGAGCGGTTTCCAAATCTTGTATTGATAGTCCTGTGATGAAGCCGACGATATGCTTCAGCTCATCCGTCTTCTTGTCCGGCTTGATGAGTGATTGATATTCGCTGATGATTTTTCCTGTTGCATCAATCTCTATGAGTCCTATTTGAATAGGTTCATCTTTGGTGACATCAAGTCCTGTTGTTTCGAAATCGAGACCTATGTATCTATATTTGTTGTTGAGTAACATAATCTTTCCCTTGTAAAGTAAATTAATGAATAATGAATAATGAAAAATGAATAATGATGGAATTTGTACTGATATGGACTATTGTTGTGTACAATAGTCTATCATAAGATAGTTCATATATTATTCATTGTCAATTATTAATTTTTAATTTGCGAAGCATATTATTTCCTATCGAAGTCTGCTGGTATTTCACCTCGTATTTCTGTTTCTCGTTTGCGAATAGGGATTTTGAAGTCATGTGTTTTCACTCGGGTGAGCGCTTCTTGTAATTTCGTCAGTAGCTCTTTTGTTTCTTCAGTATATTCTAGCGTCGTCTTGATTTTTTTGGACCTCATCCGTGCAATAGCTGTTTCAGAATCACTAAATATGCATTCATACTTCTTTTTACTTTTCTTCTTTTCGAGCTTTTCAATATATCTAATTCCATCGTAAATTGCTAAAAATTCTCCGATATTGTTTGTTCCTGTCGGATAAATAGGCGAACGAAATACTTCTTTCCATGTTTTGAGCTCTACCGCCCTGTATTCCATTGGTCATGGATTTCCTGTACAGGAAGCATCCACGCAAAGCGCGTTGGTGATAGGGATTTTGACTTTCATATTCATGGACTTGATGATAAAATAATAACAGTTAACGGATAATGGATAACAGTGATAGGAATTCCTTTTGCTGTTATCTGTTATCTCATTTTACCGTTAACTTTGTATATATGGTTTTACAAAAAAAAGGCAACCGAATAACGGCCGCCCAAATACTTTGTGTAGAAAAGATTACCTGGAAACTTTTCGTACGTTCTTTTTGAATTCCTTGGTCATTACCTTTGCTACTTTGTCGATTTTCTTGTTCATTTCTTTCTCTGAGAAAATTGTTGTCAAAGTTTTTCCTTTCCTCGTCTCCGGGAATTCTTTCTTGAACTTTTTGTAAGCTCGTTTGTAGCTTCTTTTCGTTGCGCCTGAAATTCTGAATTTATTGTCTTCCGGCTTTTCGAAACGAATTTTTATTTTTTTGAACTTACCCTCCAGAGCGTTTTCTTTGATCTTCAACCCTGTCGCTATCATATCTGTTTCCAAACATTCAGCAATTCGTGGTTTGATCTTTGTCGCATATGCTTTTATGACATCAATCTTACCGTCACTTTCATACAGATCGTTCAGGATTTCTGCAATGACTTCTTCCTGTGCGTCGCACAGTGCAGAAATCGTTGATGATTTGTCGGCTGCTGTGGAGTCAGCTTTTTGTGCGAAGATGTTGTTTACTGCAACTATCATCACAACCAGAAACATTACCTTTTTCATATGGATAGATTTATATATTTTTACTTTTGTCCAAATTTATAGAAACAAGTGCAACAGAAAAGTTATAGGTTATAGTAACAATAT
>CAYQLB010000026.1:0-11403 GCA_964418415.1 uncultured Candidatus Peribacteria bacterium
ATTGTTACTATAACCTATAACTTTTCTGTTGCACTTGTTTCTATAAATTTGGAATAAAAACACATATCGGTATGGCGAAAAAAAAACACGAATTTGTTCCCAGTCCTGGGAAATGCGACATCATTCATGGTATTCTCATCGGAGGAGAACAGATTAAAAACCTGGAGAAAAGAAACTCTGATGGATTAACCGCAAAAAAAACTATCAGCAAATTGGAAGCTGTGCAAAGAAACAGTTCGGATGAAGAACTCAAAACAAAAGCACTCAATGCAATTACCTTGCTGAAAAAGTTTGCTCCCAAAAGTACTGTACCTGATACAGAAAGACAACGCATTTACAAACAGGTCTGCGGAAACTAAACCACAAACAATTATTAATTATTAAAGAAAATCCCCCGGCTTCCCGGGAGGATTTTTCCTTATATGAAAACTATTTTTATTATACTCTGTTTTTGTATTCTTGATCACATTTTTCTACAAATTCTTCTCTACTGATTTCATACTGTTTTTTGCTTCTGAATTCACGAATGGAAAGCATTTTTGCCTTTTCTTCTTTTTCACCGACGATAACGATATATGGGATTTTTTGTATTTCTGCGTTACGGATTTTTTTGCTAAATGAATTATCGCTCATATCTACTCCTACTCTGAGCCCCTTTATTTTCAATGCTTCAGATACTTCATTAGCATACTGTACAAATGGTTCTGCAACAGGCACGATCTTGATTTGTTCTGGGGCTAACCATAGGGGAAATGCTCATGCATAATGTTCTATCAATATACTCATGAATCTTTCTGGAGATCCTATAATCGCCCTATGTATCATAATCGGAGTAATGTCTTTTCCTTCGTTGTTGATATAGGTAAGCTTAAATCTCTGCGGCATGATAAAATCAAGCTGAATAGTAGATATCTGTCGCTCTCTTCCAAGAGAATCGTTGATCATAATATCCATCTTCGGACCATATATCGCTGCTTCTCACTCTGCTCTGATATATTCTATCTTGTTATCGATCAAGATATCTTCGAGTAATTTTTGTGATTTTTCTCGGACTTCCGGCTCTCAAAGATATTTTTCTCTCTTATTCGGATCCCATAGCGAAAGTCTGATAGTATATGCTGTCATACCATAGGTAGTCAACGCTTTTTTTACGATTCCAAGAACTGCGAGAAATTCTTCTTTGATTTGATCTTCACGACAAAATGAATGTCCATCATCCTGACAAAAACATCTCAAACGACTTAACCCATTCAATTCTCCCGGTCTTTCATCACGATAGAGATTAGCAAAATCAGCTATTCTTATGGGTAATTCTGTATAACTTCTCTGTTCTGCAGCATATATCTGGGTATGTTGTGGACAGTTCATCGGCTTAAGAAAATATTCCTCATCAGAATAATTAGACTTTACCTTGATCATATCGTCCTTATATTTTTCATAGTGCCCTGAAACTTTAAAAAGTTCAGCTTTGTTCATATTCGGAGTATGAACTTCTTGATATCATATTCCATTTTGCAATTCGTTGGAATATCTAATGATTTCTTTTCTGATGATATTTCCTTTGAAGGTATATAATGGCATACCAGGTCATACTAATTCAGAAAATACAAACAATCAAAGTTCTTTTCCTAATTTTCTATGGTCACGTTTTTTTGCTTCTTCGATATATTCTATATACTGTTTCAATGCATCCTTAGATTCAAATGCCAATCCATATATTCTCGTCATCATCGGATTCTTTTCGTTTCCTCTCCAGTAAGCTCCAGCGATCTTATCGAGCTTGAACGCATCGGGATTAATCTCTTTAGTGGTGTCGACGTGAGGTCATTCACACATATCTAGGAAAACAACTTCATTGTTTTCCAAGTCAAAAGTCGAAAGTCCAAGGTCTAAAGTCTTTAGATACTTATTTATTTTTTCATATCTTTCGAGATAGCCAGGTTTAGCGTCTTTGAGCAACTTATCCTTGGCGGCAGCGGGTATAGTGTTGATATAATAAGAAAAAACTGTCTCGCCTTCTGCTTTAAATTCGTCGATCAACTCGATTTTGAATTCTTCTCCAAGCATTTTTATAACCTCTTTTGCCTGATCATAATCAAGGTCTATCCTATGGAATTGCTGATTTTCCTTGACGATCTTGGTCATCATTTTGTTGAGCTCTTTGAGCTGTTCTTCACCGAATTCGACACCTTCGGAAAAAATGAAGTCGTAGTAAAACCCCGTATCTATTGCTGGTCCGATACCGAGTTTCGCATGAGGATCAAGTGATCTCTGAACTGCTTGCGCCAAGACATGTGATAACGAGTGGCGTGGTTTCAAAATAGATTCTTCCATCTTAAGAACAATTTTAAATGATAAATTATAAATGATAAATTATTTTTTTATGCTTTCTGCAGTAGTTTTGGTTATTTTTGTAAGTATATTTATGATACTCTCAATCTCTTTGAGATATTTTGTATAATCATGTTTTATATATTGGCTCCTTTCTAATAATCTTAACCAATACCTTGTCTCTCTAGCTTCTTTTAGGGAAAGATATATTTTTGTTAAAAAATCTTTTTTTGTTTGACCACCAATAGCCTCTTCTATATTTGCTCATATACTTGTTGCACTTCTTAAAATCTGTTTTGATAACACATATTCGTTTTTTTCTATCAAATACTTATAGAGTTCTATTATTTCCAAAGCAAATGCAAAGCTTTTTTTCTGTATCAAATTATCTTTTACCATGCATTCATTTAACATTTAAAATCTATAATCTATCATCATTTTTTAAAAAAAATCCTACGTAAGCTGGTTAGTAGGAGTTATAGATATTTTTAATAACAAACTCCTACCATTATGCGATGGTTGTTGTAGTAGTCGTTGTTGTTATTATAATATGTGCTTTCATCTCTGAAATCATAGTCTTTTTTTTGACAAAAACAAGTGATATTTTGATTAGAATTTTCTGTAAAAAACAGTAAACTACGACTATACTTCAGATATCTATCATGTATCATTTATTATCTATCATCTCTCATGCATTATATCTTAATTCCCGTCATCGCTATCGCCTTTGCTCGAATTGGGCTAAAACTTTTTCGTCGATTGAATGTTCTTGATAGGCCAGGTAATGATTTAAAAAATACCAGAAAACCTGTACCGACAATCCAGGGAATTTTTGTCTATATAGGATTTTTTGTGAGTATAGCTATCCTCTTTCCTCAATATCTCAGTAACAATCTTTTTCGAGGTCTCATTTTCGGTTCTCTACCTATGATTATCTTTGAACTTTTTGAAGAATTTCATTATATCGGGAAAATTAATTTTAAGATACCGCCGATGTTTAGATTGGTCTGACATATAGCAGGTGCGTTATTAGCAGTCTGGATAGGGAATATCGGTCCGCAGGAAATTATCATCAATGGACATATCCGAGTGATGCCTCAACGAATTCTGGCGATATTCTTTGCACTACGAACGATTCTCTGTGTCAATGCTATCAATCGATTTGATGGTATTTATGCCCAAGCAAGCGGAGTGAGTAGCATTTGATTTCTGACAATATTTTTACTGATCCAATATGTCGTTTTCAGAGAATACACACAATTTACTGATGTGAATCTGCAGATTCTTTTGTTTGTAAAAAATATTTCTTTCGTACTCTTCGTCATTTCACTCGTCTCTGCAGTCGTAGAATTCAAGCCGTTGGGGCTGGTGAGAGATGTAGGGATTATGTTTTTCGGCTTTGCACTTGCTTATCTCTCTGTGGTTGGTGGAGCCAAAATAGGGACACTCGTAGTGGTACTCTCTTTGGTAATCTTCGATGCAATATGGGTTGGATTATGGAGAATATTTGTTATGAAAAAAAATCCATTAAAAGGAGATTACACTCACCTCCATCATAGACTACTCTGACTTGGATGGAATAGAAGGGAAATCAGGGCATTTGTCTGGATTCGATCATTGATTATGATGATATTTATTCTGATCCAATGAACGGACAGATTGAATAAAATCATTATTTTCATCGTCATGGCACTCGTATTCTTCGGCGTCAACTACTATATATTTTTGGTCAAAAAGATACCGTGCGGATTGGCAATGAAAAAAGAATAACATAAGACATCAGAATTGTCGAAATTTTTTTATCAAAAAACACCCCGGAAAAAAAACTCCGGGGGTCATGAAACAGATCTACTTATCACCCAGTACATACAACCGAGTATATATTATATATGCTTTTTTTGGTATAATACAAGTTCTTTGTAAAAAAAACACCCCAGAGCAAAAACTCCGGGGGTTGTCGACGTAAAACCAGTCCTTATCTGTGGCAAAAAAGCCAGATTTCCTGAACCGAATATACATCCAGTTCTCGTCAAGTGTAGAAACCTGTCAACAAAATCCACAGCCTGGAAAAAATCGTCGACATATTTCTCTCTCATCTCATATTCTTCTTGTGATGATACTATATATATTTCCCTTCTTAAATCAATAGTATTTATTGACAAATCAAATCTTTTGTATATAATTATATAATAATCTTTTATTCTCTCTACTCGGCATGAAAAAAGGTGCTATCATATTAGCCACCACCCTTGCTTCTTTAGCTTCTAAAGAGAATTTTGCTAATATCAAGAAACACATTGAAGAAGATACAAATCACCATATCGTTGTTGATCTTTCTAAAAATCATAGTAGCAAGAATACATTCTATATAGATGATGATAAGATACTGTCAAATAATGATAGTATAGATCATCAAACTATCATCTCTATGAATATGGATGATATCATAACACAATACGGGAAAATCCAAGGAATGGAGATTATTAGACAACATTTTCTAGAAGAAATCAATTTTCTCAGAACAAACAATGCGTTGCCTATATTACGTCTCGATACCTTATTAAACAATTCAGCACAATACCATGCAGAAGATATGGCAAGGAACAATTATTTTTCACATATTAATAAAAAGTGAGAAGACTGGAAAATCAGGATAAAAAATAATGGATATAGAATACATGAAAAAAATGTAAAGACAGGTGAAATATTATCTCAATGACCTGTAACTATCAAAAACACCCTAGCATCATTCATGGATTCTGCACCACATAGAAGCAACATACTACATGCTGACTATTTTGATATATGAATAGGAGAAAAAAACTGAATCATAGTGATTTGTTTTGGTTGATCCTACACTAGTTGATATTAGTATATTCTATCAATGTATTATAATTGAGGTTGTATTCCTCATTTTTTTGCTTGTTCTTTAAGTAATCTTTTCATCATTCTTGCTGCCTGATTGCTCGTAAATGCATCTTTTACTAAATTTTCATTGATTTCATTGAATATCGAGACATCATTTATATATAACACCGGAGTATTTTTTACTTTTTCATTTTGTCATTGTTGCATAACATTTAATTCAATATCTTTTTCATTAGTTATATTTGCATTTATAGCACCTTTCATCTTTAATTTAGCTGTAGTAGGCGCTATCGTCGAAAAATTTCTACTTAATAACGTCTTTCAAGCGATTGCGGTAGCATTGGAACTCAACTGAAGAAGTATATATTCACTCTCCAATTTATTTCCGCTATTATCTTTTACTATAATATTATTTTGTTTTAGAAGCGATTGTGGTACTATAATTTCTGTAGTCAGCCAAAATAACATATCATCTTTTGGTCATTCTATTTTTCTATCTAAAATATAATCATATTGTTTTTGCTTCTTTTCGTAAGCCACAGTAAAATCCACTCCCTGATAAGGATGATATAGTTTTTCTCTCTCCTCTCTAAATATAGGATTATTATATTTTGTATCCCATACTGGACCATCTACCTTATTGCTGGTAATAATATTTATTGTATTTATATCATAATTATTTTGTTGTAATATCTCTTGGATTCGATCTTTGGCAATCAAAGCTCTAGCCTCAGAAAGATACTTATTATTTTCTTCTTTTGAATTTGGCCTAGACTTATTTTTACTATCCATATATGCAAATATTTCCTGATTAAGATCAGTAGGGATATAACTTGCCATACCTACAATATTTATTTCATTTATTCTTATGTTTGGATCCTGAATCTTTTCTCTTAACTCTTTGAACCCCGGTAAATTTGATATCACCTTTGTATCAATAATATTTTCTGGAAGTATATATTGTTCATGAATAGGATCTTGTTTTTCTCGCTTGTCACTTTGTTCCTCTATAATACTAAATCATTTTCCGGTAAACAATTCTTGTTCTTCTTTGGTAATTTTTTTACCCTGATGAGAAACAATATATGGATTACTCTCTTTGATAAGTGTATATCAACTTTGTGTAATGATTTTTTTATTTCTTGTATCTTCAAAAGCTTTTATACTCGCATCAATTTCTGGTTGGTTTATTTCGTGCATCATAGATTTTTCTATAACGGCATAATTACTTTTTCACCGTCTATCTTCCAATTGTTTATATGGATTGCTTGGGCTTAATTCCATCAATGTGAGAAATATTTTTGCTACATCAAGTAATTTTCTCTCTTCTTGTATTGCGTTTTCTTCTCCATTTATTGTATTAGATCGATTCTGTTTATAATATGTACCAAGATCATACAACAAAGCGCCAAAAAATTTTTTATTCTCCTTTTTTTGTTGCGGATCTAGTTTTTCTCCACCGTTTTTATTGATATCATATCCAAAAATATCATTAATAATTTGTCTGTAATTCGTTTTATTTACGGGAAAATTTTCTTTTAGAGAAAAAAAAAGAATACTTTTGTAGGCATTCATCTCAGATTCAGATACTTTTTGATCTCCCAATTCAAGTTGATCTACCTTGTTTCGATTATTTTCAAAATTATTTCCAACCTTTGTTTTTTCCGAATCGTTGAATTTACTAGCAACATTCAATAGCTCATCATTTTGATTTGTTTCTATCGAATTTTTTATTACGTCTACATTCATCTGGATAGTATATATTAATAAAAATTATAAATCATGTAATAATTCTTCTAGATTCTCTTGTACTCTTTCTTTTGCTTCCTGTTCTCTCATTTTCTCTATCTGTATACGAAGTTGGTCCATCTTAGACATACTTACTTGGAGTTTTTCTGATTCTACACTCTTTATTGCATCGACAAGATTGTTGTATGCTTGTATCATTTCTTCTTCTTTCATCTGATCTGACTGCAACATAGGCATCATCTTTTGGATAGAAAGAGAATATGTTTGGAAAATTTCAAATAGTGTCATAAGTCTGATTTTTTTATCAGCGTGATCCAGCTTGAGATACTCTTTTTTTGCTGAATTGTAATTTACCATAAGGAGATCGAAAAATAAAACACACTATCAATTATAGTCAGAAATCCAAATTAAGCAAATTTTTCACATTGAATATTATTTGCATTTTTTACAAAAATCTGTAATATCACACAACACATGAAAGTGCTACTTCACTAGTTTAGAATATAAAGTATACAGTTCAGACATAATTTCTGAGTTTTGGATTCTTAATATATAATATACTTCTTCACTATAAACTTTAAATTATGAACCATAAAAAATGGACTTCGATATCAAAAAAAATTATTACGACATCCTAGGAGTAAAGGAAGACGCCTCAGCAGAAGAGATCAAAAAAGCATTCAAAAAAGCTGCTGTAAAGCATCATCCTGACAGATGAGGAGATAAAAAAAAGTTTCAAGAAATAAATGAGGCCTATCAAGTTATTGGAGACGAAAAGAAAAAATCCCAATATGATGCATATAGAAAAGGTGGATTTGATCCGTCAGGATTCTGAGGTTTCTGAGGTCAAGGCGGATTTGGGGGTCAGTGATTCGATTTTTGAGATTTTGATATAGGGGATATCATGGGTGGTATTTTTGGTTGAGGATTCGGCTGATGATCTAGGAGAAAATCTACCCAAGGCGGAGAAGATATCCAACTTGCCATAGATATCAGCTTCGAAGAATCGTATACCGGAGTGACCAAAAAAATAGCGTATTCCAGATTCAAAAAGGTCGTAGGTGCTGAATCGAAAACATGTCACACCTGCAAAGGAAACGGTCGTGTAGTACAACAAGTCAGTACACCATTTGGTGTTATGCAAAGCCAAGGAGTCTGTCCAACATGCGGAGGAAGTGGAAAAATTTATACCAAAGATGGTAAAGAACTTACTAATGGTGGTCTAGAAAAAGTAAAAGATACTCTGGAAGTAAAAATACCTGCAGGAATCAAACCTGGCGCGTATATCAAGTTTGCCGGCAACGGCAATGAATCATCTGCACACCATGTCGGTGATCTTTATATCCAAATCAATATTGTATGATCTAAACTCTACGAAAGAAAAGGAGAGCATCTCTATGTCAAAGCTCCTATCAGCATCTATGATATGGTCTTGGGCGGTGAAGTTACTGTCGATCATCCGGAAGGAAAATTGAAGATTAAAGTACCAAAATGAACACAAGTTGGAGATATGATCAAAATCAGTGGTAAATGATTTGGTAGTGGAGGATTCTTGAGTAAAAGAGGAGATTTATTTGTTATACCACAGATTGAGATACCTAAAAAATTATCCAAAGAACAAGAAAAATTATGGAGTGAACTTAAACGCAACCGTTAGCACCCGGGTGCGATAGTCATCAAAACAGCTTCATAACTGTATATACGAAAGTTTCCACCCGGGTGGAAACTTTTTCTTACTTTCGTCAGTTTTTTTCTAACTTCATCTTTTTATCATTTCGCGTGGCAATGAGCAAGTATCGTACCAAGATGAAGTATTGTTCTACTTATCCGTCGAACTTGGTTCTCATGTCTTATGTTTGCATGGCAACAAACAGAATCGTCCGTACGAGCTCTGGAGAAATCTGGAGCTCATATAACGGACACATACTATGGTTTATATCTCATATATAAACACCCGTAAACACAAACAAAACACTATACGACTGATCATCGTATGGATATACTTCTCCAAGCTAGCCAAGAGAAGCCGAAGGAATGGTCCTGTTCATCAAGGGACTGTTCTGGAATATGTGTACTATTGATGAATCAATCACTTATCGTAAAAAACCAACTAATAACATTTTATGTTTATGAAAACTTTTGTCTATTTAGCAATTGTGCTCCTGATGGTATTGGGAGCCTGCCAAAAAGAAAACGAAACAATTAACCCTCAAGTACCTTCCACTTCTGTGGATACGGGAACGCTCGATCCAGGAGATTCTGGAGAACCTTTTATTAGTCTCAAGGTAGCTAACAACACATGGATTATGAATGCAACATCTGCAAATGATATTCCATCACAAATGTTCAGTGTTGATTATATCTACAAATTGAGCTATCAACACAAAGCAATGAATTACACTTCCAGTGGATTCGGTAAATGCAGTTGGACATCGTATGTTATTGCTGCTGCTTGTATCATCAAAGGTAATTGTAACTGGTGTTCATATCCTGTCAATAATACTAAAGTTGATCAAGTAATGAATAGTTGTGTAAATTATGCTGGATCATATGAAAACGGGGCTGCTATCACTACGATTAAATGGTATTGTCAAAATCAAGACTATGTAAAATTATCTTGTCGTCAAAAATCCACTTCTAATACTTCTTCAGGAAGATTCGAAGCAATAAAATGGATGCTTGATCATTTACTTGCTAAACAATCACCATTTTTGGTGATTAGTACTAGTGGTGGTAAAGGACACTACTTGATTGTACATGCCATAAATTGGAAAAAAGGAGGAACTGGCTCTACTGTATACTATACTGATTGCCTAAACATCGGTAGTAATACTTCTTATTCTGCTAATGTAAAAACCATGGATTTATCATCTTTCTTAAATAAAATGGTTAGTGCACCCAGTATGTATAACATGTTATTCCTCTGGCCAAACGCATACTAAATCATATATTGGGCACATAGTTTTCTGTGTGCCTTTTACTCTTTATCATCATACACATGTCTATCAAAAAAATCGTGCTTATCGTATTCCTTATTACATCACTATGATTTGGAATATATTTTTCTACTGATTATTTTTCTTCTCAAGATCAAATTTCTCCTTCAATCAACATCAACACGAACATCCCAAAAACAACGGTGCGAAAATCATTTATCGCTCAAAATTCATGACAACACCATGAATTTAAAACAACCATCACAATAAGTACTTGACGCGTTGTTGCATGAATCGATGCTAATCCAAACGCTCCTTATAGATGGGTTACTGTAACAGAAAACTGAGAAACATATAAAGTAGCAAATATTACCTGATATTTATATTCATATATATATGACGATCTGGGTATAAAAATTACCACTCCACCCAATTATGAGCCTTATTTTTCTAACAAAACAAATACTCCTATCATAAAAAGAATAGATAACATACTCTATCCTGCATCAGCCGAATCATGAGATGGGAGTATATTGGAATATCTAGCTATTTTTTCAAAAGACACAAAAACATCTCTTGAACAAGAGATTATTAACAAACACTTCCCTTCTTGATGTACACTGGTTACATGAACAATTCCTAACAATGAAACAACTCCGCCTTTTTCTTCTATGCAATGATGGAAAATTGTATATATCGCCTCACAAGACTGAAATTTAGCTTCAAATTGAGAAATTTTCGATAAAGAATTTCCTGAAAATATGCTGAGTATTTCTTTTGTTATGGATCCAAAAAGACCAAACAAGTATTATAAAATAGCAACCTCTGATGGATGTGCCCCTGGACCATGTACGATATTTGGGAATATAGAATTTTTCTAAGAATTAATTTTTCTTTTTTTGACAAACCCTTCCCGATCCCTTTTTTTCCGGCTCCTCATGCCGGTGGGGTCATTCCCAAAAGGAATTGCAACCGGCATCTAGCCGGAAGCTAAAATACAACATTTATTACCTATGGTAATCTATCCATGGAATCTTTTGTCTATATTTTGGCGAACAAGAAGAATTGAGTGCTTTATACATGAGTCACTAAATATCTCTGAACGAGAATGTGGCAGCATGTCACATGATTTTATGACTGATTCACGAAAAAATACAGAGTGAAAACATTAGTATATTATGAGAAATATAGTCTTCTAATAGATGCTATAGCGAGGGAAAAGCAATTAAAAAAACGAAAAAGGGAGCGAAAGATTCGTTTAATAGAAAAAGACAATCCCAATCGGGAAAACTTATATCATCATATAGAGGGGTATGAATTATAGGTATTAAATTCCGGCGTTGTTTTTTATACCTCATGCCGATGCGGTTATTCCCGAAGGAAATTGTAATCGGCATCTCGTAATAAAATCTTTTTATCAGATTCCGGCTGCAATCCGGGACGCCGGAATGAGGTAATGAGGTGGGGACGCCGGAATGAGGTAATAAAGTGGGGACGCCGGAATGAGGTAATAAAGTGG
>CAYQLB010000027.1:0-11301 GCA_964418415.1 uncultured Candidatus Peribacteria bacterium
GCCAACATAGTTTGCAAATTCTTGACAAGAGTCTCCGTGATTAATCAAAATGGTAGTTGTATACGATAAAGACGAAGAATTTGAAGGATATAAAGTATTTACAATCGGCAGCATAAGCGGAGGAGATAGTGATGTGGATGGATTTACCGCAAGTCAGCTAAGGACAGTAGAATCTATCTTAGAAGCACGACCAAATGTTATTGATAGAATGGAAAGCCAATATTCAAGATTGAGAAATAGCAGCAGACGACAAAATATGTCTGATGATCTAGAACAAGATATGGAAGATATCGTAGATGATAAAAGCAGCAGAACATACGAAGACTTCGCTGCATTTTATGAAGGATTCCTTGAACGATACAGATACACGGTAAGTATTAGATAAGTTTCAATGTACAGAAATTAAAAAATGAAAACGGGGCGGACTATTCCGCTCTTTTTCATTGAAAGCGAAAGTAAAATAGATAAAAAACATGTTATCTGCAAAGCGTTTATCATTTTATCGCATAGCGCAACGAAGTATTTATAGTAAAGCGTTTATCAATGACCAAAAAAAAGTGACGTGTCCTTTGTTGGGTCAAAGGGTTTACTCTCCTCGAAGTTCTCATAGCTATCACCAGCTTCTTTTTGATATTGGCGGTAATCATGAATATTTATACCAAAATGATTACACTCAAATATAACATCCAAGCAAGAACAAATGTAACGCAGGATTCCTATTTCACGATAGAAAAAATCAATCTACTCCTAAAAGATTACACCATCGACTATGAAGAATATTTCAACAGAAAAAACGTCGGATGTGATAGTTACGAAACAAATTTTCTACGAAATGTGAATAGCGGAGCAGATAATGGATACTGTGATCTCTTTACTGCATACGGCAACCAAAATACGACCAATACACAACATAGTATCTACTTGTGTAGTGCTACAAATACAGAAACAAGCCCGCACAAAGTGATAAAAAACATTTATATCCAAAACGGCTCAGGATGTCTCAATACCGGGAAACAATCGTTTGGCCAATATTATCGACAATTTCGAGATGTAAAAAAAGATGTAGATAGTGTACTATGAGCATGGAATGATGATGATGATGAAAATATTATGAAAGGACCAACAGCTATCGAAGATACAAGAGACGTACAAGAACTCTATCTTATCTCACAGGATGGTAATTCTAGGATACTCATCAGAAGAGCGTTGATAGAAAGCGGAGACCGAAATCATGATGGAATACCTGGAAGTGGAGACAGCGAAAAACGATATACCTTACAAATACTAAAACTCAAAGGATTTGACGCAGGAAATAATCATAACTTCAATACGAATACCTCATCAGGAGTATATGATGGAAAAATAGATACACGAGCCTGTGATTACGCACAATGATTTGTTTGTAGCGGAGCAGCTATCGAACCCACACTCTACAGCGGATACAAACTTCCTGCTAATCAAAATGATGGACGAGTCAATCTTTTCCAAAAAAACATTACCATCAGCGATTGGAACCTAATTATTTCACCGGATAAAAATCCAAGGTATGCTCTTGCACAAGATCAATCACAGATCAATCCGTTTTTTACCATCAATCTCACAAGTAAACTGTACGGACAAATTCGACGACAAAGATTAGGAATGCAAAATATAGATAGCTTTCAAATTAGTCTACAGACCACATTCAATACCAAAAACTTTTACACGAAATAATAGAGAGATGAAAACGGCAATCACTAAGCAAGAAGCTGAAGCGCTTATAGAAAAATATCTAACATCTCCTCATCTCAAACTTCATTCGATAGAAACTGAAGCAGTCATGAGAGGATTAGCGAGAAAATTAGGAGAAAATGAAGATTTACGAGCTATTACCTGACTCCTCCATGATCTCGATCTTGATCTGATAGGAGAAGATTTGACTCAACATGGAAAGAAAACCGTAGAAATTTTACAGTCAGAATGATATGAAATTCCAGAAATGTTTGATGCGATTTTATCTCATACAGAAGGGATATTTCCAGACAATAAAGTCAGAATAACAAAATTCGATTATTGTCTCGCAGCAGGAGAGAATATCACAGGCCTCATTTACGCATACACACTCATGAGACCAGACAAAAAAATAGAGGGCGTTGAAACAAAATCAATCAAGAAGAGACTGAAAGAGTTGCGCTTTGCAGCGAACGTAAACAGAGCCTTCATCGCCGATGTGGAAAAAGCTTGAATTACGGTAGATGAATTCTTACAAATAGCGATTGATAGTATGAAAACTATCGCAGACAAAATCTGAGTTTAATTTATTTATAAGAGAAAATGACAGAAGAAACCAAAGTAATCGATCACGTAGGAGAACGTGAAACACGTATCGCGAAAGCGAAAAAAATGAAAGGGATGGGAGTAATTCCCTACGCACAATCTTTTGATAAAAAAGATCTGATTTCCGATATCATAAAAACCTATGAAACCAAAGAACATCGTGATATCAACGATATAATTCCCAATCCAGTAATGCAGGTCAAGACTGCAGGAAGAGTGATGTTATATCGCTCACACGGTAAACTGGCATTTGCAAAATTACTCGATAGTACAGATCAGATACAACTAATGTTTCACAGAGAAAATTGCAAACTAATCACGAATGAATGAATAGTAGATAAACTAAACGATGGTAGCGAGGAAGGAATGTCCGCATATAAATTTATGGAAAAAATGGTAGATGTAGGTGATTTTATCGGTGTACAAGGAGAAGTATTCAAAACACACAAAGGAGAACTCACAATATTCGTGTCAGAATTTAAATTTTTGGCGAAAGCGATCAGACCATTACCAGAAAAATTTCATGGACTCCAAGATCAAGAAGAGCTCTACAGAAAAAGATATCTCGATCTCACTATGAACCCTGAAACCTACAAAAGATTTTTACTCAAATCAGAATTTTATAGGGTGCTCAGAGATTTTTATACCAAAGAAGGATTTACAGAAATTCAGACCAATATTTTGTGAAATAGTGCTTCCGGAGCAGCAGCTAAACCATTTATCACTCACCATAATGATTACGATACCGATGTCTATCTCAGGATAGCATTTGAAACAGGATTGAAAAAAGCAACCGTAGGAAGATTCGAAAAAGTTTTCGAGATCGGACAAGACTTCAGAAATGAAGGATCAGATCCTAGTCATCTCCAAGAATTTACCCAAGTAGAACATTATGCCGTCTATCGAAATTATGAAGATAACATGAGATTCACAGAAAAAATGTTGGACTATATCTTCGATACGATGAATTTACCAAGAACACTGAAAGTCAAAGACAAAGAAGGAAATGTAAAAGAAGTAACATTTAAGACACCATTTGAACGTATCGATTATAGTAAAGGGATAAGTGAAGCAGCAGGGATAGATATTACCAAATACGGTATGGAAGATGCAGATAAATTAAGAGCAGATATCAAAGCTAAAGGCATAGAATTTGAAAAAATGGACATTATGTGAACAACTACCCTGATAGACTATTTATTCAAAAAAGTTTTGAGACCACAAATTGTTCAACCTACATTCATCTACAACTACCCTGTCATTATGCAGCCATTAGCAAGAATCTCAGATACTGATACCAATATAGTTGAACAGTTTCAACTTATAGTCAATGGCCGAGAAATGTGTAAAGCATATTCGGAGCTCGTAGATCCAATCCTTCAACAAGAAAATTTTGATAAACAAAGTGAAGCAGCAGCAAAAGGCGATGAAGAAGCCACCGCAAGCGACGATGATTTTGTCACTGCTATGGAGTACGGTATGCCTCCACAATCTGGATTCGGTATGGGACTAGAAAGAATCTTAGCTATTTTGACTGAACAAGATAATCTCAGAGATGTAGTGATGTTTCCACTCATGAAGCCATTGAATACAGAAAAAGATGAAGACAAAGAAAATGAAAAAAAATAAATAAAATATTTCCATTTGTCCATATTTCAATCTTTCAATATTTCGTCATGATCATAGGAAACAAAGAAAACATCGAGACACTCAAAAAATACATCGATATGGTGTTTACAGGAGACGAAAAAGCACCACATTTTATCATTATTTCAGGACCACAACATATCTGAAAAACAACGATAGTCACCGATATACTAAAAGAACACATGGGTAATTATTTCGTTACGGATGTTTTACATATCAAAGATTTTTCCGAACAATTAGAAAAAAAACACACACTCAGGATAGAACACAAACCGAACACAGAAACAAGCAAAATACTACTCAAAGACTATAATTACGAAGATATAGGCGTAAGAGAAATAAATACTCGGATCCAACAATCTGCCATCGGAAAATACAAAATCGTATTCATAGAAAATATCGAAAGAATGAATACCGAATCAGCTAATGCATTCCTAAAAACTTGTGAAGAACCCCTTCCCAAAAGATTGATTATAGCAACAACATCCAATCATCTTCAACTATTGGAGACTATTCTCTCTAGAGCATTGACCATCAAGTTCAACGAATTGAGTACAGAAAAATTGGTGCAACGGATGGATGAACATACTATGTTTACCGATACAGACCTCAAACAAGTAGTTGCGAATATGGCTATGGGAAAACCAGGAGTAGCACAACGTATCTATGAGTTGATACAAAAAGATAAAACCCTCCAAAGAATGTTAATCGATCTTATTCATCACCTTTCTAGTTGAAAGAATAGATTTAAATCACATGAAGCACTATTGAATATATATAAACACTGAATATTGGATGCATTCATCGATGGGTGGATCGCCTATTGCATCAATAATAATATGGAAAAAAAAGGACAAAGACGATTGAAGACCAAAAAACTCATGAAAGCAAATATCAAAATAGATAATATTTTGCTCTACTGATTGCTATAAAATCAGATAACAGATAACGAGATAACAGATAACTGTGATATGAAAATTCTTTTTACTATTATCCGTTATCCCAATTTACCGTTATCAAAAACAATGTATATTTCCTGAACATACATCACTGAACCGATAGGCAACAACGAATTTCATTATAATGAAAGAATCGCTCTTTGATCTAAAGGCGAAATTTTTGTTCCGAATCTTATCCAATGAACAGTAGCTGATCTCGAAGAAGGATCAGAAATAGTTTTTGAAGAAGTGGAGTTTACGGAATCCCGTACTGGCTACGGGATGAATGAAGGAAAATTAGTGAGTTGTACAGGATTAAAACATTTTGTACAAACAACGTATAAGGGAATACCTACCTATATTTTCGACAATCACAATCACGCACTCTTTTTCCGATACCGACATACTAAAAAGTTAATGTCCTCCTTTATTGTAAAGGAGGAGGTATCCGCCGATGCGGATGGAGGATGTAAACCATTCGTTGTACTTCATATCGATCAACACGCAGATACCAAAGAGAATAAGAATAGTTTCAAAGCAAACCATACTTCACCTCAAGAAGTTGTATGATTCACAAATTATGCATGTAACGTAGGAAATTTTCTTACTTCAGCAAAAGACGCGGGAATCATAGAAGAAATTATTCAAATCAGAAGCCAGCACGCGCTGCACAATATGAAACCCTTAGATTTTCACAACTATAATTATATTCTCGATATCGATGTAGATTTTCGAGAATGAAAATCAGAACAAGAAATAGATTCTGATTTTGAAATTATCAGAAAATTGGTAGACAACGTCTGCCTCATCACCATAGCAACTTCTCCGTATTTCATAAATCAAAAAAAAGCTATAGAAATTATCAGAAAATTATTGGTGTAATATATTATTTTTTTACTTTTCCGTGCGGAGTGCCTTCTGTAAATCCAGCTATGGTCTGTACTCAAACGATGGCTTTATCAGTAAATTCTTGAAGATTGTTTGCACCAACATAGGTCATAGCAGAACGAAGTCCTGTCATAAATTCATCGACAACATCTCCTACAGATTCCATTCCTGGTTTGATGTATATTCTTGAGCTTGAGATCCCCTCACGGAACATCTGTTTTTTTTCTTGCTGGAATTTAGAAAGATTTTGACTTCTTCACACTACAGCTTTTCTAGATGCCATACCGTAATTTTCTTTGTACATCAATCATTCTTCATCATATTTGATATCACCAACAGATTCAAAAACTCCAGAAAACAAAGTTCCTATCATCACATGATTTGCTCATGCAGCCAACGCGAGAATCATATCTCTCGGAGTTTTCACTCCCCCATCAGCTCGGACAAATCATCAGAGTTTCTTGGCTTCTTGAACACATTTGTAGACAGCAGTAAATTGTGGTCTACCGACTCATGTTTTCATCCTCGTCGTACACATCGCTCATGGTCAGATACCAACTTTGACACCATTCGCTCACGCTTCGATCAATGCTCTCGTAGCTTCCGCAGTGATAACATTACCAGCGATTACGATAGCTTCATTACCAAATTGTTGTCTGAATTTTTTTACCGTATCTATCATAGATTTTTGATATCCATGTGCTGTATCGATAATGAATGTTCTTACCCCGAGTTCATACAAGGGCGCAACTTTTTCATCAAAAGAATTTACTCAGACAGCAACTGCTACATCAAGTTTTCCATGGACATCTAAGGTTGGTTGATACATACTATTTCTGATGGTGTTTTTTTTGGTAAGGATTCATTTCAAAATTCATTGATCATCCACAATCGGTAACGAAGAAATTCATTTTTCATCCATGAGAGTAAATGCTTCTTCTGCAGAGATACCAATTTTACCCGTAATCAATTGTCATTTTATAATATTACCAAGGAGACTAAATTGATCCAAACGTTCCAAGTCTTGTGGCTTAAAAATAGAGAGTGCTTTACCCTGATCATCGATCATAATTACACAATTATGCGCTCTTTTATGAATAATTCCCAATGCATCTCTGATAGTATTATCAGCTTTGACCGTCATAGGAGTATCATATTGAATATCAGCAGATTTTATATACGTCACAATTCTTTTCAATGTATCGAGATCCATATCCTGAGGTAATACAGCTAATCATCAATAACGCGCCAAAGTCTCAGCAAGTCTTTTTCATGAAACAGCATTCATATTTGCAGCTACGATAGGAATATGTGTTCAAAAAGAAACCGTCGGCATAACATCCATTTCCAATCTTGATTTTCCATCAAAGTAATTTTGGAATAAGAATACATCTTCATAAGTAAGCTCTTCATGTTCATACAATGGATTATTAAATTTCATGATACATATACAAAAAAAATAAATATATATTTCTGAAAGTATACTATCATTTTGCCTCGATTTTACAATATATATTTAAACCAAAAAACCATTTGACATATTATATTGGAAAAACTATCATCATGAAATAAATAAAAGAGTATGAACTAATAAAAATAAATATGAAAAAACCAAACACAGGGAATATTTTTGTAATTCCTAAAAAAACAAAAAAAGATAATAACCAAAAAATAGAATAATATGAGTAAAAACAATGAAAAACCAATCGCACTGGCATATGACGATATTGTCATATTACCTGGATATCTGAAAAGAGATTCAATATTTGATACTTCAACAGTGCTCTGCAAAGATCGTGAAGGCCACGACATTATCCTCAAAAAACCATTCATTTCAGCACTCATGGATACCGTCACAGAAGCTAATATGGCTATTGCCATGGCTCGTGAAGGCGGATTGGGAGGAATCCATGTGAATCTCAGCCCTGAGGAACAAGCAGCACAAGTCAGAAAAGTAAAACGTGCAGAAAATCTAATGATTTCTGATCCTATTCATGTCAACGAAACCGCAACTATCAAAGAAACAGCGGAATTGATGCAAAAATCAGGAATCAGCTCTATCCCAGTTTTGGACAAAAATAGAAAAGTATTGGGACTCGCTATTCGGCCATCCATTCGTTGGCAGGAAGAGAATTACGATCAATCTATCACTACGACCATGGTAAAAGATGTCATCAAAGTAAAATTGGATGAAGTAAAAAACAATGGTTTCAAAAGTATCGACTTAGGAAAAGCAAAAAAACTCTTTGCTCAAAATACACACAAATGCAGCAAAGCATTATTTGTGGTCGATAAAGATGATATCTTAATAGGAATGGTAACGTCCAAAGATGTACAAAACCTCAAAACCTTTCCTGATGCCTGCAAAGACATCAATGGAAGATTACGTGTTGCTGCTGCGATTAGCACAGCCTCAAACATTATGGAAAGAGTCCGATTACTTGTAGAAGCAGAAGTAGATATGCTCATGATTGACTCATCACAAGGATATAGCGATTATGTAGCTGATACTATACGCGCAATTAAGGCGGAATTTCCGAAGATGCCGGTGGTAGCAGGAAATATTGTAGAAGCAAAAGCTGCGATATTCCTTGCAAAAGCAGGAGCTGATGTTATCAAAGTAGGCGTAGGACCAGGAGCAATCTGCACCACCAGAAAAATCTCTGGTGTTGGATTATCACAATTTTCTGCAGTGTTGGATGTATGTGAAGCACTAAAAAAAGACTATCCACACATCACAGTAATTGCTGACGGCGGTATCAAACAAACCGGAGATATAGGCAAAGCCATCGTCGCAGGAGCGAAAGCAGTGATGATGGGCAGCGTATTTGCTGGAACAGAAGAAGCCCCAGGAGAAACAACCATCCATGAAGGAGTAAAAGTGAAAATCTATCGTGGAATGGGAAGTATCGAAGCAATGAAAAAAGGATCCGGAAGTAGATACGAACAGGACAGCAAAACACCAATCTCTCACGGGATTGTGAGTTATGTACCCTACAAAGGTCCTGTCGCTGACATCATTCATCAGTATGCTGGAGGACTCAAAGAAACCATGAAACTTACCGGAGCTACAACACTTGATGAACTTCAACAAGCTGAATGGCGACAAATTACTCATGCAGGTGAAATAGAATCACATCCACATGATGTAAAACTAGCTCATGAAGAGCCGAATTATAGGAAATAAATATAAACATTAAAAAAAATAGTATGATAGACGTATTATTAGGCCTTCAATGGGGAGATGAAGGTAAAGGAAAAATTATTGACGTGCTGACCCCACAGTACGACATCATCGCCAGATTTCAAGGCGGACCAAATGCAGGTCATACCTTAGAATTCAACGGACAAAAACACGTATTGCATTTAATCCCTTCAGGAATCTTTCACGAAGGGAAAAAGAATCTCTTGGGCAATGGTATGGTCATTGATCCGATTGCTTTCCAAAAAGAAGTGGAAGCATTACTACCATATATCTCGATGGAAGAGCTCAAAAAAAGGATTGTGATTTCCAATGGTGCAATACTTATCCTACCCACACATCGTTTGCTGGATGCAGCACATGAAGCAGCAAAAGGGAAAGGAAAAATCGGTTCTACTCTCAAAGGAATAGGACCAGCCTATACGGATCATGTCAGTAGAAATGCTCTTCATATAGGAGATATCCAAACCAAGGAATTTGGAATGAAGCATCACCTATTGGTAAGCAAACACCACGATCAGATAAGCTTTTTGAAATATGATTTCGATAACAAAGCATTGTTGAAAGAAGTAAATGCTTTCTTTACTGCAATCGAATTCATGAAAAGTTTTGAAATCGTAAATGGACCAAAATGGCTCAATTGGGCAATAAAAACAGGGAAAAAAATTCTCGCCGAAGGCGCACAAGGTTCCTTGCTCGATGTAAATTTTGGGACATATCCATTTGTAACAAGTTCAAATACGACGATTGGTGGTGTATGTACCAGACTCGGAATAGCACCACAACACATCGGAAAAGTATACGGCTTGTTCAAAGCCTATTGCACCCAGGTGGGCGCAGGACCCTTTCCTACAGAACTGGGAGGACAAGAGTCGGATGAATGGTGTGCCAGCAAAACGATAGAAGAAGAAAAAAAATTTTATCCTGATGCTGATATCAACGATCCTGATCCATTCATGCAGGGAATTGCTCTTCGTAAGAAGGGATTTGAATTCGGCGCCACAACTGGTCGATTACGCAGAACTGGATGGCTCGATCTGGCTTTATTGAATGATATGTGTGAAATCAACGGAGTCACCGACCTAGTAATGTCCAAAGCAGATGTACTGTCGGAATTCGACAGTATCAATGTATGCATCGGATACGAACAGGACGGTACACCCATATATCAGACTTTCGAAGGATGGAAAGATGACCTTCAATGTAAAGAATGTTTCCTCCCGCAACGATTGAACGACTACATGAAGTTCATCGAAAAAGAGACGGAAACAAAGATAAGTATCATCTCTACAGGACCAGATAGGGACCAGATTATTATCCGCTAATACATGGATAAAAATATATACAGAGCTTCGGTTGTTCCGGAGCTCTTTTTTATTTGAGACACGAAAAAAACTTGAGGTATCAAGAGTTTTTCGATGTCGAAATTGTATTTACTATCCAAATAAGTTCGAAATGTAATATTGAAACATATTTTTGAAGGACAATATATATCGACACCAGTCGGTATAATATTATTGACATCCCAAAGATTATAATTATAACACATTCACCATCTTTTACCCTTTTACGTCATGTAAAATGAGTGAAGAAAAGTATATACGCCCCACGTGGGACGAGTATTTCATGGATGTAGCGAAAACAATAGCAAAAAGAGCTACCTGCGATAGAGGCAGAAGCGGATGTGTGATAGCAAAAAATAAACAGATTGTCTGTACGTGATACGTAGGCTCCCCTTCAGGATTACCCCATTGTGATGAAGTTGGTCATCAATTTAAACAAACAACGCACGAAGATGGTAAAGTTACCAATCATTGTGTAAGAACTGTCCATGCAGAACAGAATGCTATTTGTCAGGCAGCAAAATTAGGAGTACCTGTAGATGGCGCAACTTTATATTGTAAAATGACACCCTGCAGGACATGTGCAATGCTTATCATTAGTTGTGGTATCAAGAGAGTTGTCTGCGAAAAAAAATATCATGCAGGAACAGAATCAGAAACAATGTTCAAAGAAGCAGGGATAGAACTTGAATATTTTGATGATAGTATAGAGGAATATACTAATCAATGAGGAAAATAATAACAAAAAGACAGATGAGAACATGTAGACGAGAGAGGTATATCTATATAATCCGTCTTTATGAATTTCATCTGTCTTTTTTTGTTTTCTCTTAATATATTATGCAGCAGAAGTAGATTCAGGAGAAGATTCATCAGTATCTTTTTCTTGATTCATTTTTGCTCTGACAGCGAATACAATAACAAGAATAACAAAGATACCAACAACAACACCAATAATAATGAGTAA
>CAYQLB010000028.1:0-5510 GCA_964418415.1 uncultured Candidatus Peribacteria bacterium
AAGAAGAAAACACAAAACTCAAAAACACCGTATTTGGAGATGCTAAATACGAAGAAAATATAACAGAAGAAGATTTGAAAAAAATAAGGAGTATGATTTACAATAGAGGACGTATAGATAAAGATAAACGATGAAGAAAAACATTAGTAGCATATGAGAAAATACCATTGGTAATGGTCAGAAGACGTATGACACTAAAAACAATAGCCAAAACATTAAATAACATCAAAGATGATGCGATAACAGGAGTAGATTTCATCATGGCATTCAAAAAAACCAGATTCGCAAGATACGATAGAATGGATATGAATATGACACGAAGAAACCTTCTAAGAAAAGCTGGAGCAGGAAGAAATTTGGAAAAATTCTGAGAAAGATTTCATAAAAAGAAAGATATGATTATGGAAATCATCACCTGATGAGCAAAGATAGAAGAATTACCAGAAGAAGAACGCAATGTACTCAAAGCTATAGATCAAAGAATGGACTTCTATGGAAAAAAATATCTTCAAGACATCTATCAAGGCAAAAGCAAAAAACAATAAATTTTTATCTTATCACATTATAAAAAATGAATTATACGACCACAAAAGAGGCTGCAGCATATGTATATGATACTCTCAAAAAAGTAGATCCAGAAGGAGAAATTTTGGAAGTAGAGAAAATAGAAGAACTCATAAAAGACGATATCATAGATAAATTAGAAATAGAAATGGAGCCAAAAGATTTGGAAATATTAGAAAAAGGAAGAGATGAAGAAGGCTTTTTTGATCTTTACCTAGAAGAAAAATACGGAGAATATCAAGATATGCTTACCGATACCGTAAACGACATGATCAGTTGATATATTCTCGAAGAAGGAGAAAAATAGAAAATATATATATCACTTTCTACCTTTTACCTTCTACCAATCATCATGGAAAAAATTACCAACATTCAACAAGCAACAAACTACGTCTACAATCAACTCAAAGAAATTAATCCTGAAATAGAAAAAGATGACGTATATGATACCATCATGGACGAAGTGCTCGAATCAACAGAATATATTATGACTGATGAAGATATGAAATTTTTGGAAAAAAATGAAAAAGATACCATAGCAATCGACGAATATCTCGCAAGAAAGATTCCTGATTACAATGATCTTTTAGATGATATCGTGACAGATATGGTCGGTGATGAGATTATAGAAGAATAAAATATTTATCCATTTTATCTATCAGTAATGACTGATAATACAAACGCAAAAGCACATCTAAAAGCTACAGAGACAAAACTAAATGATTTGTCAGTCACTAATGTACCTGAAATCAATAGGATAACTGCTGCTCGTTCATTGGATCTTTTAAATAATCTTCACACGGGAAATAATCTTTTTGTGGATGATGAGGTGAAAACAGATATACAAAACGTACACAACAGGCTAGTTGCAGGAGCATTAGTTGCAGATGCAAGAGCAGAAATAATGGACCTCAATACAGAAGAAGCAGCATTACCAGTAGGAGCATCCAGCAACGCAAGACGTGCTGAGATAGGGAAAGAAAGGAGAAATCTTCTAAAAATAACGGGAGGAACAGCGGCAATGCCAGGAGCGATAGGACATGCAAACATTGTAACTAGAAGAACAGAATATACAAATCTTCGCACTTATGCAAACTATTTCAACACCGCAAGCAGGATAAATAATGTAAATGTAGATCTCACCGTAGGACCACCAAGAGTAGGAGCACACATCAACCAAAATCTTGATTGAATATTCAAAACAGCACCAGGAAATCCAAATGCAAATTATGCGCTTTGTGACGAACAAGGAGTACCTTTACCTCAACCAACGCCGGGAAATTATACCATCCAGATAGGCGGAGTGAACGCTACTCTTTCATGAATAATATTTGTAGGAAGAACGTTAGATCTAAGAAATGTAACAATTACTCCACCAAATGTAGACATATCACAAGCATTGAAATTATCGGTAAATGCAACCTACCCAGCAGCGACCATAGCAGTAAATAATGTGAACGTAGTATGTAATAAGAAGTTTGAACTTCAGCTCAGAAATTGACCAGCACCAGTGCCAGTAAATACTGCAGCATTACGTGCAGGAGTAGTAAATACCTATAACGGAAGAGCTCCAGCAAATAGAGTAACCGACGAAGTCAATGCAATATATGCTAATAGATTTCCAACTATCCAGAGAGAAGCAGTATTTGATGCACTAAAACATCTTGATGGTGCAAGATTTGCACAGCTCGAAGAATACGGAAGAAAAAATGGGAAAGAAGATGAAATAAAAAATGAACTCTACCAACAAATATATAGAAATTTTCTAAACACTGCACCTATCGCAGGGACTTTAACAGCAATAAATACATATAATAATTTCCGTAGCCGATTTAGTGCTGATGCACGCGATCGAAATAACGACAATACTATCATAGGAAGTGCAAACACCTATGAACAATATCTTCATAATAATTTACCGGTCCGTATAGAAGACTATATCAAAGATGAATTAGCAAGATTAATAAAAAATGATCATGCTAATAATATGCGTCTCAAGACAGAATTAAGCGGATTTTTGACAGATATAGAAGAAAGAAAAAATGATGACGAACAAGTAGGCGGACAACGTATACATCAAGCAACAGAAGCCAATATAGGAACTAATGATGAAATGATAAAACGTAGAAGAAAAAGATTGCTCGGAATATCACGAGGACGTCCAGATGTGAGTTACATGAGATTCTACAACGGTGCAAGTCATGAAATCAAAGATCAGAAAGTAGATATTTCCACCAATACTAGGATAGAAGATCTCAAAAATCCTGAACCAGTGAAATATGATGTAAAAACTGATATCGCATGAAAAAATAATATTTCAGTAACAATAAAGTTCCCTGATACAGATAAACGTTACCCAAGAAAAGAGATAACACTCAAACAGGGAGAAGTTTCTACGTTGGCAAGAAAAATTTTGAATTGTGCAGAGATACGCGATTTTAAGGTCAGAACACATATAGTATATAATATGTTGGTGAGTATGATAGAAATATCAAAAAAGAAAAATCTTTCTTTGAGATATCGTGTACCGAATACAGCTAACCAAAGAGAGATTATCAAAACAGACAAAAATATAACATTATACGAACGAGACGATACAGGAGGGACAAGAAACGAAAGAATACTCTTTGATTATGATGCATTCATAACTACAAATACCTTCCATGGAGCAGGAGATAATAGATCATTACAGACAGCTATTGATGAACTCATGGGACACTTCAATTATGCTATGAATGAATATCACGAACATTATAGAAACGCAACCAGAAGACGTTTATTGAAGACTAAAGTATCAGCAAACAATTTTTGGACATCACCACTCAAAACACTTATGAATCTCAAAACAGCACGTAAATTCGATTTCGCTACTACAGCTAAAAGCGATGATGGTAAGCAAAACGTAGAAATAGAGGTAAAAAATAACAAAATAAGCCTTAAAATGGGCGATATAGAGCTTAAAGGTAAAAATCTTGGTAAAATGTTAGAATATAGAAAAAACAAGATTCGCGTCTTTGATGGTATAGAAAGAAATATCATCTTCGCATTCTATGATGAATTAGTAAAAAAACTAAGAGAAAATTCAAAAATAAATCGCAGCAATTTTGCAGTACGCGATGATTTGACACAGAATATCTATGTTATGGATGAAGATGGACAGTTGGGTATAGTAACACCAGAAGACCCAGGAAATATTCTCTGAAACAGAAATCGTAACATCGTGACCAAAAATGATCTTGATGCTGTAGATGCAAGAGGAGGAAGACGCATATGTACAGCTGAAGAAACGAGAGAAGCTTTTATGAATCCATGTATCATGGGAAGAATGATCAAGGTAATGAACAAAAGAATGGTACGTTTCTAAAAAAATATCAACACATTTTATCTATATAATAATTTGTCTATGAATGATTCAGAAAAAAAGATCTATGATCAGGAATGCGGGAAAAAGCCACGCAATAGATCCAACACACGAAAAACTTTCAAAAGGAAAGCGAGAATGTTATGATACGGAGCTATGATTGGAGGAGTATTGATGATGAGCAGCTGTGGAAGTGGCGATTCTGATTTAACAAAACTTTCAAAAAAATATGATGATGCGGTAGAAAACGTAAAAAAACAGAAAGGAGAGTTGAA
Source organism: uncultured Candidatus Peribacteria bacterium (assembly GCA_964418415.1). GTDB lineage: Bacteria > Patescibacteriota > Gracilibacteria > Absconditabacterales > Absconditicoccaceae > CAJBLF01. The sequence goes on from CAYQLB010000028.1 coordinate 4,201, forward strand.
AGATGCTCAAGAAGAGCTTAAAGAAGCTCAAGAGAGAGTTGAAAAAGAGAAAAAAGATATAGTTAATGCTGAAAAAGAAGCAGCTGAAATAAAAGGAGAACTACAAAAAGCTAAAGTAAATCCGATAGGAGAATAAAAAACAAAAAAACATAGATAAAAACTGGTATATAGCCAGTTTTTTTCTATTAGCCAGAAAAGAGACAAAAGAGGCAAAAAAGTCTTTAAATATTTGACACATTTTCCTTGGAAAACCTATTTGTTTTTCATTGAAAAATGGGTCAAATAAAATCCAAATAAAAGTCTTCAAATATTTGACAAAAATCGCATTCGCGGGTATAATAATAGAGAATACATTATTTATACCTTTTCTATTCACATGGAAAACAAAAAAATCTTAGAGACTGCGGGGAAAGAACTAGAGAAAGAAGTCTCTGCAGCATCCGATAGAAATAGGATTGTACAAGGAGTAAGATCTAATCTGCTTAATGTATTATTAGCAGACAGAAATCCTCAAACACGCGAAGAATTGGGAAACCCTATCAAAGAAGAACTCCAAAAGAAGATGGATATAGCCAAAGCTGCAACACCGCCAAGAAAAAGGCATATAGAGAATCTTCAAAAGGTCATGGACGATCTAGAAATGAAAATACAAGGAAAGAAAACCGATGATGAAAGAAAATATCTTCTAGATTTGAACAAGAATCCTAGATTCAATCAAACAGTACTCAATGAGTTTGTAAGAGAGGTTTTTGAAGCAGCTAAAAGCACAGACAAGATAGCGAGAGAAAAAATTTACACTAAACTTATGAAGGAACCTGAATATAAAGAATATGTTATCCGATTTATCAAACACAGATTGGATGGAGTAAATGAAGTAAAACAAAAGGAAAATTTAGAAAAAATTCTTCAGAGATTGGAAGGAAAAAAAGAATGAGAAAATATAACAGAGACAAAAGAAGAAAAACAAGAAACAAAAGAAAATTCAGGAAAAAGAAAATTTGGAGATAAAAACATTAGCATAGAAAACAATACAGGTACAATTACCATAAATATCAACCAAGAAGCAGCTAAAAAAGAAGCAGCTATCAACGAAAAGAAAATAAAAGCATTATTGAAACAAATCAATGCAAGTTTTCAGAACAATCAAGCCAATACGCAAAATAATCAAGCTAATACACAGAACAATCAAGCCAATACACAGAACAATCAAGCCAATACGCAAAATAATCAAGCTAATACACAGAACAATCAAGCCAATACACAGAACAATCAAGCCAATACACAGAACAATCAAGCCAATACACAGAACA
>CAYQLB010000028.1:5610-11182 GCA_964418415.1 uncultured Candidatus Peribacteria bacterium
ATCAAGCTAATACAATAGATCAATTGGAAGAATTAAAAAAACTCATGAAAGAAGAGTATGATAGAGTTATTGAAGAAATAGAAAAAAGATTTAACGAAAAGATAGCAGGATACGAGTCAACACTCAAAGACACATTGGAACAACAAAAAGCACAAGCAAAAGAAATGTACGAAAAACAAATGGAAGCTATTATGAAATCTAAAAAAGATATAGAGGACAAAATTCAACAACTCGAGGATGAATACAAAGAAAAAATAGAAAAACTCGAGAAAAATATGACAGATAAGATCGAAAGTGCAAAAAATGAGATAACAACAGAAATTAATAAAACTAAAGAAGATATAGAGAAAATCACAGATGCTCTTGAAGAGATAAAATTAAAAATCACTCTAATGGGTGAAGAAAACAAAGAAATGTTCAAACAACTGATGGAACTCTTAGAAGCACAGGTTAAAATGTTAGAAAAAAGATTGATCGAACTTCAGAATAAACTCGATGAATGTTGTGAAGACAAGAAAAAGAAAAAGAAAAATAATAAAAATGACGAAGATGAAATCTCAGGAGAAGATGAAGTCTCAGGAGAAGATGAAATCTCAGGAGAAGATGAAATCTCAGGAGAAGATGAAATCTCAGGAGAAGATGAAATCTCAGAAGAAGATGAAATCTCAGGAGAAGATCCTGATGTAGATAAGCAAGAGGAAACCGTAGCGACTATATCCAATACTATGGAAGTAAATCGTATTATTGCGGAACGTAAAGCAGGGGAAAAGTTGAGGGAAAGATGGAATAAAACAGGATGATGGAATGTCTTTGATAAGCTAAATCTTTTTTTAAGAAGAAAATCTATCAAAGATAGATATGTAAATGACGAACTAAGCTACACCGATCGAGAAAAAAGAAAAAGATTAAATTGGGATGAAGAAAATCAAAAAGCTGCAGATAGACATGAAATGGAACAAGAAGCTGGTTTCAGTCAAAAAATAGAAAATCTCGTAGGCACCATGATGGGGATAGAAAGAGATTATCCCGAAACATATAGAAGGATTTTAAATTTAGCAAACAGATTTATCGGCACTGCACCAGATCGGAGAAATGTTATGACACCAGCACAATTCCAGACAGAATTTGATTTCATTATGAGAAGTTCATGAACAAGTTTTGATACAACAAGACCAGGATCAGCAACTATGAGCAATTGGAAACCATTAAATAAATTATTAAAGTCCAGTGATATGGAACAAATCAGTAGTAATATTTTATTGAAGATAACAGGATTCAAAGCACATCAAAAACTCGTACGAAACATAGCAGACATCATTGATAAAGGAGAAGCACAAGTACCTCCTATGACAGATATAGCACTAGATGCAAAATGTAGACCATTGATCAGTAAATATATTACAGATTATAATAAAATGCCTGACTTCCTGAAACAGTTGGGAATTTCATTGGACAATAAGGATGCACTCAAAGAAATCAGAAACAAACAAAAAAATGATCGCGCACTCCTCCACATTGCCAGACAGACGATTAAGCTCAAGATACAAATCCTCAATAAGGGAGAGGAAGCATATAGTGTAGATGAAAAACTCAATCCATTAGCAAAAGCAGGAAGATGGCTCGATGACCCTGTAAGAAATTCAAAATGGTTCAAAAAACATCCAGGATTCAAAAAAATGTTCTGATGGATGCGAGGAGTTACTAAATTTTGAGTTATGATCGCTCCAGGTATCGCAGCAAGTGCAGCAGGTTTACCATTGTTGGCATCTGCAGGAGTTGTTGGTGGTGTTGCATTTACCAAAACATTGCTGGCTAAATATTCACATTACAACAAAGAACATAGATTATATCTCAGAAAACAAGCAGTAGAAGTGCTGGATACTCGCCAAGAACGCGACAGAATTGCAAACGCAGTTGCAGGTATGCAACGGTGGGAAGGACGTTTCCGAGGAAAAAAATACAAAGATAGAAGACAACGAAAATACTATGTGAAAACTTCTCACGATCAACTTGATCTCACTGAAGATCTAACAACAGATATTACAGGATTATTGGAAAAGAAAGACGTACTAAATACGAGCGAACAGACAACACTCAAGCAATTTGTTTGTGAAGGATTAGCGAGACTGGATTATCATCAAAACACAGGACAAAACTTTCTCGGTTCACAAAAACCTACGGTAGCTGAAAAAGAATATCAAAAATTACAAAGAGTAGTATTAGCTGGAGCAGGAAGGCTCTGATTAGATCTAGCAACATTGAGAGCTGATGCAAATTATGATAGTACGAATAATCTTATAAAACAAGGAACCGGAGATACCTATGAAACACAGGGATACGAAAAAGCGAGAAAGAGATTTAAAACAAGACAACATATGCAAGCACTTATCGGAGCAACCAAAGCAGGAGCTATAGCGTTTGGTATTTCTTACGCAGCTGGATTAATAACAGCAAAAGATGCAGTGACAAAAACAGAAACAACAGGTACAGGAAGTGGACACTCAGAATACGGATTAGGAAAATATAAAATCGATGGATATGCTACATGAGAAAACATGGATGGTTTAGATAATTTCCTCAATAATAGTACAAATATCCAAGCAGGATGAACACTGAATCTGACAGTAACCTGAGGAACTGATGCTACACAAGTTACGGCAGGACATCTCACAACAGCTGAATTAGCTGCGCGACACACCTCAGTTATCAAGGATATAGCAACAAATCCTTCATTGGCACCTTCATACAAAACACAGTTAATTTCACGATTAAAAACGAATACGCCAGAGATAATGAAAGCAGCGAATCCAGGACACACTAATCCTGAATTAGCAAGTATGAGAATCTATACCGGAATAGAAGAAATAGCAAACTCATTATCAAGTAGTTCAAATCCTGCAGTAACAAATGGTAGTTTAAATCTAAATATTGATACTATATTTACAACACCAGGACAGATAGCATATACACAAACAGATAGATTTGTTGATGTGGGTGTAGAAGCAACCAAAACAGTAACTACCGCAGGAACACCAGGATACGCTATAGGTACAGGTTTTGACAATACGTTTGCACAGAACAACGACAAAAACAAACCGGCATCCAAAAAGAAAAAATGAAATACACCAGCAGGACCTACACCGAATACTCCTTCAGCAGTCAGAAGAAGACCTGACATAGGAAGATAATAAGAGTTTTATTCGTCTATCCTGCAAAGAAATGCTAACGCAAAATCTTAATGACAGATATCAGAAAGTGCTCAAAGTAGCAAACAAACAACTCGCTGCAGATCAAGAAAAAAAAGAGATAGCGGATATTTTATCGGATATATCAGAAAACGAAAAAATAGAGCTCGCAAAAAAAATCAATCAACAATATCTCACCACAGAAAATAGCAAAGAAAAAATGAATCTGAGTGGAATGGGATTGTATATCAAATGATTTGAAACGACATGAGCAAAAAAGATACAACAACAAGAAACAACAGAAGAAAAAAAGATAATAAATGTTGAGCTTTTGAGGACAGGTGTAGTAAAAATTTCATATACAACAAACAAAAGAAATTTTCAGATAGTAATATACAAAGAAAACAACACGTTTAAAGTAAGAATAAATGAACAAATAGGAAAAGAACGAAAAAAAATCAGAGACAAAGATCAGAATCTTCCGTATCAGAAAAAAAACACCATCAATAATAATCCACAAGAATTACTTATCAATATAGGAAAAATACTAGATTATCATGCAGGAACAAATAGAAAAAAGATTCCTGATGAAGTACAGAAAGCATACCAACTATTGAAAACATGAACCAACACAGAAATAAAAATCAATAAACCAATAACAGAGAATATCAAATATCAGAAAGAATATCTGGAACAAGGTTTTCGTGAAAACGTAGGACAGAAGCAACTTTTGGAATCCTATTATCAGAAACAGAAACCCATGAAAAAAGAGACGAAGATAGTGGTTTCATTTCCGGTAAACAAATATGAGGACATAGAGAAAACATTGGAATCATATACTACAGGACAGAAAAACATCAACAAAAACGAATACGAGATGGTCATACTCTTCAACAGACCAAACAAAGAAACAAAATTCGACCAGACGACAAAGAACAAAATAGATGAATTCATCAAAAAACATCCAGAATACAATATCACGGTATTTGAACATACCTTTGATTTTCCAAAATGAGAAAAAGTAAATATGGGAAAAATATATAAGTTACTCTGAGATATGATCCTCTATAGAAATATACAAAGACTGAACACCTATCCCGATATGGATCCAAAACGCGTTGATCAACTTATTATGAGAATGTGAGGAGCTGATTCGACGAAAAAAAATCCTGAATTTTTGAAAAGCATTACCGATGAATTTGATACAACACCAAAGCTCGTAAGATTAACAACAGAGAGCAGACTCGATCCTGAACTTGTACAAAATTTTCCATTATTACAAATAGATGCAACACTCGAAAGTGCATACAATAGATTCCGATCAAAAGGGAAAGCTAACAGTGTGGTAGGAAATGGAACATTCAAAGCACATTTATATGCGGAAATCTGATGACACAACGCACAAGCAAACGTTTCTGAAGATGTAGATATGGTCAGTAGAATGTCCAGAAAAATAAGAGAGAAAAAATATCAAAAAAAACATCTACTCAAAAAAAATGCTATCGATAACAGTGCAGATAGACCAATACATGTAATGATACAAGGAAAAACATATTTTGATAGATACAATAGTGAGTGATTTGGAGAAAAAGATAAAACCAAAAATATCAACCGAGAAAGACGAGCGATAGAAAATAAAGGAAAAGATCCAAGACTCAATAATTTAGCCTTCACAAAAGACAACATAGAAAGAGAATTTAGTCGCTTCTATACATTGAAGTTTTTGGATATGCAAAAAAAATCAGAAATATACAGAATATTTTTACAAAATTACAAAGACAAGTTTGGCAAAGAACCAACTACAGAAGAAAAGACAGCAAAAATTAGAGAAATAGTAGATAAGCTAATATCTAGAGCAATAGCCCGATGATTGGGAATTCCACCAAGAATGTTCAACATCAATCATGGAGACGTAGAAGTAGGAATACACGGAGGTCAAAAGAGAATATATGCAAAAAGAAATAATCACATAACAATTAGTAATGAAGCTATGAAATTACTCCAAGAAAAATGGAAAGAAAAAGTAGCAAACAATGGATTTACATATCGATAAATACATGAACCAAGACAGTGAAAAAGCAAAAATAAGACCGGTAGAATTACTCGATACGGGAGTGGTGAGTATTCCTTATAGCATAAATAATGAAAAATTTGAAATTATCATATACAAGGAAGCAAACGGATATAAACACGAAGTGAAAGAACTAAAATCATCAGGATGGAAAGTCATCAAAAAAAAAGAAGATAATGATAATATAGGAAATTCAGAACAAAAAATAATTAACGAAAAAAACTTCAATGCAATGATTGGTAAAATTCTGGATTATTATGTAGCCAAATTTATAGAAACAAGTGCAACAGAAAAGTTATAGGTTATAGTAACAATA
>CAYQLB010000029.1:0-10464 GCA_964418415.1 uncultured Candidatus Peribacteria bacterium
TATATACCATTCTCTTTTATTCTCTTTGATCTTATCAAATAGTTTTTGTGACATAAAATTCCCTGATTTATTCAGATTAACTTCTACGACAACATCTATTTTCTCTTCTTCCTCTTTCTCTTTGATGATGAATTTCGCATACTGGGAAAGATAGAGTATCTTATTTCAGAGAAGATCGGATTTTTCCTGGCTAAAAAGGCTTTTTGCTATTTCTACACCTTTCTCCGGATCGAGGACGTTGAGGTCTTCTATCTTATTCAGGACATTCTTGAGTTTGGTATCGCTTACTTTCTGGACTTCCAATCATGCTCTTGCATTGATTTCCAATAATTTCGGACCTTCGTTGGTGATCACCCGATCCAGCGCGAGATATCCCAGATTGACGAAATACTGCACTTTGGAAGAGAGAAATAAGATATCATTCCAGTAAGGTATTTTCTTATTCTGGAAATGAGCGAATCTCTTCGGAAATCTGGTTTTGTAGATTTTTTTCTTCCGGAGAAGAGAAGTGATTTTACCACTTCCCACTTCGATACCAAATCCCAATCCTCATTGTGCGAGATTTGCTTTGCCTCATGATTGTTTGGTCGGCACTCTGATCATCGTTGCTACCGGTATGAGATTGAAGACGATGACTCTGATATCCGCTAATCCATGTTCGCAGAAATCCTTGAAAAGTTCTCATGCTACCAATTTTTCTTCGATGATGATTTTGTCTCCGCCGAGCGTCATGGAATATTTACCATCGAGGATATCAAGAAGACGTCTCCTAAACTCTTGATCGGTAAGGATATCGTCGCCTATCTGATAATTTCCTGGATGATGTTGTTCGAAACGTTGAAGAAATACCTTTTTGATGCGGTCTCATCGCTTTTGGAGTCGTGTCGGATGTGCAGGAGCAGTTGTTCCGATCATTCCTTCAGTTTGTTCTTCGGGAATATATTTCACTATATATACGCCTTGACCTTTGCTTCATTGATTCGGCTTCACGACAAAATTCCTTTTCGGCAAATACGAAAAATCGAATTCATACAATTCTTTGCGAGATGAAATAATGCCGTAGGTTTTCGCAAATGGAATACCTCTTTCTATAAGAAAATCTTTCGTCTGGAGTTTGTTGTTTGCGAGACGGATACCTTTTTTGTCATTAAATTTCTTGATGTAGAGGAGATTCCTAGCATTGTTGCCAAGGATCCCAAAATCGAACATGGGGAGTTTTAGGATAAAAATTACGCCCCACCTATAAGGAAAATATCGATAAAATCAATCTTAGCTCAAATATAGGTTTTTTTTACCTTCAACTTGACTTTTTATTATTTTTCAGTAAAGTCCGTAATAAGAAACAAAGAGGTGTAAAATGAATATAAACAAAATCATAAACATATGAAAAAGGTAATTATGCTTTTCGCGGTTGTCTTCTTAGTGGTCGTAAGCGGCTGCAAAAAAGAGGGACAACTCCAATTAACCTGGTGGGACAGGTTATGGTTCGATGAATATTATGTTATGGTCGATCTGAATAATAAACACAAGGATGTTATTCTTCCCAAAATTGACCAAATTAGGACAACTACCCAGGAGTTCGTAACCTGGGATGATGAGTTGATTCAGGTCCACGGACCTGGTGGCTACACACCTACTGCCGATAAGGCATGGCGGGTTTGGCTGGAAACCTATCAGACCAAGTTGATGTCGGATACTTTAGCTCCTCCGGAAAGGGGAGAATTGGTAAACATCATCAAAAAGTACCTTGATCTTCGCCGAGATTATGACAGAGAAAAAGCATTTACCAAAATGCGTCTTTGTATCCCTGCAGAATTGTACGAGCAGGATTCGAGGATTTGGGAATGGTGGCTGTCCAAAGTTCAAGCGTATCTTACGGTTACCTTAGGTGGTCCGATCGATTGGACTGATGGTACTCGACAGTTGAGTCAGGAGATGGAAATCTATCATCTTCCGACAACATCTGACGAGAACGATCCATGGCACTGTGATTGTTCTGCACAGATAAGGATTACTTGTTGGTACCAGGCATATGCCGAAGGACCCAAGAATAAATCCATATCTACAGAACAATGGCAAAAGTTGGATCCTATGGTCAGGGTTCAGAAGACCAATGAGGTGATGCGGGAAATGTATCCTGAATTTGAAGCCAAAATGAAAGAGGTTCGCAAAATTCAGGGTCAATTAAGGTATGAAAACCTTAAAAACTGCCCTGAAGAAGGATTCCCTATCGGCAACCCCGCAGATTACGAAACCAAAAAAGGAAATGTTGGTGGTGTAGATGTATATTACATCGAAATCCCTAATGTTCCTACAAAGAAGTAGTAATAATTATTAAAAAATATTGAGGTGAAGTTTTCTTCACCTCTTTTTTTGTAATCATAAAGTTATGCTTATTCATTTGAAATTCTTGATGGCTTCACTACATTATCCAGGACTTTATTTTTTTGTATACTTTATGAAATTATTTGTCTACAATACACTCACACGCCAAAAAGATGAGTTTGTTCCCTTGATGGAGGATCCTAACTATAAAGGTCCGAAAAAGGATTTTGTAGGAATGTATTCGTGTGGACCTACGGTCTATGGTATGCCACATTTCGGTAATGTCAGAGCAGCATTCACTGCTGACCTGATTAGAAACACCATCCAGAATATCTTATGATACAAAACCATTTCGGTCATGAACTTTACTGATGTAGGACATTTGGTCGGTGATAGTGATGATGGTGATGAAAAAATCGAATTAACTGCAAAGAAAGAGGGGATGACGGCTTGGGATGTCGCTAAAAAATATGAGAAGATCTTCATGGATTTTTTCAAAGATTTGAAAGTGGATCCATTTACTATCATGCCGAGAGCGACAGAGCATATACAAGAACAGATCGATCTTGTAAAAAAATTGGAAGAAAAGTGATATACATATACTATCGAATGAGATGGAATATATATGGATACAAGCAAAGTAGAGGATTATGGAAAACTTATGTGACCAAATTACAAGAAGCATTTGGAATGAATCAGATGAGGAGAAAGGGTAGATATGATATGAAAAAAGAATCCGACAGATTTTGCATTATGGAAATTTCATGTAGGTGATGGAAAAAGAGATATGGAACGAGATTCTCCTCGAGGTATTTGATTTCCAGGTCGACATGCAGAATGTAGTGCAATGTCCAGTAAATATCTATGAGAGCAGTTTGATATTCATCATGGATGATATGATCTAGTTACTGTCCATCATTCGAATGAGATAGCACAGTCAGAATGTTCGAGCTGAATAAAACCTCGGGTAAAATATTGGATACACAACCAGTTTGTTTTGATGAATGGCAAGAAAATGGCTAAATCCGATGGTAATATTGTCTCTCCTTATGAGGTAGTAGAAAAATGATACAGTTACCTGGATATGAGATATTTTTTCTTCGCTGTTCATTATCGCAGCTTTTTTGATTTTACATGGGAAAGTATCAAACAAGCTCAACAAGCAAGGAATAATCTAGTTAGGAAAATTGGTGACGATACTTCAAAAACAAAATTATTTGAATATGAGCCATCATTTGCGACTATAGAAAGTAAAGTGAAAACAGCAGAATGAAAAAATTCCGAACAGAAATTACAGAAGCGATTTGTGATGATATCAATACTGCCAAACTCATTGCAGTGATAAATACCTATTTACCTATCTCAAATGATGAAGTTGGATCTATGATCTATCGATTAGAAGAAAAATTTCTTAAGTTCTGATTGTTTGAAACTATCGTAGAAGAAACATTCGATATCCCCGCCGAAGTTACCATACTCGCAGATCAGAGATTGGAAGCGAAGAAAAATAAGGACTTTGCATTAGCTGATGAACTGAGGAATAAGATTGCGGCATCATGATTCCAAGTGAATGATACCAAAGATGGGTATGAAATAACTAAAATATAATGAAAAATGAAAAATGAATAATGAAAAATGAAAAATGAAAAATGAAAAATGTATGACGTGTAATTTTATAGACTACAACGATTTACAATAGTTCATAAGAAGAGAAATTCAACATTATTCATTATTAATTCTTAATTCTTAATTTGTTTTTTTATCATTTATTATTATATCATGAAAAAGTTAGTAGTAGTTTCTATTATGGCATTTTCTGTGTTGCTTTTAGCTGGTTGCGGAAAGAAGGCAGAAACAGTTCCTACTGATGATACAGTAGGTACAGAAACGGTAAACACCGACAAAAAAGAAGCTACCAAACAACAATGTTACGATATCGTCAAATACGGTATAGATGTCGCTGTTGCACAAGCAAAAGGAGAAACCAAAACTGTTGAAGAATTGGTAAACAAAGCTATGGCACTGGAAGAAAAATATAATCTAGAGGGTGTAGAATTCGAAAAATCATGCGAAAAATATATGACAGATCGTGAATTCATTATGATGATACAGGAAGGAACAAAAGAAATGCAATAGAAGTGTTCTTTTGAGAGAAGATGTTTTTATATGTTTAACAAAGACATGATTTTCTATTATATCCTCGTTACGCTTATAAGTATAGCTATCGTACTTTTGACCTATTTTTCTCCTGAATCGCTTTCGTTTCTCGGAGATGAGGTGCCACAATGGTTTGCAAATACAGGAATAAATCTCTTGTGGATTACGTTGTTGGTGAAACCAGTATTTATGATATTGATGCCTCATACAGAGCTGAAGGTCATAACCTTTTCATGATTGCGAGACTATCTCAAAACTATAAAATGAAGGTCGCTCAAATGATTATTTTTTATGTTAATAAGCATAGTGTACTTCGTCGCTTGATGGTGAATGAAACTTAGAAGATTATTGGGGATTACTACATTTCTTGCAATATTCACCCACGCAGGTATATGGATTGCTCAACGGATACAGATTGATTATTCTCTTTGGAGTCAATTTCAAAAATTCCGATTGCTAGCTGGATATCTAGGATTGCTTATGCTCTTTGTCGGCTACATCACGTCCAATAATTATTCTATCAGACTTTTCAAAAAAAATCGAAAACTGATCCAATACAGCGCATACCTCGCATTACTCTTTACGCTTCTTCATCTCGCGTTTATCAATTTTTGAGAGTATATTACACATTATGTTATCTTTGTAGTATATTTTGTTTTGAAACTTATAGAAAAGAAAAAGATAAAAATCTCCTAATTTGTCCTCCTTTTTAAAGGAGGGGAGGTGCGAAGCACAGGAGGATTTATGGAGAAATATACTATAGTCCATAAATCCCTCTTCCTTCGGCATCTCCCTTTACAAAGGGAGACAAAAAAAATTTAGTTTTTGAATCTTGTCTATGAAAAATCTGAAATATTTTCTCAAATGAATCTCTAGAAATGTTCTCTTGCTCTGATTGGTGTCTCTGCTTACTGATCTGAGTTCACAAATGGTATTCCCGTTGATACCGTTATTCCTTACAAGCTTAGGTTCAGGAGCGACCGTGATAGGGATCGTAGAAGGAGCGGCAGATACAACAGCTGCATTGTTGAAAGTATTTTCGTGATATTTGTCAGATAAATTTCACAAAAGAAAAATATTTGTTCTTATTGGATATGGGTTTTCTACTATCACAAAACCATTATTCGCTTTGGCGCAAACACGGCCGGTTGTCCTCGTTTTCAGAGTAATCGAAAGAATAGGGAAAGGAATGAGAGATGCGCCGAGAGATGCATTAGTAGCAGACTCAACTGCACCGGAATTTATGGGCAAAGCATATGGTATCCAAAGAGCTATGGATGGAACAGGTTCGGTAGTGGGAGCACTTTTGGCATTAGTATTGTTTCCTTTATTGGGATATCAGAAATTATTTATTTTTGCATTTATACCATGAGTAATAGCCGTACTTGCGATATTGTTTGTCAAAGAAGCTAAAAATATGAAACATACGAGGGATCGAGATCATGTTCACATGAAGCCAAAAATAGCAATCCCATCATTGCAGACATCTATCAAAATATTGCCAAATAATCTCAAACTTTTTATCGTGGTAGCAGCCTTATTCGGACTTGTAAACTTCTGATATGCATTTATGTTATTGAAGGCAAAAAGTGTAGGCGCTAGCGATGAAAGATCAATTTTGTTTTACGTTCTGTTCTACGGAATCTATACGCTTGCATCAGCTCCGTTAGGAATATTGTCTGATCGTATCGGCAGAAAAAAGATGCTCCGAGTTGCTTATGGATTATTTTTAGTGGTAACTTTGGGACTGGCATTAGTCACACAAATAGGACGAGTAATAGTTTTCTTTATTCTTTTTGGTATCGTCTTTGCTATCGTGGATGGAACCGAAAGAGCATTAGTCGTTGATCTGGCTGGTGAACATAAATGAACCGCTTTAGGGCTTTTCCATACCGCTATAGGAATTGTCTCACTTCCCGGTTGATATGTACTCTGATTGCTTTGGGATAAAATTTCTCCACAGGCAACCTTCTTGTTCGCATTCGTTATCGGCGTGATTATTATGATTATGTTTAGATTCGTGAATACGAGAAAAACAGAAGCTACTATTTAATTTATTAAATTTTCGTTATGCTTATCAAAATTCTTGGGACAGGATGTCCAAAATGTAAACTTCTCTACACAACCGTAGAAGAAGCTGCCAAAAAATTAGAGATAGATTATGATATAGTCAAAATAGAAGATGTAGAGGTGATTGCAGAATATAATATTATGACCTTACCAGCATTGATTATTGATGATATGTTGGTACTTGCATGATGATCTCCAGAACCAGATGAAATGTTAGAAATCTTACAAGAAGTTGCTTCTTATAAAAGTCACGAATGTTGTGGTGGAGGAGATTGTGGCGATGATAGCGAGTGCTGTGGATGATGTAACCATTAGACGTCATTCTCAATCTACCTTGCTATTACTTAATTTTATTACACAAATCTCATGTTTACATGAATAGAAAATCTAACTAATTGGTTTACTTACATTGTACTCAACTTGGAAGCGACAACGCATTTTGCTCAATCACTCAATTTTTTCCTATATGACAGTATCAAAATTATTTTGCTACTCTTGGTAATTACCAATCTAATGACACTATTGAATTCTTACTTACCCATAGAAAAAATAAGAGATTTTTTGATTAAAAGGAAATTATTCTGACTGGAATATTTTTTTGCCTCGCTCTTCGGAGCAGTGACTCCTTTCTGTACCTGTTCGTCGATTCCTTTATTTGTAGGATTTCTCAAAGCTGGAATTCCATTAGGTGTAACCTTTGCTTTCCTAATTACTTCACCACTCGTAAATGAAGTAGCTATAGCGATATTTTTGGGAATTTTCTGAATCAAAGTTACTGCAATCTATATGATTGGTTGAATTGTGATGGGAATGGTGGGCTGACGATTTCTATGAAAACTTAAATTGGAAAAATATCTCGCTGATTTCATACAAGCGAAAAGAGCACATCAATCCGTTGAAATGGTTCAGAAAAAAATCATTTTTCTTCAAAGGTTGAAGGAAGTAAGCAAAGAAGCATGGAATATCACCAAAAAAGTAACTCCCTATATTTTGTTGTGAGTAGCTGTAGGTGCTGCTATCCACGGCTTCGTTCCTACGGGATTCTTTGAACAGTATATTACCAAAAACAATCCATTAGCGGTTCCTATCGCTGTGATAGTTGGAATTCCTATGTACGCCAATGCTACGAGTGTAATTCCAATCGTCCAAGCATTAATTGCAAAATGAATTCCATTAGGAACCTGATTGGCATTTATGATGGCGGTCGTAGGATTGAGTTTGCCAGAATTCCTTATACTCAAAAAAGTCATGAAGATGAGATTGCTTCTTATTTTCTTTGGAGTAGTAGGCTTGTCAATAATGATATTAGGATATTTCTTTAATACAGTCTTATAGATATATAATAAACCCCTTAGACGTCATTACAGCACTACGGTTTGTGACTGGAATCCATATTAAAATATATAAAAAAAAGGCGGATACTATCCGCCCCTACAATATATTTGTCGAATATTATTCTTCTTTCTTCTGATAGATTATTACGGGATTTAGATTCACTGGAAATTCTTCTAGATCAAAGATCATTTTGAATTGATGTTCTTCATTATTTTTGGCTGAATCTATACTGCTAAGCTCTTCGTTGCCGAAGATGTCTTGGATTTTTTTGAATCCATTGAGGAGGATAGGAGCTGAAAAGAGGGCTATATTTTTGACTATATATAATAAGAATTGTAAATCAGCAATAGCATCATCTTTGGTTGTATCATTCTTGTATTTCACTCGTGGTTCAGCTTTGGTGATATATTCGTTCGCTGCCTGGACAAGTTGGTATCGTTCATCAAGATATCATTTGATATCAGCTTTTTTTAGATAATTTTCCTCTATACTCGCGCTATCCCATCCGTTTTCTATATAGGTGATGAGTTTGCTTTCGCTATACTCTTGGAAATGTTTCCATTTCTGTTTATTGAGTTTTCCGCTCGTGATGCCATATTTCTTACACAAACTGGTAACTCTGTTTACTAAATTTCCCCATCCTCCGATTAACATGCTATCGTACAGATTTGATAATCTTTCTAGTGAAAAATCTCCGTCACTTGATACACTGATATCGTAGAGAAGTTGAAAAACGAATGCATCTCTATCATAATCTTTCAAGATCTCTATAGGGTCTATAGTATTTCCGGTAGATTTGCTCATCTTCTGTCCATTGAGCGTGACATGGCCGTGGACGATAAGTTTTTTTGGTAATGCTATCTTCGCAGAAAGCAACATAGCTGGCCAGAAAGCTGCATGGAATCTTAAAATATCTTTTCCGATGATATGGATATCTGCTGGTCGGGTATTTTTGAATTTCTCTTCATCGCTTGCATATCCTTGTCCGGTGATATAATTGGACAAGGCATCACATCGAACATACATCACATGATCTTCATCACCGGGGACTGGTATGCCTCGTGGTAGAGTCGATTTGGGACGAGAAAAACTTACATCGTTTGCATTTTCCAAGAATGATAATATCTCATTTTTTCTTGCTTCTGGTAAAATCTGATAGGTATCATTCTTGATAGCATCTATCACTTGTCCTCTATATTTATGCAGAGCAAAAAAATAATTTTCTTCTTCTATTTTCTCTATATCTCAGTTAGGATGGTCGGGGCAGTGTCAGTTGATGAGCTCTTTTTCTGTCTTGAAGCATTCGCAGCCCGCACAATAGAGTCAGATATATTTCTTTTTGTAAATATCTCCCGCCTCTACCAATTTATTTCGGAATTTCTGTGCTCCAGGATAATGGGCCTCGATATCTGAGGTTCTGAGAAAAGTATCATATGATATCAAAAGTTTTTCGTACATATCTTTATATGATTTCACGATATCGTCCAAGAAATTTCTTATTTCCTTTCCTGCTTTTTCCGCGCTACGTCGATTTTTGACGCCATGTTCATCTGTTCCTGTTTGGAAAACAACCTCTTTCCCGATAATTCTGTACATTCTAGCAAACGCATCAGCTTGTATGATTTCCAAAGCATGTCCCATATGCGGTTTTGCATTCGTATAGGCGATGGCGGTAGTGATATAGAATTTTTTCATAACAAAAGACAAAACGATAAAATTGATACACGATCCATGATACAAGAACAATAGAGCTAAATAGTTCATGAATCTTGAATATAGTATCTAATATCTAAGAAAAGTTAGCGTTTTTTCAAGCCTTACGTCTTCTTACAAACAAGGATATGCCCAGCGATTTTCCCTTGGTTGAGGATAGGGAGAATATGAATATTAAAAAAATTCTTTACCGCAAGTTTTTCTAAATCAGGCATTCTATGATTAAAAAAATGTATTTTAAATTGATCCTTATTCTTTTTTCGGATGAATTCACGTCTTTGGATAAAATGTCCGATGATCCATACTCATCATATTTTTAATATTCTATAGACTTCATTAAATAATGATTCTATATCTTCGATGTGTTCGAGAACAAAGAAACTTGTCGCTAAATCGAAGGATTCATCATCGAAGGGGAGTGTGTCTTCTAAATCACAGATAACTTTTTCTACTTTTCCGGCATTATTGGGATGTCTACTCAAAAGCTTTTCAGCAATATCACAAGCGACATATCTATCTGGCTTCAAAAGGGAAAGATATTTAAACATTCTCCCGTCGCCGGCTCAGAGATCAATCACCGTCATATCCGCATTTTTAGGAAAATATTTAACAAAAACACCTTTATCAAAGCTATCAAGGTGTTTATGATATTGTCCGTACTGATCAGCTATAGTGTTGTAGCCCATCTTCGGATCATGGATGAGAATATGCTTTTGGTTGTAAGACAAATTGGATAACTAAATGACTAAAATGTAATTTGCTTCGCGTAATTTGCTCGTTACACTCACGTAATTTACTCACTGCGTTCGTGTAATTTGCTTCGCGTAATTTGCTCGTTACACTCACGTAATTTACTCACTGCGT
>CAYQLB010000030.1:0-10214 GCA_964418415.1 uncultured Candidatus Peribacteria bacterium
TTATGGTTATAACAAACAAAAAAATAAAAATAGGAAAATTTACGCAATTTTTGGGAAAATTAAATATAATGTGAACTATTGAAGAAATAACGATAAGATATTGCGTAATTAGATTATTTGACAAAAGAAGAGTAATTGTACCAAACAACATAATGGTAAAAACACCGATTAAAACATTCAAAACAGAACAACTTATAAGAGGAGAATTTAAAATAACCGTACCTCGTCACGTAAACATAGAACAAATGCAGACAGTACTCAACAAAATTATAAATGAAAATCCACATGTTTTACGAAAAGAATACACAAGCACAATTATTACAGGATTCAATTTTACTGGTATAAACATGAAAACATTTTTCTTTATCAATCCTCAAAAAAAATCTGCAATTGTTATAATCAGAGATTTAAGAATAAAAATTATGCAGACATTCAAAAAATATGGTATTAAGAGACCATATCCACATATTACTTTGACAGCTGAATAAAATTAGTATAAAGCTGAAAGCATAAAGCCGCTTATTAGCTACAATACAGCTTTAAGCTTTGGGCTTTAAGCTTTAAGCTAAAGTTATTCCCCGCTTATTTCCTTAATCTGATCTCTGATTACTGCAGCATTCTCAAACTCCCGTGCAGCTATGGACTCGTCCAGCTGCTTTTTCAAATCTTTCAAAATAATTTCTTTTTCAACCTTCGTCATTCTTTTGAGTTTTTTGGTCTTTCCTCTCGTCAATGAAGAAAATCACTGGGAAAGTACTTCGTCCGTTTTCACAACATCCAATCATTTAATATTTGATTCTGCTTTTTCAGGAATTATCTTATGTTTTTTATTGAAATCATCTTGTATTCAACGCCTACGATAAGTTTCCCACAAAGCTTTGACCATAGACTCTGTAAAATTATCTGAATAGAGAACCACCTCACTATCAGGATTTCTCGATGCACGTCAGATGATTTGAATCAACGATGTCGTAGAACGAAGAAATCCTTCCTTATCAGCATCTAATATCGCCAACAATGTAACCTCTGGAAGATCAATTCCTTCTCTCAGTAAATTAACACCAACAATGATATCAATAACACCGGTCCTCAATTTTTTGATAATTTCCCGACGATCTATGGTCGCTATTTCACTATGAAGATAAAACGCTTTATATCACTTAGAAACAAGGAAATTTGTTACTTCTTCAGAAGATTTCTTAGTTAAGGTAAGTAGCAGTACTTTTCCTTTTTTAGCGATATGTTCATCTAATTTTTTTAGCAAATGTTCCAAAAAAGCCGGCTTTTTACCAGAGAAATCATTACCTTGCATAAAATCTTTGAGATTTTTATATGTAGAGAACATAACATATGAACAATAAAACAAAATAGACTCTATTGTTTTAAATACAGTTATCAAGAAATTTTTCTCGACAAAAAAATGCCGCGGAAATTCCACGGCAATATAGTGTATTCGCAAAAGTTTTAGGTGTAATCACCATTTCCCAAAAACACATCCAAGATTTCTCTTTTTCTCTTGTACATACAAGAGGCAACAATGGTTTGTGACTTGGGAGAGTAACGCAATCTAATCCATGCTTTGAACAAGGGAATAGCATCACGCTTTTTTTTCATGTTTTCATAGTCTTCCTTAGTTGCATTCAACAGAGGAACGCTAATATAAGAGACTCCAAAACGGATAAGTTTTTTGTTTGACATAACTTTTTTTTTAAACATTACAATGATAATAAATTTTTTAAAACAAAAGTCAATACAACTATTTTAAGAAAAATAAGAGCATAAAAAAAAGACTTCATATGGAATGAATTGCAAAAAAAATGATTTTGCTTATACTATATATATCAGAAATGCAATTTTAAATAAAAATAAATATATGAAAATATATTTCTGACGGATCCTCTCATCGATTTTATTACTATGAACATCGGCATTTGCTACCTATGAAGATTTTCTACAACAAATAGAAACTATGGGGATGGATATACAAAAAATAGAATCACAAGACAATATTTCACGTTACGAACTCGCAAGGTTGCTCAATATGGTAGAATGTAAGGATTGTATCAATCCAGCACAAAATATGATAGAAAAATACGTACAAGAATTCTGGTCGCAATTTACTGCTCTACCAGGAAAAGATTTTGGTGATATCAGCTATCGCTGAGGAATACGAAATAACACATCATATTATTACTGTGTTGCTTACGTATGAGATAATGTATATATGAGATGATATCCCAAAGCCACAAGTCCAGTGTGTTGAGGACAGTTTTGTGGAACAAAAGATACCACGACTGCAGAATTTTTACAAGTAGTGATAAATATTCTAGCAAAATATATCAACAAAGATCTTTATCTCAATCGAAAAACAGTGGATACACGGTTGAAATGACAAAAAATAGAGAGCTATCAAGCTAAGAACTTCAATACGGACGACAGGAAAATAATTACAGAAAGAAGTACCTCATGCGAAAATACCTGTGCGTTACAAAACAAGGAAGAAGTAAATCTCTATCTCAAATATTGTATGTTCAACATAGGGAAATGCAACATGCAAGCAGTAGGGAAGATTAGAGAATGATATCGACCAGTCGCCGAACTCAATCTACTCTACAATCAAAGTATAATCGATATTGACGAAACAAAACGAAGAACAACAGACAAAATCATAGATGGTAAGACAGTACTTGAAACATTATATAAATTAAATAGCAAAGTAAATTGTACATTCAACAATGACTATGACTGTGACGGGTTAGATAATGCACATGATAGTTGTCCGAATAGATATAATCCTCTACAAAGAGATATAGATAAAGATGGTATCGGTGATGTATGTGATGATGACATCGACAATGATACCATCAAAAATCCCATCGGTATCGTAGACGAAGAAGGAAAAATAGATATCTCCAAACGAACGAATACCATGGATAATTGTCTCTTTACGGTAAATACTGGGCAAGACGATCAAGCAAAAAATGGAATAGGAGATGTTTGTGAAAACACCAAAGAATTGATTTGAATATATATTACTATCGATAAAATAGAAGGTAGTGCTCCGCTAACTTCAACATTCACAGCGAAAACAGAATGAACGGTCACCCAAATAGATTGGGATTTTGGTGATGGCACACAAGGCAAAGGAAATCCAATTACACATACGTTTACAACACCAGGCATGTATAATGTGCAAGCGACTGCCGAATGAATAACTATGAATGGTAGAGCACAGACAATAGTAATCGTATGATGACAGATATGAAGTGATAAAGCATTACAAACAAGAGCAAGTATTGTAGGAGGAGCATGAAATACAGAAAGTACATTGTCTGTATCGCTACTAGGTACATATGATGAAATCGAACGATTATTTCCCTATGAAAACATAACCATCAAAAAGAAACCAGGAGAGACACTCAAGAGAATATTTAGCAACATTGGTGAAAATCCAGTAGTAGTAAAGGGATATAGAAACAATGGACTCGAAGGAATAAGTTATTTCACCATTGGAATTGGTGAAGGTAAATGATCATTACTCAGAAGTAATATAGCAAACCCTGAAATACATCAGAAAGTGTTATTCGATACAAGGACATATAATATTACACAAGAAGATATTATAGCTGTAGACCGAGATTTTGGTGATGAAACTAAAATAACCAATACAACACTAACTATGGAACACACATTCACTACACCAGGCAAGAGAGTTGTAAGCCAAAAGATAACGCTCAATAATGGTAAAAAATTATTAAACATAATCACCATAAATATTGTAGATAGTTCCTCATTTTGATCCTATGCTTTAGTGATGACCCCATCCAAACTCATCGCAAATATAGGAGAAAAAATAAATTTTTCTACACGTATCATAGGCAATCTAATCAAGACACCCTTAATTCAGATAGTGGAATTAGGTGATGGCATCACTCAAAAAAAAGCAGGGGAAGAAAAAATGCCGAGTCTGTTCGTTCACTCATATCAAAAAAATGGGACACTGACACCGCAAGACAGTATGTATATAGATCAATGTTCTTATCTTAAAAATCAAGCAACCATTTCTATCGCAGGAACTGATGCATGTCTGGATGCTAAAATCAACGGTACACTCAAAAACGAATATAGATGTGATTTGGACGGGGACAGTATACCTGATATCTGCGATACCGACATAGACAATGATGGTATACCAAATTTGCTCAGCCTAATAAATTTTGAAAATAAGAATTGTATATACGAAAGCGATCCAAATAAACCTAATGCAAATATCAATCAGGAAGTACTAGCGAAGCATTATAAAAGTATATGTTCCCTCGACAACGCTCCATTTAATAATAATGGAGATCAACTCGACCTCAATCAGGACGGCATCGGAGATGCGCAAGAATCTGCGCCTATCCTCGGCAGCGGAGAAGTATTGGATAGTGATGGTGATGGTATACCCGACATTACAGATCTCTGTCCAATCATCCAAGAGACACGAAATAATATCACAGACGAAGATTGATGTCCTGAAGCTGGACAAGAAATGTGATGCAATCAAGTTCGCCCATTACCATGAATAATCAATGATACTCTCATCATAAATCCAGTTGCATGCAATACCTGTCCTTGTCAATTCTGAGATTTTGCCGATGATCTAACAAACAATGATCAAGTAAGAGCAGTTTTGCGAGATAAGAAAAAAACAATCCAGTACAATTTCTCATCACCATGGATTGTTGATTTCTAGATACAAATATATAACAACTATTCTATAGCGACCATAGGACAGCTATTTTTTGCCTGTTCTGTAGCTGCAATTTCTTCAGGAGTTTCAGGCTGTTTAATTACCTGAGCAGGTGTACCTTCTACTTTAAAGATAGTAGGAGCTATGCTCGCACAGACACCGCAGCCGATGCATTTATCGTTTATAGAAACCATAATAAGCAATAATTAAGATAAAAAAACTATTCGAAGAAATGTTCTTGACGAGGAATATGATGTTCTTTTTGTTCCTCCCCTTCTTCATCTTCTTCATCAAAAAGTCATTTGAATGATTTTTTATGTTGAATTTCTTTCATAGCGTCTTCATCAACAACATTGACTATTTTGGTCTTATTAGCATTTTCTTTTGCATGTTTTAGAACAGAAACTAAGGTCAAGATGAGTCCCAAAAGAATAAAGAGTTGGATGAAATAATAAGATCACGTAAGCTTGATAGTCTGAGTACTAGTTCCAACAACACCGATAGCATCACCCATACCAAGAAAAGCCGTTGCAATAACCCAAAGGAAACCAAAATTAAAGAGAGAATCGTTTTCCTTAAATCAGAAATATCCTATAATGAAATTTTTAAATTTAAAGCTCATATTCCGACCAAGTAAAACAACGATACTAACAAGAATAATCAAAAGCGTCTTAAAAAGATGTCAATTGAAGAGCCATACAGAATGAGCAGCATCATTAACAGGAGAAATTTTAATTAGAGGCAATACAATCAAAAAGAAAGAAAGTGCCCACAAATAAAGCACAAATACTTTCTGATGTTTTGTAAACCTTCAGAACTTTTGGAAGAATCTCGAGAACTTTTCTGAGACATTGAATCTTTTGTGCATCTCGTAAGAAGAGGGACTAAAAGATATAATATATTGGGGATAGTAATGATTTATCTCATATTTTCAAACACATTTCTAGAGATCATACATATCATTACTCAGTGGCTCTGGTGTTTCTGAATTAGTATCTAGAGGTTGATACATCTGACCATTATATTGACTATGTTCCTGACTCTGTTTGATGATATCACCAAGATTAAAAAGTCAATTAATAAGCTCTCCTGCTCTACCAAAGATATTAGTGGGTGTATACATATCGTATTTAGGAACTTTCATCCACCTAAGAATCACAGGAACCATAAAAAGCAACAAAATAGTGAGGATGACACCAATAATCATAAATCTAATACTATTTCGTCATTTTTTCTTATTTTCTTCTTTACTATGTGCAAACATAAAAAGAATTATAGAACGAATGAACGTATAGATACATCCTACAATAACGAGAATAACCACCAAAGCCAAAACAGTTAAGATGATATTCTGAAAATTTGCATTGGAATATACAGCATTCATGATAATATATAAGAAAAAGAATTAAAATATATTATTATTTCTTCTCCTCATTCCTAGTTTTTCCTTTTCTCTCTCTATGTTCAATAAATTTATTGAAAACCTCATTTTTGGTTTCTTTAAAGAGAATCTTAGCCAATCTTTCAGAGAGTTTTGCTCACTTTTTAATCCAAGAAACGATAACATCGGTATCTACGCTCAATAGATGTTTGATGGGATCATATGATCATAGAACCTCCTTATATCCAAACTTTACAGGTTTGGTGTGCTCTGTAAGGACAACTCTATAGACGGCTAAATTTTTTCTTCCATGTCTGGAAAGTCTAATAGCTAACATGTGTTGATAATAAAGAATTTAAAAGATACTCAAGACGTAATAAAAGCCCAATAGGTAGAATATCAGGACTTTTCATACCATAAAAACAACGCCAATATATTGGCATAGAATTTTTACTTATTTCAATTTTTCTCTCGATACATGAGAGGTCTTTTTTTTGTCCTGCTTACAATACTTTTTCAGATCCAATTTCTGTGTAGTGGTCTTGTTAATGCTTGTGTGATAATTAGTTTTTCCACACTCTTTGCATTGCATAGCGACAACAATTCTTCATCACTTCTTCTTTGCCATGGGAATAGAATAATAATAAATAAAGGATATATTGAATGACGGATTTACCTTAACTAACAATAAATAACTAATAACTAATGATTTTTTTGAAATTCATGGTAATATTAGCTGTTATCTGTCAATTGTTAGTTGAATTTAGCACTGGGCAGATTCGAACCGCCGACCTTCCCGTAGTACTACGGGACGCTCTAACCGACTGAGCTACGGTATATATTTTTTTATTTAGCACTGGGCAGATTTGAACCGCCGACCTCGTCCTTATGAGAGACGCGCTCTAACCAACTGAGCTACAGTGCCATGGAGATTCGGTGAGGGGGGGATTCGAACCCCCGAGGCGTGTTACCGCCCGACTCATTAGCAGCGAGCTGATTTCAACCACTCATCCACCTCACCACAGATATTTTCTCTACAACAAAAAAATCGTGTGGTGATGATATATAGAATTACTGTTGAATTTCAAGCACAAAAGTATACATTTCCAAGCATTCATAAGCAATTTTATTCATTAGAGAAATAGTATGGCAAATGAAACAGGAGGAATAGGATTAGATGAGCTCAATGGAGGGTGAGAAGTTAGAGAAGGTACCAACAAAGTAACCGAAGAAGCGGTAAGAAGGATCCAAGAAAATCAAAAAAAAGCCCAACAGATAGGACAAGATATCAAAAATGACAAAGCGACGAATGCAAAATTCGCTAAATTTTTAGCATTTTTGTTAAAAGACATAAAAAACGACCATCTCATAAAACAGATTCATCATACATTTTTCAAAACTAGACATGAAGAAACAGATCTCGTTCACCTGAGAAAAAGCATGAATACTATCGTCGTTGTAGGGATATTCATGCCGTTTTATCAAGCAGAAATACAAGATTTAGAACTACAACCAAATTATCAAGAAATATGGAAATTCGATGGAGATGTCCATTTAACCAAATATATAACGTATATCAAACATCTTTTACCAAAATATCACGATAATATTGCTATAGACAAACAAGAATTTACCAAACTTTTGACCCTTATCACAGAATACTATCAATTAACAGAGAAACTAACATCAGAAAAGGCCTTAGAATTCGAAAAAACCATCCAAAAAGAACTATCACTCAACGAATAGTTATCAAAAACAACAAACTATACATATTTTAGGTTTTTTGTCAAACCTATTTTTTTATTTCCAGCTAGTTTTTTGGTATTTCTTCTCTTTGCGAGTATACTTAGATATAAAACTTTTATATGTACTATCGCGGATGTACACCCAAGAACTCCCCATACAGGAAGCGTTAAAATGAGAATCGTATGGCGATAAAGTAATATACAATAGCGATGCCTTCAAAGCGGAACTGCATAAGTACGGGGTGAAGAATCTTTTTGATTCTGAATTAAAAATCAAGCAGGATGGTGAAAAGTATATTTTTGCAATCAACGGAACAAATAAATTTGCAATCAATGGAACCGTAGATTTAAGAATGTTTATCGAAGATTTTTACAAAGACCTTAAAGAACAAGAGAAACGAGCAACAAACAAAGAGGCAGTCATAGATGTTTCCGAATTTGAAAAGAAAACCAAAGTAGAGATCACTATCACCGAAACTGAAAAAGATTTAGCAGAATTAGAAGATCAAATCCTAAAGAATAAGGAACTCAATGAAAAAGCGACAGATATAAATGAATTGAAAAAAAGAGTTGAAAATCTGATTATTTTCTTCGAACAAGAAAAAGATCTAGTAAACGATGAAACATCTGGATGGATATTCAATCAGAAATACGATAGAAAAGACAAATGATTACGAAAAATACAAAAAACAGAGATCAAAAGACGTTTGGAAAAACTCAATAAAATCAAAGATCAGATTACACGATTAGAAAATAATAAAGATAAAAAATATACTATCGAACGGGATAATGAAAATGACGTCAAAGAAGTGAAAATGGACGATATCAATGGTTTCGATATGAAAATCACGGTCAAACAATTGAGCGACAAGATAGAGGAACTCGGAAAAGAAGCTCCTGATTTCATCATAGCAAGAAATGATATTATCGAAGAACAAGGAAATACAACACCATACTACGAACTTATACTCAGCGACAAATCAGATGTCAGAAAATTAACAAGAATATTGAATCGTATCAACAAAGAATACGTCCAAATCGATAAATTATCACTCACTGCAGCAAAAAGACAAGCGCTCCAGCAAGATCTTTTGAAATTGCAAGAATATCTTCAAGGATATATCAACGATCCCAATAAACCACTTGAACCATTCATTCCTGAATCAGGAGATGCATTTGAAAAACTCTGTGCAATAGATCCTGAACTCGCATCATTGGGTAAACTCAATAAGAAGGCAAATAAACCTACTGAAGGAAATCCAAATCCTGCTTATCCTGATGGAACAGTAGAAACAGCTCCAGGAAATACTAACAATGTAAATACTACAAATAACCCAAACACTAATGTCGTTAATGATAGAGATTTTAGTGACAAAAATTATATAGAAACATTCAAAGAATGAGGAATTAAAGGAATGTTAAGAAAAACACTTAATATGTTTCCAAACATGAGTGCTCAATCCAAAAATACATGGACAAACCTATTAGTAGTTGGTTGAGTCGGATTTTGAATATTTAAATTAGCAAAATGGCTCTTTAGCGGGAAACGAAAAAAAGGACAAGAAACAAAGACACCATTCCGACAAAGATTGCTTATCGTTGGATGAGTCACTCTCTGATTTAATGCATTTGGTACGAACCCTTTAAAGTTCGCAGAACAATTTATTTGATGAGGATTGGATCCAAAAACATTAAAAGTACAACGACCTCGAGCTAAAACAAATGTAGAAGATCCGACAAAAGAACTCAATGTTATAGAATTAAATGAGATATTTGGATCATTACCAATCAGTAAACTCAAAGAATTTATTGATCCAAAAACATTTAAACTTACAGAAGCTGGTCATAACGGATTATTATTAAATTTTCAATGAAATGATGAGAACAGTAAAACAAAAAGAGAGCTAATAGAAAAAATGCGAACAAATAAAGATAATGATATTCTGAAAACATCATTTGCAAAAATAGGTATAACACCTGATAATATAAATAACCTCAATCAAGATAAGACTATAAAAGAATATACCGAAGCTTCAGCACCTACTATAGAAAGCGATACTCGAGACGGTGTAGACGATCCAAGAATAAATATTACCAATCAAGTAAAAGATTTTAATCTAACAGCAGAACAAAAAGCTAATCTCGTCAAATATGGAAATATCCTTTATGATGAAAAACCATCAAGTAGTACACAAAAAGTAGAATTCAAAGAAAAAGATACAAAAATATATCTGAAAACCTATGGAGAACGAACAATGATTGACCCAGAAAAACTCACTATGATAGGATACAACAAAGATAATACATCTCCAATAGTATTTGGTGGATATAAAGAACTTATAAAAGCCGCTAACCT
>CAYQLB010000031.1:0-10135 GCA_964418415.1 uncultured Candidatus Peribacteria bacterium
CCCCGACAGGAGTCGAACCTGTGTTTACTCCTTAGGAGAGAGTCGTTCTATCCAACTGAACTACGGGAGCAAAACAAGCCTATTTTTTGCTTTGGAGCAAAAAAAACAATCCCTTCTCGGGCTTATGGGTATGCTTATACTATTTTCAAAAAGAAAATCAAGTAAAAAAACTGCCGGAAAACCGGCAGTTATATTATGATAATAATAGGTGATTAATGGAAAGAAGTTTGCCTGTCTATCGTTGTCGTAAACTCCTCAAGTGTCACATCAGCTTTCCGGAGATCATAGGCAAGCCAATAGATAGCATCGGGCCAAAGCAAGACATCATCCAAGACATTTTTGGGATCAGTCAGGACCTTTTGAGCACCTTCTGAAAGAAAGAATGTATCCTTGGAAGGACTCATATTGACAACCATGTCAATGAATGGTTTCTGCTGTGATCGGATGAATTGCACAGGATCTGGAGTATTGAAATTAGCACGACAAAATTCATCTATCAAACCGATGGAAGCAAGTAAATAGATATATTTACCTTTCCCCATATATCCGAGATCTGCATCCTGGATAATATATGCTGCCTGATCAGGAATCTTACCTCTTTCAGCAAACGTAGTAGCCATCACTGCCTTGCTAATAAACGGACGATCTGCTGAGGATAATCCACATAAAGCAAGGTCATGATCGGTAATACGTTCAAACATTATGAGACTTGACACAAGCTCATCTGAAGCTGTAGATATGCCAGGATGATTTGCATTATGTACACCACCAGCTACACAAAGTTTAGTGGTTGTTTTTTTATCCAGTCCTTGCGCTTCAGCAATTTCGATAATAGTTCTCATAACTCCAAGCGTATGCCCGTAATTATGATAAGCATTATCACAACACAGATGCATCATTTTTTTGAGTACATCAGCATGAATATTGCTTTTTTCAAGAATAAACCGGATATGATCTTCATTCATTTTCCGTTTGAATAAATTTTCAAGCGGCCATATTGTGTGTGTCATGGTGTGAGTTTTTTGTGTTTATATATGATTTTTTTATATGTTTTGGAAAAATATTATATATCTTTTATAAACAAAAGCAATAGAAAAGAAGGAATAAGAAGAAAATTAGTCAACATACAAAAGACAATGATAATCATATAAGATCGAGTATTCATAAGAATTATCGAGAAATAACAAGTATATATTATGCGAATTCATTGAATACTTGATAAACAATAAGCAAGAAAAGGAAAATCACCAGCGAAATGACAAAAATATTAATAATAACACTTCTTGCTTTTTTCATAGCTTCTTCTTTTCAGGAAGACGTAATAAGGAGGTATCCTGCATAAAACAAAGCAAGTACAAAAAGCGCTCCAAGAACCCATCCCAAAGTAATAGCAACATTGACAATCATATCAGCTGCCTTAGCACCAAACGCAGGAGTCTGAGCAATATAGAAGAGATAATCAATAATTTTAATGAACACCAACGCGATTATGACATTGATAGCGCCTTTTTGAGCAGTTTTCACTTTATCTGACTTATCCATTGCTGACATCATTCTGAAACCAGTGACGACTAACATAACGATAGCAGCAAAGAAGGCGAGTACTTTGAAAAACGACAATATCTGGAGAAATAATTTATTCTGAAGACTACTCACGAGTTCTCCACTTCCTTTGATTCATCAGATATTAAGGACGGTACCCAATATCCACGTCACTCAAAAAATAAGAAATGCTCAATAAAGAATATAAATAAGACTTGAAAATGCTTTTTTTGCACCATCAGGTTCTTTAGCATTCATAATAAAATTAATTCCCGTGACAACCAAAAAGATGAAGAGGATAATAAATCCTAAAGCTCTAATAATAATCCAAAGTTGTCATCATTGTGAATTAGATCAACAAGCATCGACTGCTGTTGCGTTCGGATAAAAGAGATTTTTGATATTTTCCATCAACGAAATATTCCTATCTATACAAATACTGAAAACCGTTTCTACCCTTCCGTACTTATCTGGAGTATCATCCGTAAGATAATTAGCAAAATTATCATTGAATGACGGCGCAGCAGCAAACGCAGCTCCTCAGCCAATAATAACTAATGTAAACGCAAGTATCGCTTTCTTGATGAACTTCATGTTTGAAAGTTAGAAATTGAAAAGTAAAAATTAGAATCACGTATCTCCTCCATATCCTCAAAAAATAGAATTGATAATAGAGACCGTAAGTTTGATAATAAAATAGAATCAGGTGAGTATAACAACTCAGATGACAATATTCATAATATTCTTTTTGATTTTAGCAGTTTCTCCTTCTTTATGGGCAGCATTGGTAACCATCAACAGTCCATTATAAATGAGTAAGACAACAGCAGCAGAAAGTCATATATAGACAGCTCGTTGAAGATAAGGGTTGATGTTATTTCTAAACCGATCCAAGGTATTAGCTATTTTATATTGACTAGCATATGCTCACTGTTTATCCGTTGCTTGATCAAGCGCTGTCTGCTGTATTTTGTATTCATCATTAGCTTCTTCGACAACAGTATCGAGAATCTGAAGTGGATCTCCACCATATTTTCCTCGATCATCATTAGCAGCTAATCCAAATACAGGAAGAAGAGTATACAAAGACAGAAAAAGAATAATAAGTTTTTTCATAGGATAGACGAAATAATAAATACAGATCAAGTATATAGAAAATTATTTTTTTTTCAAATTGTTATTAGGATATTTTACCATAACGAAGAAGAAGGAAAAGTCTGTATACCATATTTCCAAGAAGCGACACAACAATGAAGTATATCAGATAATTATTAAGTTCCCAAAAAGTGTTTTGAATTTTCTGTTGTTGTTGCGTTACAATATTTTGGGAAAGTTCATCAAAAAAATATTCGAAAGAAGTTCACGAAAGGACCCTATAAAATTTTCCTCATGCCTGTTGGGCAAGTTGCTGCTGGAGTGCAATATTAATATCAGTAGTTACTTCATCATTTCGACTATCACGACCGATAAGAAAATTTTCTTGACCAACTCAAAGGATAAAAAGCGGAACTTGTGTTTTCTGATAATAGGAAATTACTTGCGTAGGATCAAAACCTATATTGGAATCACCATCAGTAATAAGAATAACAATACCTGGTTTATATGTATCATTATGAGAAAATTGCTGAAGATTACTCACACCAAGAAGTAATGCATCACCAAGCGCTGTACCCAGAAATTCCTTAACCGGAGGAAAATCGCCGAGATTCATATGTTGTAATTTAGCAATAATCGCTGAAGATGAAGAGGAAAAAGGTATAGAGACAAATGGTTTTCACGAAAAAGTAATCAAAGAGATATAATATCCATCCATATGTTCTATAAGAGAGATTAATGCTGCTTTTGCAGCTACAAATCTACTTGGTTGGATATCATTGGCAGCCATGGAAAGCGAGACATCAAGAATAATTTGAATAGGAAGATTTTTTTGAGCGACCACCTGTCTATCGCTGACAATAGAGATACGCAACGGAAGCAGAAGTACAGAAATAATAAGTAACCGCGATAGTATATTGTATATCCACCAACTCCTCTGTTTAAGATACCTAAAAGGAACAAGAAATTTAGGTCTTCGATTAAAAAAGAAAAGCACGCAACAGAGTGCGAGCAATGCTAAGAATATTCGTAATCAATCAAAAGAAAAAGACATATACACCTCTACGAATTAAATCAATCACTTCTTTTCTATATCCGTAAGTATCTGTTTATCAAAGGTATTTGCTTTCTGTTCTATCACCTGTTTTTCTTCTTTGGTTTTGGATTCTTGAACAATAATATCAAGAGGATTATTCCTATCATAATTTGTTTGATATTTTTTTTTCGCATCAAAAAAACTATTTCTAATAAGTTTCGCAATATAGGCAACAAGTCAAAGTTCGGAAACCTTGAAAAATGCTATAATAATAAAGATAACGATAATGATTATTGCAAAAAGTATACCGACAGCTTTGGAACCGGATTGAGAAAATCCATTGAATGCTGCCAATGCAAGCGCGACTCAAAGTGCTAAGATAAACATCTGGACAACATTGATAGTCAATGGACCAACACTAAAGGTCATACCAGCAAGTAAACCTCTTTTGATATTTTTCGGATAGACAACTTTCATGACAAAATTTTTGATAAAAAATTTTCTGATTCAAAATATAAGATTAAATATACAAGAACTATGTAATTATATAATATATCCTTCATACATCACGCACGATACATCAGTAGTATAGTTAAATAGTTTCCATTGTCAAAAAAAAATCTACAGGAATTCTGCAGATTCTTTTTGATGAAATATTCATCAAATCATTGTGGTGTTCTTACCTTTGCGGGAATGAGAGCAAATGTTTCATCAAACCTGACCGGTTTAGTCAAAATGTCTTTGGTGAAAGCAAAGTCTGCACCATCATTCTTTCCTTTTTCAGCCTCTGAACGTTCTCCACAAATCATAATAACAATGGATGCTGATGATCGTGAATTTCGAATAACAGGGATCAATGAACGTCCCAAACCACCATGAACAAGGTCAGGAATCATACCATCCAATGTAATAACATCGAAACGTTCTTCCTGAAGAAGTTTTCGTGCTTCCGTCAAAGAAGACACAAAGGTAGGGATAAAACAGAATTGGCTCTTCTTAAACAGAAGAGAAATTAATTGTCGATCATCAAAATTATCATCGACAATCAAAATACTTTTAGTCGAACTCATAGACATATATTTTTAGTTTTGTTGGGCCTATATAGGGATTTTAAAACTATTTACAAGTCTTTTTTTTGTGATACAATATAAATTTTATGTAATTTTGAGAATATTGGGGAATTTTATCAGCTATTCGATTGAAAAAAAATAAAAAATAAATACATACTCTTTTACCTTGATTTCATTTTATCAATGTAGCATTTTAGCATTTCAATGTTCATTATGGAAAATATTATCATTATAGGTTCAGGTCCTGCAGGACATACCGCAGCCATATATGCAGCCAGAGCTAATCTCAATCCTCTACTCTTCGAAGGATTTATGGCAGGAGGCGTTGTCGCAGGAGGACAGCTGACCACCACAACCAAAGTCGAAAATTTTCCTGGCTTCCCAAATGGTATCCAATGATTCGATCTCATGATGAATATGAGAGAACAAGCAATCAATGTAGGGACAAGGATAGAAACCAAAACGATAGACAAAGTAGATTTCAGCGGAAAACCATTGAAAGTCTATAGCGGAAATGAGGTCTATGAAGCAAAATCTATCATCATAGCAACCGGAGCGATAGCAAAACGTTTGGGAATTACCGGGGAAAAAGAATATCGACAAAAGGGTATTTCTGCTTGTGCAGTCTGTGAATGAGCCCTGCCGATTTTCAAAAATAAAGTATTGATCGTCATCGGTGGATGAGATGTTGCCATGGAAGAAGCTATCCATTTGACGCATTTTGCATCAAAAGTAATTGTACTCGTCAGAAGCGATAAATTGAGAGCATCGGAAGTAATGCAAGAGAGAGCAAAAGCAAACGATAAAATAGAGTTCAAACGATTTACCGAAGCAAAAGAGGCACTCGGTGATGGTAATCTCCTCACCGGACTCAAAGTCATCAACAATCAAACCCAAGAAGAATCAATAATAGAATGCTGAGGATTATTCTACGCTATCGGACATAAACCAAATACAGACTTTCTCGACGGACAGATTACACTCGATACAGAAGGATACATCATCACGAAATATATGCCTGTACACACAGCAACCAATGTCGAAGGAGTTTTCGCGGCTGGCGATGTAGCAGACAAAAAATACAGACAAGCTATCACGTCTGCAGCAAGCTGATGTATGGCCGCTCTTGAAGCACAACATTATTTACAACAACAATAATTCATTAAAAAACAAATACCAACATTATTAATTCTTAATTTTTAATTTATAATTAAAGTAAAATGAGCGTAATTCACATTGAATCAAAAGATCAATTCAAAAAAGAAATTTTAGAGCATAAAGGACTTTCCGTGGTGGATTTTCGAGCATCACGATGCGGACCATGTAGAATGCTATGACCCGTTATTGATCAATTAGCAGAAAAACATACTGATGTAAAAATAGCGAAAGTAAATGTAGAAGAACAGCAGGATCTTGCAGGAGCATTCCAAGTTTCTTCTATTCCCGTGGTCTATTTTATCAAAGATGGACAAGTAGTAGAGAGAATCGTAGGAGTTAATCCACCAACTGTTTATGAAGAAAAAATCGCTGAGCATTCTGCTCCAAGCAAAATGGCTGCATAATATAGACACCAAAAAAGGGAGAGTAATCTCTCTTTTTTTTATTAAGAAAATAGATAGATATACGATATTTATCCTTTATTTATATTCCATGCGCAAAAAAATCATCAAGACGTTAGTAATCATTATTGGGGTCTTTTTGCTAGGATCAGGTACCATGTTTATATTCAATATCTGTCCTCCGCAAGGTCCATGGCCTATGCCACCTCGGTGCAATCAATGATTTGTAAGAAATCAATTTGCTGTAAAAAATGAAGCTAATAAACTTTCACAAATAAAAGCAGTAAATATGGTAGATACTCGATGACGCAATTATAACATGTCCATGTTCGAAGATACAAGAAAGAATATAGAAAAATCATTTGATCGTGTAAAGGATTTGGGAGCTCAAGAAGTCTATGTTCATGATTTTCATCGTGCACTATTTGATAAAGGATCAGATTATACAACAACAAACTATAGAATAGCTGACGAAACTTTTTGGAACGATATGCGTGATCAATCCATATCAGAAAAGGAACTAAAAAAACTTACGAAAGCAGCACATAGTCGCTGATTGAAATTGGGTATCAAACATAATATGGCATTTGTAAATATAGGAAAATATATTCTGAAAGGTATTTGATGAAACATACAAAATAGTGTCGTAGAAGATTTTGAAAAATTCAATGCAAGCCATTCAGAAGAATGGGTTAGAGATTATTTTGCAAAATGGACGGCAAGAATGGTACAAAAATGAATACTCTATCAAAAAGCCGGCGTCGATATTATGAGCATCTCCCCTACCCGAATGGAACCTAAATTCTGAGGACATGAAACATTGGCAAATGAATTACAAAAAGAATTAATTACTCAATTACGCAAAGTATTCACGGGAGAAATATATGTAGAAGTGTCACGTTATGGATTCTTTGAAAATAGAGATGGTAATGAAAACCGAACGAAATATGATTTTTATAAGAATGCCGATATCGTAGAGATGCGCATCTATGATCTGATGCAAAAATTTCACAGTATGGAAACAAGAACAGCTATCAAA
Organism: uncultured Candidatus Peribacteria bacterium; assembly: GCA_964418415.1. Taxonomy (GTDB): domain Bacteria; phylum Patescibacteriota; class Gracilibacteria; order Absconditabacterales; family Absconditicoccaceae; genus CAJBLF01. Next base: position 7,342 of record CAYQLB010000031.1, read on the forward strand.
GCATATATCAATGAGCTAAATAGTATTGCAGGCAAGAAGTGAATACAATTATCAATATTCTTTGCACCATCCAGCTATAAAGATTCGATGAAGAAAGGAAGTTTAGAAGTGTTAGATTACAAGAGTGATATAGTAAAAAATACTGAAGCTGATTTTGGATACCAAGCAGACGTTTTCAATACATTCTTCAAAGCACTAGCAAAAGCAAATAATATCGAACGTATTAATGTAGCAAGTTTTGCTCGAGATGACGCAATGGACCCACAAGTAAAACCTAAGATATCGATTGGATCAACCTTCCGCAACAAACCAGCCGAAGAAGTAATTAAGCAATGGTTCAATAAATAACAAAAGTAAACAAGCAAGCAGAAAAATCCGCTGAAGAGCGGATTTTTTTCGTTATAGTCTTTTCGAGCGATAGCAAAGAATTATACAAAAAGATAGGATTTCTCTCTGGAGGTCGAAAAAAAAATGATTAGTTGATCTGTATATTAGTCGCGAAATCCATCCATGCTGCATCCATTATTTGAATAAGGAATTGCATACCATTCGCTGCAGTTTTTTGAATAATACTATTACCAAGATTATTTAGTGTACCTTTGATAGTACAGGTAAAGATCCTAACCATAGGAGTATCATGCAATGTTGCTTTGTCAGCAAATTTAGTAATATCCATTTGCGCTGAACAACGTACACCAGGCAAATCAAGACCTTCATCGACATTCAAAGATTCGTAGGTAATATTACTAGAAGGAAACACAATAGAATATCCTCTATTTGAAGTAAAGGTTATCGATTTTTCTAAGTTTATAGGAAATTGTTTTACCGAGCTATCTAAGTCAGAAATAGTTGATGTAGTTGTTGTCGTGGATGGTGATGTAGGAGTATTAGAAATATAGCTAATTTTTGTACCACCAGCGGCTTGCGAAGGATCTACAAACAACTTACAAGCAGCAGACCCATCAGTTGTAGGTCATTCAAGAGTAAGAACTAGTCCATTAAGATCCATACCAAGTTTAAAAGAACTTACCTGCATAAGTGATGTTGTTCCATCAGAACATAAGGTTTGAACTTTTGATAATAAAACATTTTGAATATAATACTCATTGGGAATAATAAATGCATGGACGACATCCATCACTTCTTGTTCAGAAACATCATTGATAAAGTATCCATAATTTTCTCCATTAGCAAAAAATCGTGAAGTTACGCCCTCCAATTTATAGACGGTCATACCATATGAAGTAGAAAATGTTTTTTCAGCACTTGATCAGATGTTTTGTTTAAGTTGAGAACAATTTTTGTTGGGGTCAGTTTTCTTACACGCAAAATAGGAAATAGTCACCGTCTGATTGCTAGAGATATGTTGGACACGTAATTCTCACCCCTCTCCATTATTTAATAGCGTATAACTCTGACCAAATTCTGCAGGCAAATAAATACCAGCTTGAGGAATATACATCCCACTTCCCGATCCAAGTATAGCTCAAGTCATTCATGTATTTGCCAATGCTCAAGAAACAAAAGATACTTCGATAATAAACATATCATTATATTCTTTTTCTACAACACCCTGGATATCAATGATTCATGTATATACATTCAAATCCAAAGTCCTACTTTTCAAACCAAGAATGGTAGTATCAGCGGTGGTAAGGGTATGAGTATAGATAATCAAATCTCCATCATTCTGAATAATGCCCGACAAAGAGACTTCTTGGCCAATAGAAAATCACGTAGTTTCTACCGAAGAAGAAAACCGAGTGGTGATAGTATCAAAGTTTTTAATCAACAAAACCGCTAAAGTAAAGGTACAGATAATAACAACAAAGAGAGTAAGTAATGATACCGATCTTCTTGGAGCTTGTTGCATCGTATATTCATTACCATATCAAGTAAACAAGGGTTTCTTGGAAGGAGGTACTGCATTGTTTTTGAAATTCATTGGAATTAGTAAGCAAGGTAAAATATTCGAGACACAACCGTCGCAATATTGCGAGGTGATGTCGAAATTATATCGACGATTTTTGATACATAAAGTACGAACATAAGTGAAGTAATTTATGATTTCAAAAACAGTCGGTGAAATCTATGCACAAGCTATGGTATGAAATTTAAATGGCTTTTCAATGCAATAACCCATATTATATAACTTTTTGAGGTATTAGGCGAAAATTTTAGACGATTTTAGCGGGTTGATTTGAAAAAATCAAAGTTCAGGAGTATACTTTAAGTAGTTTTATATGTTCATATATTACCTAATGACACCACAAACACCAGAACCTACAGCACTTCAAAACTTCATGGATAGCGCGATTGTATCATATGGATTAAAAATAGTTGGAGCTATAGCAGTTATCATGTTTCTTTTACTGATCTCCAAATTTATCGCAAGAATGGTCAGAAGAAACATAGTAAAAAATGCTGATGAAAAAAACAAACAAGCAGAAAAAATAGCCAAACTTATGGGTGATATTATTTTCTATGTTCTTGTTATCTTTTCTTTCTTTATAGGATTCGAAATGGTAGGATTCAATGTAGGACTTATCGTGTGAGGTATCTCATTTGGAGTATGATTAGCATTCAAAGAAATCCTTTGAAATATGGTTGCAGGTATCATGATTCTCTATACCAAAGAATTTAAGCTTTGAGATATTGTAGAGATAAACGCTGATCAAGTGTATTTCGGAAGGATAGAAGAAATAACTATCAGATATACGATTATCAGAACACTAGATTTTAGACAAGTAATACTACCAAATATGACACTTATTTCCGTTCCTATCAAAACATT
>CAYQLB010000032.1:0-7921 GCA_964418415.1 uncultured Candidatus Peribacteria bacterium
AATGAAAGAAATAATTTAATACGGATCAATATGGAATTGGAATATTTGGTATTTTATTCTATGATGGTACTGATTGCAGGAGCTATGATGTATGCAGGCTATCTTGCAGTTGATCTCTGGTACAAACTATCGTCCATCAAAAAGATGGAACGTAAACATGCCAGATAAGGCGAAGGTATGAATGGGAAGGTGGTGATATTCACCACTTTTTTTATTATATAAGATAAAAGATGATCTCATTGTATTTTGTCATCAAATGAATATGCTCAGAGTAAGAAAATCTTATATCATTACTGCGATATATGATGCATTTTCAAGAATTTCATAATAAGAAAATAGCTATTCTCTGATATGGAAGAGAGGGAAAATCCTCTTTGCAATTTCTCCTAAAAATCGGTGTTCCGACGAGGAATATTACTATTCTTGATGGTGCAAAAAAAATAGAATGATTAGCGGCTAATTTTGAATATCTCAGTCAGACTTTTAATATAGAGCCAGAGTTTAATCTCATGTTCTGAGATAATTATCTCGATAATCTCAAGATATTCGACGTTATCATCAAGACGCCGGGTATCTCTATGTATCATAGTAAAATATATCCATATAGAAAAAAAATAACATCCCAAGCTCAGATATTCTTTGATCATTATCAGGGAAAGATCATAGCTATTTCATGAACCAAAGGCAAATCTACGACGAGTACATTGATCTATGAAACATTGAAGCATGCTAAAAAAAATGTACAGCTCATAGGTAATATAGGAAATCCAGTCTTAAATTATTTGGATATCCAAATTCCCGAATCTCAAAAAGAAGAATACGCAGTATTTGAGATTTCAAGTTATATGTTGGAGTGACTCAAAAAAAATAATTACATCAGTGTTCTACTCAATATTTATTCCGATCATATCGATTGGCATGATGGATTTGAAAACTATAAAAATGCGAAGATACAACTTTTGATAGGGAGTGAATATAATCTTGTGAGAGATGAAGTTATTGAAAAGAACGATTTTACCAATGAAGATATCCAAGAACTTCATATCGGTACCTTTGGGCATCAAGGAGAATATAGATACAATAAAAAAATGTTTTTTCTCAAAAAAAAGAAGGTTTTTGATGATGAGGGTATTATCATTCAAGGCGAACATAACAGAATGAATATCTGTGCAGTACTCGGTATCTGTGATATTATGAATATAGATCCAAACATACTTAAAAAAACACTACAAGAGTTTCATGGATTACCTCATAGGATGGAAAATATCGGCAATTATTGAGGTATTGTTTGGATAGATGATGCTATTTCTACAACACCAGAAAGTACGATACAAGCCATTCAAACATTTGGCAGAGAAATCGATACTATTTTCTTGGGTGGTACAGACAGGGGATATGTGTTTGATGATCTTGTTGCCTGTATTCATGAATACGGTATCAGAAATGTTGTTCTTTTCCCTGATTCTGGTAAGAGAATCGCTGAAGCGATCAAAGATGAAGAGTTACCTAGAGGAAAGGATATGGTATATGCAAGAATATTTCAGACCGACGATATGAAAGAAGCAGTGAAATTCGCTTACAAATTCACCAAGAATGGTAAAATATGCTTACTCTCTACAGCTTCACCGAGCTATACACTCCGAAAAAATTTTGAAGAAAAGGGACATTTGTTTCAGCAATATATAAAAGAATTGGCATAATTTTATTTATTTATTTTATATATGAAAAGATCTTTTCTTCCTTTTTTCATTCTATTGTTCTTCGGATTTACCTTTGCTCATCAGCCGAGATTGGTTTTCAAACAACCAACAGGAGAGAGTATTCAAGTACAGAATCCTGAAATATCACAAGCATTCTATGGTATACTGTCTTGACAAGAAGATATCTATCAGATTGTTGCTGATACGTGATTTTTCTTGTATGTAAATATCGTTGTTCCTGATCAGGAAGGACAGAGGAAAGATTTTTTTGTAGATATTCAAGAGGGAGATAGTGCAGTATATACGAGATTAGATGGAAAGAAATTTGAACGGATACCCTTTTTTGAGCCATTCTGAGGAGATGCCTATCTTATGGGACCAACTTTAGAAAAAGATGTAGGTTCAGGAACATATACGCTTAGAGTATCCAATGATAATAATCAGGGAAAATATGCTCTCGCTATAGGAAAAATAGAACGTTTTACGCTAAAAGAAACTATCTCTGTTTACAAAACAATGCCAGTACTCAAAATGCAATTTTTCGAAAAACCACGATATTTGATATACTGGAGTATTATCGGAGCGTTTCTTGGAGGAATGATTATTTTACTTATAGCGATCATTCGATGAGTGGTAAAGCTGGTAAAATATAGTAAGCATAGATAGAATACCTTGAATTGTGAAGCTAAATATCTAGTATATCAACTGGCTATTTTTTTGGTTAAAATAACAAACAAAAAAACTATGGTATGTTAAAAGTAGAAAAAGTAAAAAACCTCATTAACATTGAGGATGAGTCGGTAACCCTTGAACTCATAGAAAAACTAAAGAAGGGTGAAGTTGTTTCCGTTTCCATTTGTAGAAAATCGTTGGATAAAGATGGGAGAAGTTTGATGTGGGAAGGAAAAAGTATTTTTAATTTCGATGTGTGCCGATGTGGAAATAGTGAATATAATGCTATTTCGGTAATTCGGGATTTATTGAATCAGTGTGATACTGATGATCAATGGACTCGTCCCAAGGTACTGTCTCTAGTTTCTTTTTCGTCAAAAGCAACAGAGAGTATATCGGAACAATAAGACCATGAAAGAGCTACGGAATTTCCGTACTCTTTTTGCTTTGAAAAATATATAAAAATCACTATAGTTTGATCACTCCTATTTTTTTTTATACATTCATAATTACTATGACAGAGACTGCTTTGGTGCTTATTGATTTTCAAAAAGAATGGCTCGATCCAGAAAGTGAGTATTATGTTGGTGATGTCTTAGAGACTATAGCTAAGGTAAAATATCTGATTGATCATTGTAGAGCAAGGGGATATAAAATTATTTGGACAAAACATAGAGAGAGAGATTCTCTCAATGCATTCGGTCCTGAAACTCAATTCATCCCAGAACTTTGATATCAAGAATCTGATACTGTTATTATTAAGAACAAAATCAGTCCATTTTATAATACTTCATTGGACCAAGAGCTGAATGGGATCAAAACGGTTATTACGTGTGGAATTCTTACCAATCTTTGTGTCAGAAGTTTTATTCAGGATGCATATGATAGGGAATTTGCTATCACGGTAATCAAGGATTGTTGTATAGCGCATACGCCAGAAATACAAGAATTTACCTTTTTTGATCTTCATCAGACCAGAGAAGAAATAGATTTCACTAATTTCAAAGAGTTCGTAGAATAATTATTACATTATTAGAGAAATGGATCAGAAGTTATTACAATTTTTTAAAATCCACCATATTGCATATACTCCGTATGAGCACGAAGCGGTGTTTACGGTAGATGCTGCAGATAGAGTGTTTCCAAATATTGCATGAATGCATGTCAAAAATCTTTTTCTCAAAGATAAAAAAAATGCTTTCTATCTTGTATGTATAGAGGCCCACAAAAGACTCCCTCTCAAGGATTTTGGCAGAAAATTTGGGCTCAAGGAATTGTTATTCTGATCTCCAGAAGAATTAGAACAAGAGCTTCATCTCACACCAGGAAGTGTTTCGTTGTTTTGATTAATATATGCAAAAGATATTCAGGTATTTATTGATCAAGATATTTGGAATGCTGAGCGTGTCTGACGATACCCCAATATCAATACGGCTACTGTTATGATAAGTCACAAATGACTAGAAACGTTCTTAGGCGCTTTATCCATAGCGCCAACAGTCTTCTCCTTGGATGAATGTACTAAACAAGAGTGTTAATCGATAAATCTCTTGAAGTCTTTGAGGTTGTCAAAAGATTTATATACTGAAGCGAATCTGACGTAGACTACAGGGTCTACTTTTTTTAATGCTCTCAAAACATCATCACCGATCTCTTTGGATGTGATTTCATTTTTATCGATAGACCATTCTGCTTCCAAATTATTGATCATATTCTCTATCTGTTCTCTATCTATTTCCCTTTTTGCAAAGGCCAAAAGTAATGCTTTTTTGAGCTTTTGTCTATCGTACATCTCTTTGCTTCAATCCTTTTTGATGACAACAAGTTCTGTAAATCATTTTCTTTCGAATGTAGTGAACCTATGTTGGCAGTATTCACATTCTCTTCTTCTTCTGATGCTTTGACCATCTTCGATGACTCTTGAATCGATGACTTTGGTCTCCATACTCTGACATTTTGGACACTTCATTTCTTTCTATAAGATTAACAAATTAAATAATTACACATTGCGGATTTCAGATTTCTTAATTCGTAATTCGGTAATTGAGTCTATTGTGGCATAAGGAATCTCTTATTATAATACGTTATGTTTTTGAGGAATCCTTTGAATCGAATAATATCTTCACTGATAATTTTTTTCCTAATGTCTTCAAGTGTTTTGTTTCATATAAAATGGATCCAATTATCAGCACCTATTTTGAGATAATCTTTATTATCATCAATTTCTATTCGATGTCTGATGATTTCATTAAAATCAGCTTGAAGATCTTGTATGATAGTTGTTATGGTATGATGATAATATTCATCTATATTTAGAATATCTTGAACATAAAGTTTTATGAGTAAACTGATATCGATAGGATTTTTTTTGGCGAATATTTCATTGTTGAGATAAGTGAGATAGATAAGTAAACCAAAAAAAGTCTCTCTGAGTGTAGCAAAGATTCAGAGAATTGCTAAATCAGAATATTCTTTCCTAAGTAATACATTCCTTTCTATTAATATTCTGAAAAATCTTTTACTGACTCGAAAATCTAAATTATAGATATTTTCTTTGATATGATAGATATCTTGTTCATTCAATCTCTGTTTAAGTGTTTTGATAAAATTGTTATGGCTTAAATTTTTTGCTATATCCATATAAGCGGATTCTATAAATTGGAGGTGAGATCACTTCACCAGCGAGGAGATTTCATCTCCAATAAGGCCTTTAAAAAGCTCGATAATCTTTTTGTTTTTGATATAGAGTCTAATATCTTTTGGATTAATATCTTGTAATATAGTGGCTATGAATGTCTCATCGAATGATTTCAATAGTGCTATATTGGAATAAATGTTTTTGATATTCGTTTTGTGGGGAAGAGTAAATTTTTGTTTACCAGCCCTAACATTCTCTGCAGTATGTTTATAGAAGAATACATTCTTGCCGTATTGATACAAGAGCCCTCCATAATACAAGAGCGTATAGTTTTTTTCATCTAGTTGATCTTCTGGAATGTGGAGTCATTGGATGATGGGTTTTCTAAAAAGTCTCAGAAAAAAACTATCTCCTCTAGAGACTCGTGATCATCAGATGAGAGTGATGTAAAAATTCAAAATTTTCTCCATCATTTTAGATTCCTTTTTTATTCTTTCTGGGATTTTGAAACTTTCAATATTTTCTACATCCTCTCAGATAGAGGACATAAAATCATCGAGATCTTCCTTAATTGGTGATGTTTTATCTTGTTCTCTAAAGGTCGTTATCATATATTTTTGGACACCAGAGAAAAAATTTTTTTTGAAATTTCTGTAGTCAGTGATATAAAGTAAAAAATTTTCGAGTTGGTCTTCATTGATACGGAAACTTTTGATAAAGGTATCTAGGATCTTTTTATCAAATATTTTTGCAATCACGGTATCAGTGATAAGAAACATATCTGAATCTATAAAGAGATATCTCAATAAAATATCGGCAGGGAGAATAGATTGCATAATTTTTGTCTCTATAGCCGAGAAATGTTTTTTATTGGTATATTCTTTGTAGTTTGTTATGAATTCAGTATAGATATTCTTTGTATCTCATTTGAGCTCATCGTAAAATAACCGCGAATAAATATCTTTGTCGGTTACGTTTGGATGAATAAAAATAGTATTGAAATTCTTATAGACAGCAAAAAGCATAAAAAATACTTCTATCTGATTTAACAATTCTTTTTTGAGTGCTTTGATGATAGTAGGATCAATTTTTTTTCCTGTTTGTTGAAAAACGAATTCATAAAAAGAAAATAATATTTCTACAAATCGGTTATAATTTTTTTCTCTATCTTTGTAGGGGAATATCTTCAATCTTGCAAGGAAAACAAAACTTAGTAAGAAAACAGTATAGAGAAAATTAAGGTAATATTCCGGTGGATAATTTCTGAAGATATTTTTGATATACAAAGCTACGACCAGTGAAAGATTGTTTGAGATATTAGCCGGGGAAAAGAATCTATAACCATTCAGATTTGCAGTAGCGCAGTAGCTATAATAAGTATCAATATCTTTGGGTTTGATAGGGGTTTGGTCGCCAAATCCTATTTTGAATTCAAAAGGGTCCATCGTCACATCAAAAAGATTTAGTTTGTAATTTTCTACAATCTTTCTATTGATTACAGAAAAAAACTCTTTGGTAGAGATGAACGAAATAAACATGCTTGCAGGATTTATGGTCTGAGCTACTATTTCGTCAGGGAATAGTGATAATAAGACTCTCTTGAAGAGCTGCATACGACGAATAAATAATTAAACCTTGTTTTGAGTGTTAAATGTTAAGTGTTAGGTGTCGGAATTTGTTGTAGTATAAACTATCGTAGATTACGATGGTTCATAGAAAGACAAGTCTTTCACTTAAAATTTAGAACTTATAACTTAGCACTAATTGTTTATTTCTGTTCTATAGCAAGGATAGTGACCTTATATTTTAGTGTATCCCAGGTTTGTCTCGGATTGATATCGAAGAGAACAATCTCGTTGCCACTTGTATCAGTTTCAAATCCTCTAATAAATCACTCTATAGTATCGAGTTTTTGCATTTTTCATTTTTCAGGAACGATACCTATTTTATCAAAGATAAGTTTACCTACTTTTTGGATATTCGCTTCTTGATAGAGTTTACCAAATCATTTGTCTGGTGTGATAGTAATGGTTCTTGTTTTGCCTACTTTCATACCAAGTATACCTTCTTCCAATCCTTGAATAACCTGTCCTGATCCTACGACAAACATCAGTGGTGCTTGGGCAGAATTTTGATCGAACATTGTACCATCAGAATAGGTTGCTGTATAAGTAATAGAGATAAGATCTCCTACTTTAACCTTATCCTGACTTCCGCATCCTGAGAGCACAAAAAGGGAAAGTGAGATAATAATCAATGTGGTAATGATTTTTTTCATGATTGTGTTTTAATGAGTAAAATGGTAAAATACTAGACTTTGTTTTTTAATTTTTTAAAGTGCTAAACGTCTATTAGTGTAAGTATCCAAGCTTCTAATTCAACTATTTTCTATTGAACTTGTCTATGAAGAATTTTTTCCAGGATTCTTTTGGGGTAGTGATAGTATCCTCTTCAGAACCAAGAGAAAGGATGTTTGTTCCTGTATGTATTTCTTGTTTTTGATACATTTCTTCAAATTTTACAATATATTCATCACTGAGAAGCATATTGTTTTCATGTTCGAGAAAATATTTTGCGTATTCTGACTGTTCATAGGGGATAAGAAAGTTTTGAGTGAATGCTAATTCATCACTTTTGATTCGTTGTTGGATATTTGCCTCTTCGATAGCTGTTTCGATAGAAACGTAATTAACATACGTTTTGATAGCAAACATCATCGCAAAAAGATCCAGAATCAATATTCCGTATTTGATGCGGTTCGGGTATCTTCTGAGTAGTGTGTGTATATATTCCATGTTCAGTGAATAGTGAATAGTTGATAGTGGTGGATATGTTTCTTTATGGATTATTATAGACCATCAATGATTTATGAGTAATGTGGTTGAAAATTCAAGCGAAAATACTAAAAACC
>CAYQLB010000033.1:0-7764 GCA_964418415.1 uncultured Candidatus Peribacteria bacterium
ATTACGATTTCTTTTCCTCGTGCTACTGAGATATTTCACTTCACACGGTTGTGGTTCTTTGACATCCTGGTATACAGGATAGGTTGCCCCATTCGGAGATCTCCGGTTACAAGCGGGTATTGGCACCTCACCGAAGCTTTTCGCAGCCAATCACGTCCTTCATCCACCTTTTTACCCAAGGCATTCATTCTTAGCCTTTAAAAAGATTTATTGTTTTCTTTATAAACGTAATATACTATACTATTGTTAAATACCACATCATCGTCACGCTTTTTTTTGTGTAAAAAAAATTCGTGCGGAGTTCTTTATAGGAAAATATGCAGTCATTGCAAGACTTTTTTATACTTTTTTATTGATATTTTTAGTATAGGTGAAATGTATCCAAACTCACGAAAACGTACCACGGGTACAAAGATTTCACAAAAAAAGTCAATCCAATATATTCAGAAAGAAAAGGGATTTTTGAAAAACAACGCGAGAGTGATCAGCATTATGTTATGAATATTAGGTATTGCATGCAGAAAAAAATGCTCAACGAGACAGTGTCCATATCTGTCAATAATGATGTTTTTTGATATATCAATGTATTTCGGAAAATTGACAAAAAGAGATATTTTGAGTATACTTATAGTAGCTTTTATGTTATAAGTATAAAATGCACAAAAAGCTGGTTATTACCTTATGAATAGTCTTAGGAGCAATTTACGCTATCAGTCAAGCGAACGTTGTTCTCAATTTTCCTGATATCAATCTCTATTCTTTAGAAAATAAATTTTCTCTGGTACATTTCATGGCACCAGGCAACGACTTCGTAGGAAGTATTTTTCGATTACCATCCACATCGATAACAGGAATAAATATTTCAATAAACAGTGGTGCCGAAATAAAAACAGGGTGCACAAAACAATTGAGGGGATTATATTTTAATTCACAAAGAGGTAAAAGAATACGACCGTTAGATCAAGAAACACTCACACTTCTGGGATATAGCGATATAGAGATAGAATGAGGGTTGTATACAACATGTGAAAATACAAGTCCATACAATATTTTTTGAGCTATCACCTATACGTGGTCAGGTACAACAAAATCATATCTCGTCGCAGGAACAAAATATCACTATCAACAAAACGAGATAGATCCGCATTTTGCAAAAAGTTTTCAATATTTCGATAATAAGATTCCTATAGGATATATCTATGACAGTAATGGCGGTATATGATTTGTAGGAGGAAAACTTTCAGGACACCAATCATTGATAACATACCTCAACAGTGGTGGTTCTATCAATAGTGGATTCACTTATTCATGAAGTCTCATCACCTCAAATACTTGATGACGAAGCGCAGAATTTTCATGAGAGAATAACGCGATGGAAACCATGCGAAGACTTATCATAGAGGGAAGTGTAGGGCTCTCCAAATCAATGGACGCAAAAGAGAGAATATCTTTGTTAGGAAACTTTCAGAATAAGACGGTCATCTATAACGGCAGTGATATCAATTCATCAACGGTAATCAATTTTGCAAAGCAAAAAGCTCAAGAGCTCTGCCAAGGAAAACAAAAAAACATACTACCATTATCAATGAATACTGAAAATGTAGCGTGTTATGAAAATACAGATCTCACGATAAATCTTGCAAGTAATGAATATGCAAACAAAACGATCATCATAAAAAACGGAAACGTACATTTACAAAATAGTATGACAGAAAATTCATCAGCGATAGATCTCTTTATCGATAAATGAATACTCTATCTGCCTGAAACTTTCACCTTCCAAACATTCAACAACGAAGGATTTCCTAACCCCCTATGAACTATTCAATGACTCTATCTCAAAGGAAATTTCGTTATCAATGGACTAATGATCGGAAGCGGAAACACTACATTCGAACACAAACTTCACCTTCAAGGAAAAACTACATTTCTCAATACACCACTTCAAGCAAACGTAGGAAGAACAGATCAAATAAATACTTTGCTTGGAACAGGATATGCACATTTTATCAATCTACAAAATATTTTTACACGAACATGCAAATTGGATGGTACAGCAAACGACGACACATCATGTGGGTGAGATTCGATCATAGCAAGCACACCTATAGTAATTCTTAACGGAAATTATCCATCAAATATTCTTCAATAAATAATTTCACATAATAAAAAAATCCCCCTGCTAAAACGAGCTGTTACGCACTCATTATGTGAATGGCTGCTTCCAAGCCAACACGCTCTAGGTCATCGGGGGTATTCGAAAAACGAATAGCATACATATACAAAAGCATCAAAAAAAATCAATAGAAGAAAAGAGGGACAAATGCCCCCTTTTTTTAGAAATTAAAAAATAAAAATTATTTCAAATACGTAGTCAAATCAATCGTCTGATTCAATTGATTACCAGCGGGATCAGCAGCAGTTACCACAACAGGACCGAGCACATCAATTTGAAAGTCCGCAGTAGCGACACTATTTTTAAATTCATATAATTGCGTTCAATTTCTAGTCACTTTTCCACTAACTACTGCAGTCACATCCTTCAAGGGAAGAATAACAGAATAGGTACCATCAGCATTTTTAGTAACTCTGAGATTATTAGTATCAATAGTAGGAGCCGATGTATCTGCAACAGGAGGAGTTGGAGTTTCAGGAGCAGCATTAAAATTAAGCGTTACTGGTATACTCGCACTATTGGAGAAGCCAGCGAAATCAAAAGCTACGATATCAAGAGTATATTCGTTATTTTTAAATCCTGTTCCAGTAACAGTAACTTGTTTGGTATCAGTAACCGTCTTAGTATTTCCTGAAGGATATTGGAATACAGCTACTTGTTGTTTATTGAGCATCACGATAACTCTTCTGATGTTTTTTGGTGCAGTGATAGTGTATGATACAGTAAATGGTGAACCGATAGTAGCATTAGCATTTGGGGTACTTACATTGACTTTGATATTAGTATCTGGTTTCTCTGCAGTATCAGGACACATTTGAGTTGGCATTTCTACAAAGATATTGATATAGTTATAAAATACCCTTCCACTAGAGAAAGCGCTTCAGGTAACCGAAACACCTCAGGACATAAACGCTGTAGATTGTTTCCGTCGATCAGTGATCTCTTGAAGATCCATACCGTTTGGCATAAAGGTAGTCGGTTTGATGAGATAGCCGTTTTTTAGATTATCACCAAAGGTATAAGGACTGACTGCACCGTTACATGCAGCATCGTAGGTGATAGGAGTCGCTCAATCATCTTCCATAAGGCCTGGAGAATTTTTATATTTCACACTACTTACGACAAATTCAGAAGGGGTATTTGGTCCTGCTGCTTTACCAGAAATTTTGGAAAGAGAAACTCCCATAAGATCGACCTCAGGGATATCTCCATTGGTGATATAATTGTTGGTTTTTAGCCGTGAAAATACTTTTTTAACCGGATTAGCATGGATAGTTCCTCAAAATGCATTAACATTCATTGGTGTACCATCAGCATTTCCCGCTCGGAACATCATTACTTTGTCAGGAGTATATGCTGCCAATCGACCATCTCTCGCACGATTTCCTCTATCAGTTTTAGCATTGGACGTTCATGTCTTGAGTGCATATTTGAGTCATGAGACCGTGAATTTATTTTCCCAGCCAGGAATCCTATTTGCAGGATCAGAAAGTACTTTCCAAATCAAAGAAACAAGACCTGGTTTAATAACTTCATCCTGAAGATGTTCACCTGTTTTTTGATAGAGAAGAGAACCATCTCTTGCTCTTATTTCAAGAATAGGATCTATGATAGCAGGTTTCGAAGTAGTAAGATGAGCATAAGCATTAGCAAATTCAAGCATGGTTACTTCTGCAGCTCCCAGAGCTAATGGATATCCATATTCTCGATTATCGTTGATAGAAGTTAATCCAAGTTTTTTAAGAAACGGTTTCACGGTTGGTTCTCATCAGAGTGCAAGGAAAGTCTTTGCAGCAGGAATATTTCTACTATGTCCAAGAGCATACTTCATAGGAAGTATTCCTTCGAATTTATTATCAGCGTTGTTTGGCTGATCAGCACCCACTTTGAATGGAATATCGTAGATAGGTGTATCTATAGTGAGAGGAAGCTTCTCCAATGCTAAAGCGTATACGAGAGGTTTGATCGAAGAACCTGTCTGTCTTGGTCTTCTCACCATATCGTTTTGTCCTTTGATTGTTTCATTGAAATAATCGATAGATCCTACATAGGCAAGGACATCTCCATTTTTTGTGTCCATATAAAGCATTGCACTATTATTTGCTCCATTGTCTTGAAGAATAGCGCTATTATCACGAAGTGCTTGTTCTGCAACTTCTTGGATTTTGAGATCTAAGGTTGTTTTAACGGTAAATCCTCATTTGGTGATTGTTCAGGTGCCATATTCTTCTTCAAGTCTTTCTATAATCCATTGAACGAAATGTGGTGCTTTGATAGGGAAGCTATTTTTTTGGAATTGGAGAGTAATACCGCCTATGATAGCATTTTTAAATTCCTGATCTGTGATATGACCATCTTCGTACATTCTATTGAGTGCTAAGTCCTTTCTTCCATTTTTGTATTGGACATCAAGGTTTGCGCCCCCGACATTGATAGTAAAAGATCATATCCCATCAATAAATTTGATAGCGGCGTTGTTATTTTTTTTATTGGAGAAATCTGCTCTAGCAAGAATATCGGTGAATTTTTGGATAACAGTTGTCTGAACATCACCAGAGAAAAGTACAGGATTACCATATGAATCTTTGACGATAAATTCACCTACCACAAGATCTCTGTTTCTATAAGGATTATACATAGTAGGACCTTTAGGGATAGATGCAAGAATAGAAGATTCTAAGATAGAGAGTCCTGTCGCCGATTTACCGAAATAGGTCATAGCAGCAGCTTCGATTCCATAGGCATTATTTCAGAATGAAATATAATTGAGATAGAGTTCAAGTGTTTTGGCTTTCATCTCTTTGCGAAGTTCTGATGCAGAAAGACCTGGTTGTTCTTTGCGAATAACTTTTTCCAAGACGCCACTTAATTTACTTGTTAGGAGAATTTCTTTGATCTTTCTGACGATAGTTCTATCTTTGGTAAGTAAGAGATTTCTGACAAGCTGTTGAGGAATGGTAGAAGCTCCTTGGATTCTTGATCCAGGACTTACAAGTGCTTTGACAGCTGCTCTGACCATACCCATGGTATCCAAACCATTGTGTTCTCGATAACGTTGATCCTCAAGAGAAACAATAGCATTGATCATATGTTGAGAAATACCAGAAAAATCAACATATTGTCTATTTTCTTCAAAGACTCTATAGAGGATTTCACCATTTCTATCTTGGATAATCGTAGCTTCACTAAAAACCATATCCTTGATTTGGGTAACATCCGGCATATCTACAAGAACATTTTTGGTAAGTCGAAACCCTATGACTACTACAAAAAAAAGAAAAACAGAAAGTAATCGAAAGGTAATTTTTTTCTTCTTGTTTTTACCACCAGAGGAAACATATCATGAAGAGCTGTAAGAACCATTGAAACTAGGTGAATACAACCTTTTTTGATTGAAATAACTCATACAAATATATGATGAATATAAAAAGAAATCTACTATCCTAAGACAGTAGACCCCTTATAGAAATATATGATTGATTTTCAATACCTAAACTAAACAGCAGCTTCAAGGTTTAAGCTTTAAACTACTTTCAATAAATATAACAGCTGATCTTACTATTGTTTGTATTTTCTCGACGTTCCGTGACGATAAACTTTCCTAGGTAGTTCATATCTCTAATAATCATTTTACCATCATCAGGATAATAATTGATAACCTTTCCTACGTGACCAGCACTAGATCTCAACTTGCTGTAAACGATAACAGCTCCAACAGCTGGTTTGTTTCCAACTCTAAATCCTGCTTTTTTGGCATTAGCACACCGATTTCTTGCATCACCTCCAAATGGTCTCTCTTGTTTGGTCTCATCTATATATGGGAAGATATTAGGACTGATGATAGCAGCATACCATGTACAATATCCTGCATAGAATCCATTGCTGATTTTTTTGGTATAGGTCCATTTAGAGATAATAGTACTTTTTTCTGTTGGTGCATCTCCTTCATCATCAGCGATATAGGTGGTAGTTTTTTTGGTTGTTTTGATACTAGGTTTACCTGACTTATTAATAGTAGGTCTATAGGCAACCGTAGATTTAGGAATAATCTCTGGTTTCGGTTTCTCTAGTAATCAAAGTTCGTATGCTTTGTCTTTGCTAATATTGATATAAATTTCTTGTCACGGTTGAAAAATCTCCGTTTCGTCCTGGATATAATTCAAGGTCATCAAATCTTGGAGATTCAGTCCATACTTATTAGCAAAAACGACAACATTTGTTTTGCCTTTGAGCGCATAAAGGATACCATCTACATTATTGGAAATCTTCAATATTTGACCTGGCTCTAGTTCATCCTTTTTGAGATTATTTTCTGTCTGTATACTAGAAACAGTCGTTCCAAAAACGCCTGCAATCTTAAGTAATGTATCTCATTCTTGGACCGTATATCCGATGATACCGTTATTGTTGGTATCTACATCGATATTGATATTGTCCAGATTGATTTCGTAAGAAATACCATCATCACCTTGGATAAAACTCGAATTGATAGCCAACTCTTCCTGATTGTTTTCAAACAAATCAGCATTGGCGATCACAAAGATGAAAAATACGATGAAAAACAATGATAGCACAAACTTGAAATAGTTCACGCGATTGAATTTAATCATACAAAGTTCAAGTGATAAATGGCGGAGAGAGTGGGATTTGAACCCACGGATCGGTTGCCCGATCGGCTGCTTTCAAGGCAGCTGCATTCAACCACTCTGCCATCTCTCCACAAGAGGTATAAGTAATGGATTTCTTACGTGGTTGAATACGTTACAATGGAAGCTTATAGATATTTGCTCTTCTTTTTCAAGGGAATGAACATACTATACATTTATGGGTTTTATTATACCATAATCCACGAAAAAACATTGAATTCACAATAACATTAACTATTGATAAAGACGGATTAGATTGATCAGGTCACGTTTAATCCATCTACCCGTCTATTCCATCTTTATTTAGTCATCAAGATATGAAGTTCCCCATCAAAAAAGTACAAACCGGGATGAATAACCCCATCCTCAGACATGTATCCGAAAACGTAGAAGAAATCAGCGAAGGATTGATTGAATTTTGTGATAAACTTTTGGGGGCAATGTTTGAAAATAAAGGTGTAGGATTGGCGGCCCCGCAAGTAGGTGAAAATATCAGAGTCATCGCAACCAGCCAACGAGAAAAAAAACCAAAAAAAGATAAATTACTAGGGACAACTGTCATGATCAATCCCAAGATTGTAGATAAATCGAAAGAGACTATCCTTCGAGAAGAGGCATGTATCTCGTTACCGAATTGTACCGGCATGGTCAGAAGACATAAAATAATCCATGTAGAATTTATGGATACCAAAGGTAAGAAGCAAACGCAAAAATACAAAGATTTCAACGCAGTCATCATCCAACACGAGATCGACCATCTCGATGGCGTCCTGTTTATGGACAAAGTCGAACCAGAAAAGAAAAAAGTAGCGAAGAAAAAATAACGACAAAATATTACCGTTTACCTACCACAACTCGACCCTAATCTGCCATATGTCAGATAGCGACGAGTTATGCAACATATAGTTTTTTATCTTATCTACCTCTTCATGGATTGACTCC
>CAYQLB010000034.1:0-6993 GCA_964418415.1 uncultured Candidatus Peribacteria bacterium
TAGAAAAATTTCTTCTCCTCATCTACTTTTTCTCTCGCTTTATTTAAGAATGGCTGCATTTTTTCTTCTACATTTGGATTAGGATCTTGGAGAAATTTACTCAATTCTGAACTCTTTTCTGCAGCTCTCTTGATATGAACGTAATATTTACTCAATTCTGCTACGACATCATTGAGATCATCATTTTTTTCTAGTAATTCTGTAGTTTTTTGTTTTAATAAGGCGTTCTGTTGAACGTATTCTTCGAGTTCATTGCTAAGATATTCTACTTCTTTTCCTGCTTCTTTAAGATTAGATCTAAGTTGATTTATAGTGTCTTTGTGCTGATACCTGAGGTAGAAAATAAAGTACCCCAATAAACCACCTCCTATTGCAGCCAAAATGATATATCACGTCATCGTTATTGTTTAGATATGTAAAACAGAGATACTATAGTAGTTTATCGTGGAAAATCAAATAAAAACATAGTGACAGAAAATTTGATAAAATAATGATAAGTGAGTATAATTAGGAGTATTTATAGATAATATAGTACTATGGCTATGAAACATGACTATCTAAAACAATGATGAAATGTGGGTTTGGTGCATGAAAATGAGAAACCGAAAACAGGAAATGAATATAGAGAGAGATTGCAAGATGTAGATCTAAAAAAGGATATTCTATCAGCATTTGATCAGGATGATATTTTTCAAGAAATACAAACATCAATATCTCCTGAATTACAAGGGGAAATAAAAGATCTTGTGGAGAAAAATATACAAAAAGGGCTTTTGGATATAAAAAATGCAAAAGCATATATAGAGAGAGATGGTGAAAAGAAAGAAAGTGATCTCTTTGTGTCGATAAAACAAAGATATGGTTTGAAAATTGCTGTATTGACGTGGATCAAAGTAAGGACAAAAGCTTTTAAAAGATGGTTTGGGGACTGGGAGCATGATAGTGAACATACGAGCAAAGTAGTTGATGCACATGGAGAGCCATTGGTGATGTTTAGATGAGATGATAGAGGAAAAAGTTTTTTTGAAAAAAGGCATAATATAAAAAATAAATATGGAAATGGTGTATATGTTACCAAAAATTATGAAACAGCTTTGGGAATAGCACAAACATGGTATGATACTCCAATAGTATATCCAGTTTTTGTAAAATCATATAAAATACAATCTTATCCTAAAAGTAAGATGATTCCCAATGAGTTTTTTTTGAAAGCAGTTGGATCCTTAAAAAAAGAGGATATAATAGCTTTTACAAACAATCTTCATAAACAGTGAATAGATTTGAATATCAATGATTTTATGGAAATGAGTCTTGGCGATGGAAATCAAGTAAAATCTATATATAACACAGGAGAATTTCAGGAATGAATAAATGATATATTTACATAAAAAAAAACCCGCCGAAGCGGGCTTTTTTTATAGGGTATCATCAATTAAGATTTCTTGATAGCACCTTTAAATTCTGATCCAGCTTTGAAAGTAACTACTTTCATTGCAGGGATGTTGATTGTTTGAGAAGGATTTTGTGGGTTAACACCTTTTCTAGCTTTTCTTTTTGAAGCTTTGAAAGTTCCGAATCCTTGAACTCTAACTTCTCCTGATTTCTTAACACCACCGATAACAGTTTCGATGAAAGCATTAACTAATTCAGAAGCTAACTTCTTAGAAACACCTAATTGTTCTGCTAGGCTAGCAATAAGAGCTGTCTTTGTCATGTGTACAAATAATTACTAAATAAAAAGAATTGTGTACAGCAATGATAATAGTATACAGGGACTGTATTTCAAGAGATTTTGGTAGTAAAATAGAAAACAAAGAGTAATGATAAGTTATAAGGTAAGAATTAGCTTTACTCGTTATTTTGTGGTCATATCTGGGTATTTAGAGTTGACATTTTATTAAATATATACTACAAAAAATAATAATAATTAGGAAAAGCCTTACGAGATGCGGACTCAAAAAACACTATCAAGAAATTACTACTATATATTAGGAAATGTTTTCCAATAATTTCTTCAATTGTTTGATAGCTCTTGATACTCTTTGTCTTACTACTTCGTTGGAAAGTCAGGTGAGAAGTGATATTTCTTCGTTGGATTTTTCTTCTATAAATCTAAAATAGATCATATCTTTACTGATATCATCCAATCTTTTTATAGCACTTTGTATATGTTCAAACTTAAAATCATGCTCTAGAAGCTGGGTTAAATCGATATCATCCATGAGCGTATCTTCAAATTGTTCTCCTTCTTTGTTTGGTTGTAATTCTGTGAAGGGTGTATCACTATTTTTCTTGAAAAAATCTTTTATAGTGTTTTTAAATATTGTCCAAAAATACGCAGTGAAAGATTGATCTTCTTTGTATGATTTGATTGCTTCTCGAAATTTTACATAGAAGTCGGAAATGATATCTTCAGCATCCACTTTGGATATGAAGTAGTTTGTATTGATATAACGGAAAAACATGTCGACCGTTTGCACATAGAATTGATTGAATGCATTTTGATCTTGTTGTTTAAGTTTTTTTATATTCTCTATATCAAATGCTATAGTCATATATCAGTATGGAGTAAATAGAATAATATATTACATATGTTTTTCTAATATGACTGTATACTGTTGTTGGTCCTTTAGGGAATCACTCTTAATACCACCTACACAAGCAAATACTTCCTTGAAAGATCAATCTTCATTTCTTTCGAGCGGTTTAAGAGGAGTGGAAATCTTGTCTATCTGGATATGTTCTTGTCCTGCAATAATTTTACATTTACATATTCAACACATACCGACTCCACACGAAGTGGGGAATGCTACGTCATGATTTCTTGCTATCTGAGCTATACTCATGTTATCTTCACCAGAAAATTCTGCTATCAGTGTTTTGTCAGGTTGTTGAAGTTGTATGGTTACGGTCATAGAATAGAGTAAGAGAATAAATTATTTCATAAGGGTGATGAGTGCTTCTTTGGCTTTTTCGAGCTGGTTGTCATAACCATCCTTGAGATATCTATCGGTATCGAATTCCACTATAATATCAGGTGCAGCTCAAGTAGTATCTATATTGACGCCATTGGGTGCATATCGTTTTCCTACCGTGTATTTGAGCGATGCTCCATCGTCGAAACTTTCTAAAGTTTGGATAGATCCTTTTCCGAAGGTTTGGGTTCCTATAAGCTTCGCACCTATATTTTGTTGTAATGCTAAAGCGATAATCTCACCTGCGGAAGCAGTCATCCCATCGATAAGTACGACAACTGGTATATTTTCTAGATCACCATATCCTTCAGAAATCATTTTTTCGTCTTCGAAAGTGGTATATTTAGCACTTACAATCAATTTACCTTTTGGAATAAAGTGAGATGCTACTTCCACAGCAATAGGTAAGAATCCTCAACCATTACCCCTCAAATCAATGATAATTCATCAGATTTTTTCCTTTTTGAGCTCACTGATGGTAGTTTTAAGAAGATTCTCTGTTTCTTCTCCGATGATAGAAATATTGATATATCCGATATTTCCTTTGGATCATGTCAAAATCTTACTATTAACAGAAGGGATACTGAGTTGTTCCCTGGTAATAGTTTTTTCTATGATGTCTTTATTACTTTCCTTATCAATTCTTTCTATAGTTAGAGTAACAGTAGTTCACTTTGGTCATCTGATGAGTTTTACAGCATCGTTAGCATCCATATTTTTGGTTGATCAACTACCTATGAGAACAATTCTATCCAAAATCTTTAGTCCTGCTTTGAATGCAGGAGAGCCTTTAATAATCTCATCGATTTGAATATAGTAATCTTTTTTACTGATAACAGCACCGATACCTTCGAATGCTGATTCTCCTTTGAGCTCTTCTTGGAATCAAGAATTTTGCTCGCTATCCATATAGACAGTGTAAGGGTCTTCGAGAGCATCTACATATGCTTTGATAGCATTATCAAGCATTTTGCCGGTATTGATTTTGTGGGTGTCATAATACGTAGTCTGAAGAATAGTATATATAGTATCGAAACGTTCATATTTTTTATCGCTTAATCCAAGTTCCTTAGTATTGATAACGTTTTTGATAGATGAAATAAGTGCATCCAGATTAAGTTTTCCTTCTTGGATGATGGGCTGGCGTAATGAATTCCATTCATGGCCAATCTGCCATAAAAAACCACCGAGCAATATTCAGAGTATAAATAGTATAAGCACTTTAGTTCTTTTCATGTTTTGTATATACAGATAAATTTTACGTACTGGTTACGTCCTCATAGACCTCAAATATAGAATTATTCTTAACGAATACAACATCAAGTACATATGGCTTGTGAGTAGGATGTTTAAGCAGATATCGCTCTATGGTTTTTTTGACAGTTCAGAGTTTTTTTGGGGTGATATAGTCGAAGAGGTCATCTATATGATTTACCACCTTTACTTCCACGAAGGTCAGAAGTTTATCATTTTCTAAAATCAAATCCAGTTCTCCATTTTGGATTTTGTACTTTCTTGCTAATAGGGTATGTCATGTATTCTGATAGTATTCAGCTACGATCGCTTCTCATTCGTCGCCTTTGTTCTTCTTGTACTTCGTATCCATCTGTAGGGTCTCATATAAACACATATACAGGAATTGTATCACTTAGGTGGAATTTTTCAATAGAAAAAAAGGCCCGTAGATAACGGGCACTATTTATTTTATTCTGATATTGTTGAGGTAACGGACATCATTTCCATCAGTCCAATTTTCTGGAATGCCCGGGACACGAACATGTTCAGCAAACTGATAGATGGCAGCTTTTTTTATGATGGTATCATCTCTTCTATGTTCTGAATAGGCAGCAATCCACAAAGGATACTTATTAAATTCTTTATAGGGCATTAAATTGTTCCTATAAAAAGCATATCCTGTATAGATCATAGGAGTTACACCATAGTGTGTTTCCGCCACATCCAGCCAGTTTTTCAATCCTGCTCTGAGTTTTTTCATAGACTGTATCTTGCTAGGGATCTCGATATCCAAGATAGGGATGATATCTCCTTTTTTTACATCAACGGTTTTAATATAGTTTTGAGCCTGTTTATTGGAATTTTCGTTGGGATCATAGTAATGATACGCTCCCACGATAAACCCTTCTTTTTTGGCTGCATCCCAGTTTTCCTGGAATTTTTTGTCTTTTCTATCATCACCCATAGTAGAGCGGATGATGACGAATTGGATAGGGGCATGTTTTTCTTGATTTTTAACTATCTTCCAATCGATATCACCATTATATTGTGATACATCGATACCAAAAGCGGTACTATCATCAGTTTGCACCACTATGTCATCATCTGGTTGTTGAGGATAACGGGTAACTAATGAAAAGACGGTAGTCAAGAAGAAAAAAGCTGCAAAAATCCACCCTAAGTGTTTTTTTATTTTCTTCATATATTTTTATAGTTTATTTGTTTCTATAAAAGAATTTATATATATTACAAAGATAAAGTCAATATATAAATAAATTCATTTTATATGGCAAATGTAAGGATATTCTCTATATAGAAGATATGAAATCGATTATTCAACAATTATATCAAAGAGATCCAAAACATTGTGATCTTGCTCTCTTGACGAGTCTCAAGAGAGATTTTGCCAGAAGCAAAAAATTGAAAGATATCCCATCCAATATTCAGTTATTACAAGCGTATTACGAGTTGATCAAGGAAAAAAAGATTGTCAAAAATCCTCTGATAGAACAACTGTTGAAAAAAAGAGCGATCAGGTCAGAGTCAGGAATTGTTTCCGTACAAGTCCTGACCAAACCGTTTCCGTGTCCGGGAAAATGTATTTTCTGTCCCAATGAAAAGAATATGCCCAAGAGCTATATAAAATCCGAGCCGGGAGCAATGAGAGCATTGCTCAATCATTTCGATCCCATCAAACAGGTTTACAATAGACTTTTATCGCTTACCTTGACGGGTCATCAAACAGACAAGATAGAGATGATTGTCTTATGATGAACATTTGATGCATACACCAAGGACTACAAGATCAAATTCATTCAACAGCTCTACGACGCATGCAATACTTTCGATGAATATTTTAAAAATATCAAAATATCTACAACGAAAAAATATTCTCATGCTATCGTCGATAAAAGAAAAATAATAAAATATTCAAAAAATACTATAGAAGCTTTGAAAAAAAATGAAAAAGCAAGACACAGAATTATTTGACTGACTATTGAAACGAGACCAGAATACGTGACGGACAAAAACTGTCAATTTTGGCGTGAACTCGGCGTCACGAGAATCGAGATGGGTATACAGTCATTAGATGATACAGTACTGAAACTCAACAAAAGAGGGCATACCGTAGAGCAAGCACGTCAGGCCTGTCACAAATTTAGACAATATGGCTTCAAATTTTCTCTGCATATTATGCCGGGATTGTATGGTTCTAGCTATGCAAAAGATCTCAAGACATTCAAGGATCTCTATATTGATCCCTTCTTCAAACCTGACGAAATTAAATTTTATCCGACCTCTGTGATTCCGAATACAGAACTTTTCAATCTCTACAAACAAGGAAAATACACACCTCTCGAAACTGATGATATCAAAAAATTAATTAGACAGACCTTCTTGGACGTTATTCCTCCCTATACTAGGATCAAGCGTCTCATCCGTGATATCCCTGCTACAGAAATAGCTGCAGGAAGTAATATTACGAATTTGTCTCAACTGATGCACGAGGAAATAAAATGAAAAATGAAAAATGAAAAGTGAAAAATGAATGAATTTTATGAAAGATTATATGGGGAGTATAAAATATATAAAACAACAAAAGAATTTTTCGACGTCATTGCGAATGAAATGAAGCAATCTCGTAATATCAATAAGATTACCACGCCTTCAGATCGCAACGACTGAATCCAGACATCCATCATCGGAATCAAACCTGATATAAGTCAGTTCAGAAATTTTGTGAGTTTGGACACCAGAAGTAGAGAGATAAGAAATAAGCCAA
>CAYQLB010000035.1:0-6947 GCA_964418415.1 uncultured Candidatus Peribacteria bacterium
AATTTGGGGAACTAGGATTCGAACCTAGACTGACGGAGTCAAAGTCCGCTGTCCTACCGTTAGACGATTCCCCAATCTTTTTAACAGTATAAAGACAAAAATGCCCTGCATACACAGGAGTGTGATGTATATACACATTTGCTTTGGTAATGCAAGTGAAAATATACAATTATGCATTGAAATATCTCACCAAAACGTTACATTCAAAAACAAGCTAATTTTACTTATATATCCAAGAAATTATGAGAATATTGACCTGACTTCAAGCAACAGATTATCAACTTCATATAGGAAACTATTTTGGTGCAGTAAAACCCATGATAGAGCTTTCTGAAAAATTCAAAGATGCAGAGATATTTCTTTTTTTAGCGATCATGCATTCATTCAATAGTGTACAGGATCCTACCACATTAAGACAAAACGCAATAAATATACTTAAATTGTATGCTGCGTGTGGAGCAGATCTAAAGAGATTTATGATTTTCAATCCAGCAGATATTCCACAACATGCACAACTCAATCGGGTACTTACCTGTATTACTCATATGGGATTTATGGAAAGAATGCATTCATACAAAGAAGCACTAGACAAAGGAAAAGCTAAAGAAATCAATGTCGGAGTCTTTTGTTATCCAATCCTTATGGCAGCAGATATACTACTGTATGACACCGATATCGTACCCGTAGGAAAGGATCAAAAGCAGCATGTAGAATATGCAAGAGATATAGCAATGAAATTCAATAACACGTTTTGAGAGACCTTTAAGATTCCAGAACCGTACATCAAACCAGAAGTAGGTCTTATCCAATGAATAGACGGACGTAAAATGAGTAAATCATACAATAATTATATCTGACTCCTCGATGACGAGAAGACTATTCTCAAAAAAGTAAAACAGATTTCAACGAATACCCAGACCGTCGAAGAACCAAAAGATCCCGATCAATGCAACGTATATAATCTCTGTAAATTATTTTTGACACCAGAAGAAGATAAAAAACTCAGAGAAAGATATGAATTTGGATGATTAAGCTACAAAGATGCAAAAGAATATCTTTTTGAAAAAATCATAGAACTTATACAACCGATTCAAGAAAAATACAAAAAAATAAGTGATAAGGAAATCACCGATCTCCTAGAAAAAAACAAAAAAATCGTAAGCAAGATAGCAGAGAAAAAAATCAAAGAAATCCATAAAAAAATAGGATTTACTCTCTAACGTTCATCCATGGCGACGTTACTTCTTCTATGAGGAAATAGTCATAAGAACAAAGAATGGATCCAAGAAGTACACAAAGAGCTTCTACCGTTTTATGATACAACACATATCCATCAGTATCGCCACCGAACAGAATGAGGGACTATGGATCTCGAATACGAATGCTATAAACTCTGTGAATATATAAAGAATATCAAAGGAAGTGTTATCTTATTTTGCAAATCGCTTTGATGTTTATTAGCACTCAAAGCAATAGTAGAAAAAGAAATTTTTATCAAACAATGTATTTTTATTTGATTTCCACTTGGATTTACAGAATTACATCAATTCCCAATCAAACAATATCTTAAAGAACTTACATCTCCGGTATTGTGGATACAGAAAACGAACGATCCTGCATGATGATATGCTGTCATAAAAAAAAATCTGATATCAATTTCTCCTGCATTTACAGGGAAAGAAATCCCAGGCAATGAACATGATTATCCAGAGATCAAGCTATTGAAACAAATCATTTTAGATAATAATGCTACATAATGACTAAGCCAGAACCTATAGACTTAAGCATAATAGATACCAAAGATCTAGAGAAGATAAAAGGAAAGAAGAAGAGAGCAGATCGAGTGATACAAGTCATTCGTGAAAATTGATTAGATAAGAACAAAGAATTTATGGACGAGATAGATCCCCTAATAGAAGAACTACTCAAAGAAGAATAAAAAAAACTGTCCATAAAGGACAGTTTTTTTTATTTCGAACGTCAATCTCCGCAAGGCGGAGTTGGCTGAGAGAATTATGCCGACAATGTCGGTAAGTAAAGAAAAATATATTATGCAGTTGGTTGTGCTGGCGGAGTTGGCGCTGCAGGCATTTGTTCAGGTGTTGGCGTTGCAGATGGTATTGATGGTGGAGGAACTATCTGTTGGATCTTTTCTGTGGCTTGAGTGACCGCTGTTGTTGCCTTTGAAGCAACATCAGTAGCTGTAGAAACAGCTTTATTCGCTACATTCCAAACCTTACCAACAATATTCTGTGTTTTCTGAGCTGCTGCCTGTGCTGCTGGAGTAATCTCTCCGGTAATAGGGTCAGGATTTCCAGTAATTCTAGCAATAAACCTTGCAAGTTTCTTAAAAAACCTATCCAAAGTGCCTTCCTTAAAAGAATCAGGCGATACGACAGGCGTAGGAGAAACTGATGGAAATTGTTCTACGGGTACTGTAGAAGATTCTATAGGTGTTGTAGGCGCTACAGTATTTTGTACAGGAACTTGATTATTCGGAACAAATACCCCGGTAGGGATGCCTTGAGGAATATCTGAATTGTCTGGAGATGGATTTACTTGATTGGGTTCCATCGAAATCATTTATAATATAAAACCATATCTAATTGTATCCTTTTTTGCAGATTTTGCAAATTTTACACCTCGTTTTTAGAGCTAAAAACGGCAAAAACTCTTGTTTTTTCAGAAAAAACATATACAGTAGTCTTATTTAGCCAAGAATAAGCTCAAAATGACGATATACGAAGGTTTAGGAGAGAGAATAGATACCCGATTAAGCAAAGAATTTTCCTATTCTAGAAGCTTTTTTCATCATATCATCGAAAGATGAGGTGTCAAAGTAAATGGCAAAATAGTTAAAAAGTCATATCAATTAAAAAATGGCGATAGTATAGAGATCGATGATGTCAGTAGATACCTTTCCCCTATTTTGTTAGATGAAGCGCCAGATATCAAGATTCCAATTCTCTTGGAAAAAGAAGATTATCTTATTTTGAATAAGCCCAAATGAGTACTTTCTCATCCCAAAACCGTATGGGAAATCCATGAGCCATCGGTAGTAGGATTTCTCTATCATACATATAAAAATCTACCAACTATCTGAAATTTTATCAGAGCAGGACTCCTCCATAGACTCGACAAAAACACGGATGGACTTATGATTATCGCAAAAACAGAAAAAGGATTGGAACATTTCAAAAAACTCTTTCAATCAAAATCAGAAAGTGAACATATCGACGAAAAGGAACAGACGGAGCTGAAAAAGTTTTATAGAGCCACTTGTAAAATAACACATGATGGAAAAATTTTTATAGAGTGAATTAAAGAATTTCCGTATATCATTCAAGAACCTGTGATAGCGAAATTACCGCATACCATGCCGAAGATATGAATAACAAAAATACTTGAAATAGTAGAAAAAAATGAAAAAACAGTAAAATTAAATCTTGAAATTTTGACATGAAGAACACATCAGATTAGATATCATCTCTCACATCACGGCTTGCCCATCATCGGAGATTATCTTTATGGCGACCCAGAAACGAAAGAACCGATGCAATTGACTGCATATAAACTACTCTTCAGAGATCCAAACAACGAAATAATTACTATAGAAATCTAGGTATTTTTAAAAAAATAAAAAAAGCCACCGGAAAATCCGGTGACTCAAACTATTCAAAAAGAAGCTTGTTATTTGGAATATATCCATCGACGAATTTCCGTATATAGAACGGATCTATTTCATCTATTTTTTGAAGGATGGCTGTTTCCCATGAATTTAAATGCTCATTAAACACTGTACCGAATGACTTTAATCCACCAAGATTAGCATAAGCTTCAGCTAATTTTGGCATAGATAAACCGATACTTTGGAGATGAGTAAGAAGAATCTTACGATCAACTTTATACGCCAAACCATTCATCATAGCTTCAGGAGCAGCAAAATCCAACATAGTTTCAAATTCAAATCGAGGAGTAACATAAAGTTCCCCATCACTACCTTGAACAGGAGGAAAATGTTTTCTGAAGAGAAACAGGATCATATTACGGGCACTCTCATTGTAGATATTCCATTGAAGACTGAATTTTCCAAAGAAATATTCAATCTTAACATCCCTGAAATGTTGGTGATATTCATATACAAGAATACCTAAACCAATCCAAACAGCTTCAAGACCATCTTTAGCATTCTGTGCCATTTTATTCACCACAGAACGACCAAATTCTATGGTCACCGGAAGAATCTTTTCTACAAATTCATCAGAGAAATTGAAATAGGTGTTAGTGGAAAGTCTGACATCATATTTACCGTAGATAGCATCTTTACAGAAGATATATCGGTAAAATGAAACTACCTCGCCATTACCACGATCATAGACGACGATATACTTGTACGTATTATCAAATACATCACCATCTATTTCATCGAGATTGAACATCACCGCACTGATTCTATTAATTTCATGAATCACATTCGGCTGTTTCAATTTCTGGACAAAATGAATTTCTAACCCTCTCCATTCCCTCGCAAGAGTAAGAGAAGTAAGCTCTTCTTCCAAAAGTTTCCTAGAAATAGGTATAACCAAGTTTTCTTTTTTCATAAGCCCTATATGTTTTTGTTATTTTTTATGTAGATTGACATTCTAACAAAAACATATTAAAAAGCAAATAAATATAAAAAAAATACCGCAGCCATAGGAGACATACGGTATTTCTATTTAGAAATAGATGTATATTTGAGACACAATCTTCGCGGTATTTGCGAAATGATGTAGCAGTTATATTTATTTCTTGGTTGTTTTTTTAGCAGCTGGCTTCTTAACTGGAGCTTCTTTTTCTTCAGCAGCTTTCTTAGTAGCTGGCTTTTTAGCTGGAGCTTTTTTTTCCTTTTCAATTACCTTATCTTTCTTATCAGGATTTTTTTCAAGTTTTTCAGTGATTCTTTTTGCCTTATCTTCAAGCTTCTCCTCAGAGAGCTTTTTGACTACACCAGCCAATCCTCTACCCTCAAATTTCTTAACAGGAGCAGATTCTTCAGTAGGTTCCGAAACAGGAGTTTTCTCTGTTTGAGGAGCTACTATCTTCTTTACTACTGGTTTCTCTTCTGTAGATTTGTCTACAGTAGCTGGAGATTTTTCTTCTCCAAAATGCTTCATACTCAATCCTATCTTTCTATTTTTAGTATCAAGCAAGATAAGCTTAGTTTTTACTATCTGTCATATTTTAACTACTTCATTTGGATTTTGGATAGATTTCTGTGAAAGCTCGCTCAAGTGAACCAAACCGTTGATATCCTGGAATACTCTAACAAACACTCCATAAGGAACAAATCT
Source organism: uncultured Candidatus Peribacteria bacterium (assembly GCA_964418415.1). GTDB lineage: Bacteria > Patescibacteriota > Gracilibacteria > Absconditabacterales > Absconditicoccaceae > CAJBLF01. Next base: position 5,334 of record CAYQLB010000035.1, read on the forward strand.
GATCACTTCTCCTTCGATAGTATCACCAACCTTGTAATGTTTTGGTAATTCTGTCCGAGGATCATCTTTCAATTTTTTACTAGATAATGATATTTTTCCATTTTCAAGTCCAATAACTTTGACACTGATTTTATCTCCGATACTTCCGAGTTTTTCGATATTATTGACGTGACCGTAGGTAATTTCAGAGATATGTACCAATCCTTCAACAGTACCTCCGATCGTGACGAATAATCCGTAAGAAGAAAGTCCACTAACGACACCATCATATATTTTTCCGACTTCAAGATCTTTAAGAATATTTTCTCTTTCTTCTTTAAGCGCTTCTCTCTCAGATAAGACAATTCTTTTTTCATCTTCATCGATATTGATGATTCTAACTTTCAATTCTTTACCGATAAGTTCCAAAAGCTTTTCAAAGATAATCTCTTGATCTCCATCTTCTACCCTAGGGTAATGAATAGGCGCCAATTGAGATAATGGAACGAATCCTTTGATACCATGCATATCGATAAGAAGACCTCCAAGATTAGCTTCAGTAGGGATAACTGTAATAATATCATCCGCTTCAAATTTTTTCATAATAGATTTCCATACATCGTATTGTAACAATTTGGTGATAGAAACGATATAATGTCCATCTTCATGTCTGATATTGGTATTTACGATTTCAAGTTCAATCTCTCTTCCAGGTTCCAAATCATATCCAGATCTTTCGAGTTCTTTAACTTCTTTGGAAAGGATAACTCCCGTAAATGCATTATTATCACAATCTACGAGGATACCATTTTCTATAACCTTGAGAACAGTTCCTTTAACTTTTTGCCCTTCCTTGATAACAGGAATAGCTATTTGACCAGAGCGAAATTGCTCAATTATAGTTGAATTAGCCATTAGTAATATAAAACGTTAAAAAATAAAAAAACAGATTCAAGATTCAAGATACAAGATTAAAGAACTGTTTTGATTATAATGTTCCTGCGTCATGTATCATGCATCGTGCATCTATACTTTAACATTTACTGATTTTGATATTTTGTTGTAAGTAGATAATTTCTTAGATTTCAAATACTTGAGAAATGCTCTTCTTCTTGCAACTTTTTTAAGCAAAGATCTCTTAGCATCAAAATCTTTTTTGTGTGCCGCAAGATGAGCTTGTAATTCAGTGATTTCATCAGTCAGAATACTGATTTGTACTTCAACAGATCCCGTGTCATTATCATGAAGTTTAAATGATTCGGTTTCAGTCGCTTTTGTTACTTTTTTTGGCATAATAAAAAGAGGATTAAAAAATAAAAAGGCAATTCGACCACCAAAAAATTTGTTTAACAAATTGTTTTGGATGAGAGAATTGTACCGACGACTTGAGAAACAATAAGCACGAATTAAATGATGTGATTATAGATTTCGAAAGCATTCGGTATGATGTAAAACAAAACCAACAGTGATTAGCCGTATCTGGTAATGCCTTACGTTAGATCTTAGTTTTTTGTTTTTAGTCTCTAGCTTGAAATATAGTCTTTGCTAAAGTCTGAAAACCAACAACCAAAGTCTAATTATTACCCCCGACAGGAGTCGAACCTGTGTTTACTCCTTAGGAGAGAGTCGTTCTAT
>CAYQLB010000036.1:0-6818 GCA_964418415.1 uncultured Candidatus Peribacteria bacterium
ACGGTGTTAAACTTAATTTATAACAATTTGTTGCACTTTGGACTGGAAATCAGGAATAAAGATATCTATCTTATAAATATTTACCAATAAATGTCAATATTAATACATTATATATCTCCTTTATTTTCCATTGGAATTGTAGGATATTTTCATAATAATTATATTTCACTTTTTTACTTATACATTGATCTATGTTCCAATTACAATCAAGCTATAAACCAGGATGAGACCAACCACAAGCCATAGAACAGATCAAAAAACTCTTCGAGAGTTGAAAAAATAAGGCTACTCTGCTCTGAGCTACGGGAACAGGAAAGACTTTCACTATGGCAAATATGATCCAACATCTCCAGAAACCAACATTGATCATTTCGCATAATAAAACACTTGCTGCGCAACTTGCCACGGAATTTAAATATTTTTTTCCGAACAATGCGGTGCATTACTTTGTTTCGTATTTCGATTATTATCAGCCAGAAAGCTATTTGCCAGCTCAAGGCGTCTATATCGAAAAAGAAGCGACAATAAATCAAGAAATCGAGATGTACAGACTCGCAACTATGGCGTCATTACTTACCAGAAAAGATGTTATCGTGGTAGCATCAGCTTCGTCATTATATTGATTATGACAAAAAAGATTCTTCGAAGAGAATTGTCTGCAATTTGAAGTCGGGAAACAGTATGATTTCAAAGCATTGAAAAGACAGCTTCTCCATATGCAATACAAGCCTATTGTTAGTAAAATAGAACATGGAATGTTTGAATTCAAAGGAGATATTCTAGATATATTCTCGAGTACAGAAAAATTCGTGTACAGATTACATTTCAACGAAGAGATACTTGAATTGATCGAACTCAAAGACGCTTTAACTTTTGAACACAAAGAAAATAAGAATAAAGTAACGCTTCGACCTGCGACACAATTTTTGCAGGACGTCTCTGATATAGATACTATTTTGGAACAAATGAATGCAGAAAAAGAATTGAGAGTTAAAGAATTCGAGAAACAAGGAATGTTAGTAGAAGCGGAAAGAATCAAAAAAAGAGTAGAATATGATATCAGAATGATCAAGGAGACAGGATTTGTAAATGGCATCGAAAATTATTCCTTATATTTCGATAATAGATTGCCGGGAGAGCCTCCAAATACGATCTTCGATTATTTTCCAGATGATTTTCTCCTTATCATCGATGAATCTCACATGACCATCCCACAGTTGAGAGCGATGCCAGGAGGCGATAGAGCGAGAAAAACAAATTTGATAAAATATTGATTCAGACTTCCTTCTGCAGTCGATCATAGACCGTTAAGATTCGAGGAGCTCGAAGGCATTTTGGGATGGAAAGCTCTCAAAGACATAGAGTTGGATCAAGCATTTGATATAGAGTCCAATGTTTCGAATACCCACGTCGAAATCTATAATAAGTATAAAAAAATGAAAGAGGCACGTGGAGAAAATCAGTTAATTACTTTAATCAAAAAGCATAAAAAAGATACAAAATCCATCTTCTTATCTGCGACTCCTTCAGAATACGAATTGAAGTTATCTGATAAAATAGTAGAGCAAATTATCAGACCAACAGGGCTTTTGGATCCGATTACCTATGTCTATCCGAAGTCAGGAGACTATGATTCACTTTTACAAAGCATAGAAATATTACTAAAGAAAAAACCTCATCTCAAAGAGTTTATGCAGTGATATAATTTGAAAGATGGGGTAGAAGAAGTATTTGGTGAAGAGTAATTTTTTTATCCACAATTTTCCAACTATGGAAAAAAAAGACATTATCACCCAACCTTTTATCGGTACTGGATTAACACTCAATATCACTGGAGAAGAAATTTCTTCTCTACTCGATACTAATGAATTATACCCTGCAGCACGCGCAAAATTCTGAAAGATAAAAGATCATTGCCTCCAATCACTATGAATCACCAAAGACAATCCATCCATGTACACATCCTACAAAAATATCATGGACCATTATCTCGGAAATAGTGCTAACTATATTATGAGAGATCATATGGAAAGATGCGATGATCAGGAAATACAGGAATTTAAATACTACTATTATGTTTTCATATCAATTATTTCACGCATCGATACATTATCTAAAGAACAGAAACTCTCTTTTCTGCAACAGCTCAAGCTATTACATGACGATAATACATTACCGACAGAAAATCCCATAAACACTATGGACCGCATTCTTTCATCAATATAATATTTTATATATTCATAGTATAATGCTACAATATATCGTTCTTTTGTGAGCTGCTGTTTGATTATCATGAGTACTTTCTTATGTCAAAGACACCATACAAGGGAAGACAAAACCCAATAGAGTATCCCGATTACTTCGAGCAATAGCGCCAATGATTGCGACCGGAGCTGCTCTTTCAGACGGTATTCGTCGAGCCGTACTTCCGGTTTTCATATCATGATTCGGACCATTGTTGGTCTTCATTTCTTCGTTTGTTAATAAAAAAGCTTATTGGAAACTTGAAAAATCTGATTATATTTGTTGATTTTTTTCATTACTTGCATTGATTTTGCGATACATAACTAAAAATCCAGCAATTGCTATTCTTTTTGCTATCATAAGCGATGCTCTTGCTGCAATACCCACACTGATAAAATGATGGAAATATCCAGAAACAGAATCACCTATTGCATTCGCTGGATGACTATTTAATGCTTTAACCAGTTTCTTTGCATTGAAAAAATTTTGATTCACTGAACTAGCTTTTCCTATCTATCTAGTAATCATAGATATACTTTTGATGTGATCTATCATAGTATGAAAAATCAGAAAGCATAAAAAAAAGTAATTTTATATCATCGTATATATGAAGCAATGTAATTTTTCGTTAATCAATCTTTGATGTACCAAAAACCTGGTCGACAGCCAGTATTTTCTTGGTCGTCTTTTTGATATGAGTTTGAAGACACCAGAAATTCAGGTAAATTATTTTACTGATCCTTTTGATAAAGCAACGAAAATAGTCTTTTTGAATACTTGTTGATTTATTTCGTCAGCAAGAGATGAAGCGAATGAAACAGTGAAAAAGCTTTTGAAAGCCAAGAAGACCGTATACCTGCTTGGATGTGCAGTCCAGTACTATAAAAAACTCACCAAGGACCAATGAATAAAAAACGTTCATTATCTTTCACGAGGAGATCTAAACAAAGTAAATCTGAAAAATATCATAGAATGATACGATAGTAAAACATTTGGCGATTTTGAATTTGCTAGCTCGCCGAGAGTATATACTAATCTAGAACAGAAGTTTGAATACCTCAAAATCGCCGAGTGATGCGACAATAAATGCACGTTCTGCATTATCCCGGCCATCAGAGGGAAACAACAATCTTTCCCAATGGAAAAGATTTTAGACGAAGCGAAGCAGATGATCGCAAACGGAATTCAGGAAATTATTTTGATAGCGCAAGATACAACGAGATACGGAAGTGATCTCTATTGAAAGCCACAACTCTTGGAATTATTGAAAAAGTTAGACAAGCTAAAGTGAAATTTTAGTTATAGACTCCTCTACTTATATCCTGACATTATAACATTAAACCAAATCAAAGAGCTGAAAAAATTGAAAAATTTTATACCGTATTTTGATATCCCATTGCAACATATTAGTTCATCGGTCTTAAAGAAAATGGGCAGGTTCGGAGATGAAGTATCCATAAAAAAATTTATTGATCAGATCAAAGATTCCTTTCCTGTTAGGTTTATAAGAACGAATCTGATCATCGGATTCCCCGGCGAAACGAAACAAGATTTTGAGAAACTCATGAAATTTATCGAAGAAACAAAGTTCGATAATATCGCGCTTTTTGAGTATCATGATGAACCACTAGCAGCTTCCAGCAAGTTACCAAATAAGGTCGATAACCACGAAATTAGAAAGAGATTTACCAAGATGAGGCAATTAGTAAATAAGCAATTATTAGAAAATGAACACGCAAGAAAATGAACAAAAGAAATTGGATATATCATGGAAATAGATATACATACCCTCGTCGTAAGACCACAATTACATTGTCCAGAGATTGATAGCTATGATGAAATTGGATTGGAGCAAGTCATCTGAGCTTTCGATAAGAAAAAAGAGTTGGAAATAGGCGATAAAATAATATATTTAGTGTAATACATTTTTACTCCATAATTTTTTTATTATGTCACTTACTCCAGAATTACAAGCACTAGCAGATATATTGTGTGAACAAAAACTTGTCTGACTACTTGCACCAAGTTTCCCCGTGGATTTTGAATATCCGCAAATCATTTTGGATTTAAAAAAAATTGGAGTAGATAAAATCGTTGAACTTACGTATGCTGCGAAATTAATCAATATGGAATATGAAAAAATCTTGAAAGACAATCCAGATAAAAGATATATTTGTCCCAATTGTCCTACGATTGTTAAAATGATTGAGTTTAAATATCCAGAACTAAAAGAATATATTATCGACGTTGCTTCACCCATGGTTATTATGGATAGATTTGTAAAGAAAGAATATGGACCTGAATATAAGACACTCTTTATCGGACCATGTATTGCCAAGAAGATGGAAGCAAAGGAAAATGGTATCGATTATGCAATTACCTTTAAGGAACTTCAGGAAATTTTTACTGATCATAAAGAAAATAAAATTCTTGATTGTGAATTTACGTTTTCGGTTACTGAAGACGGTACACCAGATTTTGATAAATTTTATAATGACTATACCAAGGTATATCCACTTGCATGATGAGTCGCTGATAGTTTACATCTCAAATGACATCTCACTAAAGATCAGATGCTCGTAGTCGATGGACCAGCTAATTTAGCTGCTGGATTTGAAGAATTTAAAAACAATCCAAATATCAGATTCCTTGATATACTTGCGTGTGAATGATGATGTATTGGTTGACCAGGAATGATGTCAAAAGCACCACTTGAAGAGAAAAAACAGAAAGTCCTCGATTATAAACACTACTGCAAAAAAGATAAAATCTGATCTAAACTTGGAAAGTTCGAATACGGTGAATGAATTGATATAACAAGAAATTCTCATGATTAGTCTCTATATTCATATCCCCTTCTGCGCAACTAAATGTGCCTATTGCTCATTCAATTCTTTTCCGATTAGTCAATTAGATAATTACCCTTTGACTACGCAAAGAACAAGCGAATTACGAATTACAGATTATATTACTTCTCTAAAAAAAGAAATTGATTATTATGCTGAAAAACTTTCTGATAAAGAAATAAAAACACTCTATTTCTGATGAGGGACTCCGAGCAGGATCGGCGTCGACAGGATTATCGATATCATCGACCACCTCCAAACAAAATTCGATTTTGAACATATTGCGGAACTGAGTATCGAACTCAATCCAAATCCGATGGATGAAGTCTTGAACTTTGTAGATACGATAAACAAGAAATATAAAGATTTTCCAAGAGTGAGATTCAGCTTTGGTATCCAGAGCCTCGACGATGAAGTATTGCAAATGACGTGAAGAGCGTATAATTTTACTCAAATAACTGAATTTCTAAGGGAACTGGTAAAACACAAAAAAGAACATACGGTCTTTAATTTCGATTTCATCGCCTTCGGTAAATTCCAAGTGAGTAAACTGTGAAATAAACAACTCCGGCATGAATTTAAACGCAATTTCCTACAAGATTTTTTGAATAGTGGCTACGCCGATAGTATATCGCTCTATACACTCGAAGGAATCAGGGACAAGGACCCAGGGACAAGGACCATTTCCCATGTCCCATATCCCACATCCCCGTATCATGGCACTGATGATGAAATTATGGAAGAATTTATGATCCTAAAATGATTTTTGGAAGACGCGGGCTATCAGAGATACGAAATCTCCAATTTCGCACATGCCGGCAAAGCATCGATTCACAATATAGTGTACCGGAATATGGAGAACTATTTATGACTTGGACTTTCGGCTTCATCATTTTTCAACAAACAAAGCATAGAAAACAATTGAGAAGCATTTAAGCATTTCAACATTTCAACATTTCAACCATTCGGCATCCGCCGAACCAATACCTGAGATATCAAAAAGTATATAGAAGGAAAGCGAATCGATGAGCAACAATTCCAAACATTGAATGAGTCAGATGTATTAATTGAAGAATTTTTTCTCAGGCTCAGAACCAGAGAAGGACTTTTAGATATAAAAAGATTTGCGTCAGTATTAGTTCCTAATTACGAATTACTCATTACAAAGTACAAATGAGCATGATTGCTTACCTTCGATGGAGTTAAACTCAGACTAACGGATGAAGGTATGAATGTATATAACAATATAATCACGGATTTACTGCAAAAACTATAAATATTTGACTTTTTCTTACAAATATATATAAAATACGAAAAAATATTATGAAACATAAATTTTTGGGAATATCTAAATTTATATTCGCCTTCGGATTTTTAGTAAGCGGTGTAGGATTCATCTATCAAGGAATCGAAATCATACGCATTGAGAATGCACAAAGCATTTCTTTGGTAACGTTTATTATCTTCCTTGCCCTTCACATCAACGGGATCTTTTACAGCTTCTTCATTGCTAAAGATAAGATGTTGATTATGGGAACAATACTCAATGCCCTTGCATGTGCTTTTATCATCACATTAAAACTCTATTATGGGTAGCTAAGAGGTCCTGCTTTTCAGACCTCTTTTTTTATTGACTTTCTTTATATTATAACTATAGTATACTAAAAATATAAACCTGATTTCCAGTCCAAAGTGCAACAAATTGTTATAAATTAAGTTTAACACCGT
>CAYQLB010000037.1:0-5284 GCA_964418415.1 uncultured Candidatus Peribacteria bacterium
TATGTCACAAAAACTATTTGATAAGATCAAAGAGAATAAAAGAGAATGGTATATAGATCTCTATGAAAATGAGATAACATTGAAAAAAGCTAAATTTTCTAGTCTGGAAAGCCTTGCTGACAATAAGATCATTCTGGGGAATAAGACTGCAAGCAACTATTTTATCAAACCTATTCACAAGACACTTGCTAAGATAGATGTTGTAAATCCCTCATATATTCAACCCTTGGAACTTACAGAGCTCCATAGTATCGACCTCAAGGTAGAAAAAATAAGCAAGAAACTCAATCTTTCTACAAGACTCAGACCGCTCAATTATTTCGCTGAGCTTGATAAATTCATTACCCTGCAAGGAAAGTATAATCCGATATTCAAATATAAATGGCCTGATGAACAAAAACTCAGTCAAATCAAAGAAGAGATAAGCAAACTTGAGATCCAACTCAAGAAGCTTAAAAGCCCCTTCGCAAAACTATTTCTCGAAAAGTTAGAAGAATTGGAACTCAGAAGAAATCTTATCCTCGCATACAGCAAACAAGATTTTGAGAATATAGCGACATACAATAAAAAGCTTTTCGGTGAATTTGATGATGAACTTTTGAAAGTAGCAAAAGAAAAAGTATTCACACTCAAGGAAGATAATCAAAAGCTTTTGTGAGAACCATTGACCTTGTCAGAGATAGAAACAACTATAGAGAAATATCTCGCAGAAAAAAAAATTTATGGAATCGATATTGTTTTCAGTTATACTAATCTCTCAAGAATATCCGTCATCATTGGGAAAAACATCAAAATCAGTATCTCCAAGCATGGAATTTTCAGAGAAAAAGAATTGCTTTCCATATTAGCCCATGAAATCGATACCCATCTCATCAGACATCTTAATGGACTCAAATCTGGATGGAATATTCTGAAATCAGGGACTGGATTTTATCTCAAGGATGAAGAAGGATTGGCCATCTATAATGCAACAAGAATACTTCCTGAAGACTACAAAAAAGATAGTATCTATAAAAAATATTTTTTAGTCAAAGAAGCAGAGAATATCGACTTCAAAAAATTGGTGCATATGATTGACTTCATTTATCCGAATTATTCGAGGGAATTCCATTTCAAGACCGCACTAAGAATAAAGAAATGAATCATACACACCAGCATCATCCATCCAGGATCGGTCTTTTTCAAAGATAAAGTTTATCTGGAATGATATGAAAAAATACAACAGCGAATAGAAAGTTGAAACGATGACAAGAAAATCTATAAGGGGAAAATCAAAATTGAAGATCTGAAATTTATCATATAAGCGTGTTTCATGATAAAAGTCGCCATAGAAATATGATATCATACCCATTATACCAAAATCGATACGTATGGCACAAGATCCTTCATGCAATATTTTTTTCAATCCTATGGACTTGAACTTGTAAGAGTGAGTATCAATAAATTCAACAAACGCCAATGATATTTTACAGAATACCATATATTCGATTCCACAGGAAAAAATATCATGGTAAAAAAGCCATACAAACCTGATATTATCTGGATAAGAAAATGAGGGGAAATATGCCACAAATTTGAGACATTTCATAACTTTTTATTAATTCCTTCTCAAAAAATAGTAACTTTATGAAATGACAAATTCGATCAATATCAATTCCTTCATACATATCAGCCCTATACTTCACTATTGTCAGCATTTTTTAACAATAAAAGCATTCAGAAGCTTTTTAGTGGAAAAGTAGTTTTGAAGCCTATAAGGTCAAGTTGATGAAAATGAATACAGCTCACTACCGTCAATACATTACTCAAAGAGAAAGAAAAATATGCTTGATTGGAAAAACTTTATATTGTCCAGCAATTCAAAGATTTCAGCAAATGATATCCATGAATCGTAAAAGGAATACATGATGTAAGATTTATGTTTGCAGGGAAAAACATCATAGAAACAACTTGCAGAATACCAAAACCATGAGGATTCAAAAGCAATGTCAGCGATTGAGGAACGGTTATTGCTTTGAAAAAAAGTCAAATACCTAAACAACTTCTTTCATTATCAAAAAAGATATATAAGGATTTGCATATTCAGGATGATAATATTTTTTCAATGGATTTCTCCTACTGCTCCAGTGAAAAAAAACGATATCTCATAGAGATCAATTCTTCTCCATGAACATGGACATCTCGATATAGGGATATAAAGATACTAAAAAGCATATATAAAGGATTGGTTTCTTTTTTTCATACAGAACGGCTAAAAAGACAAAACTATTATAAAATTTAAAAAAATTTTAATTTTTCATCATATTAGATGTATCTCATAGGATTTTATTCAAAAAAAAGTCTATTTAAACTTAATAAGTTCGATTATTATAAAACAAGTTTCAACGATCTCAAAGCACATGATATTTCTGTTATTTATTTTTATCAGGAAGATCCTACTATCAATCTTTCACAAGATATTATTGATGGGATCAACAATATGGGAGTAAAAATTATTAGCTTTACTGATGATAAAACTATCATAGCATATTTACAGACGTTATCATGACGTATCTTCATAAATACTTTTGAAGAACAAGAAATATATTTTACCAATAAAATCAGAGCTGAATTATGACAAAAAATAACAGATAATCCAGATATATTCCTCAATAAATATTTACAGAGAAAAACTATAGGAGATCAGTATCCAGAGACTATCGTACGATATAAAAGTTTCAGTATACAAGAAGCAGAACATGTTACTATAAAAGATTTTCCCTCATTTCCCTGTATCATAAAGCCCACTTGATGAATACAAAGCAGTTGAGTATGCAAAATAAACAATTTCGAAGAATACCAAACATCACTAAAGACAACGTTCAATGCATTTACTATGCTGGGAAATAAAAAATTAACCAATCAATCCGTTTTGATAGAAGAATTTATTGATGGAAAAATGTATACTATTGACTATTACGTCGATGAAGATCAGCATATTACCATGTCAAAACCTGTTTTTGTTAAATTATGAGTCGATTATGGTATCAATGATTTTTCTAATATATCCAGATTTATTTGATATGATATAGAAACAGAAGTTGATGACAAAAAACTTCATGATTTTATAAAAAAGACAGTCATTTGATGAGGCATCAGGAATACGTTTGTACATCATGAGTTTAAGATAACTACGAAATGACAAATGAAAACGATAGAAATCAACGGAAGGATCTGATGATTCAGATTGGACATGTATCAGTTATGATATGATATAAATCTTCTCAGGTTTCCCTTTATTCCTGACACTGAGAAAGTATATTCTTTGAAGCAAAATATAGCAATGTTTGCATTGTATCCACAGCAAACAGCTACTTTCCATGGATACCATCAAAACATCATAAAACAAATAACAAGTCTTCCCTCTTTTTACAGAATAAACAAATGAATCAAAGAATTATGAGCAACAATCTGATTGACTCATAACTGATATGGCAAAGTGTGATCGATAGAATTAGCAAACAGCGACATACAGCAATTCAAAAAAGATGTTGATTTTCTAGAAAATAACTATTTTAACATCATCAACACGGATTCATGATCGGATTAAATTATGTCTATTATTCGTTAAATGATGATATTATCTTAAAAAATTATCTTTTTTTCTTTGGATTGTTTTTTAAGGAGATAGTGTCAGAAGATGAAATGGACAAAAAGAAAGCAAAAAAGATCATTGCTTTGTTAAAAGGTATTTCTCCTCTGAAAGCAAAACAAGCAATCATTTCGTCAGATGAAAATATATTTGATTCTCCCTTAATAAAGGAGCTGTTACTTTTGGCGTTTGATTATGAAATATGAGCTAAACTCTGTAAAAAAAAGATTCCGTCTCTCCTAAAAACCAATCAACGCATATTATCGATTTTCAATACGCTCTATGGAATCGATTATCATCGTAGCATTACTACAGCAAATTTTGCCAAATATACCAAGAACCAATGAATATATACCTTTTACCATGAACAATACTATGATTCTGCTGAAGCATCTATCAAGAAATTCTTTTCCTTTGTTTTCGATATTCTTGAAAAAAGCGGTCATAAAAAGGAAAAAAGACAGCTTGAACAAGAAGTAACTATTCACACAATTCGTACCGTCTATCACAAAGCAAACAGCTCTTTTGTGGAAGCCAAAGGGAATACTATAACTATCCATTTACATTCAAAGAAAAAGACTGTTCTCTATCATGAATGCACTCATCTTATACATATGCTTGTCAGGAAAAGATTTTCCATAAAGAAAAAATGATTTAAAATCCAGTCCTTCAATGAAGGAGCAGCTAACTTTTTTGCCTATAATCTCTTTGATAATATAGAACAATGAACTTTCACTACTATATCTCTAAAATATCTCAATTTTCCGAAATACAGCTATCTCTACCATGAAATCTTTACCAAAGGAACAAATTCTTCACATAGCAATTATCTTTTGGTAAAAAGGACATGTAAAACTCTATGATATACCAATAAAAAAGAAATAGAGGCAATTTATTATAGATGTTTCAAATTTTTCCCCTTTTCTCAGCATATGTATCTTTATCCCAAAGAACTTCTTTATCAGATATGATATGAACGTATCATACATTCATTTAAAGGGAAGGATCCTCTTTATCGTATTGCTGAGATCATTCTTTATACTTAATATTTTCGTTTTTTATTCATTTCCCCTACATGTATGAATACAACATTATCCACCAATCGCTTGATAATCAGACAAATGAAAGAAGATGATATCTCTTCTATGACCCAACTTTTGAAAGAAAAAAAAATAAGATCATTTATCAATTTACCAAATAATTTACAAAAACTAAAAAGATATATTGTATCCTATCAAAAAAAGAGACGCAAAGGTAAAACTATAAGATGGATAATTATCTTACCTCAAAGCAAAAAAATCATTTGATCTGTCGTATTAAAAAAGATCAGCAAAAAACATAAAAAAGCTGATATATGATATTGGTTGGGAAAATATTATGAATGAAACGGATTTATGACTGAAGCACTCCAAGCAATACTCTATTATGCATTCAATACCATGAAATTCGAAAGAATTCAGGCGTGGATCAGAACAGATAACACAGCATCAATCAAATTAGCAGAAAAAATATGATTTATCCGTGAATGAACAGCTAGACATCTACATTTTTCAAAAAAAGATCAAATTTATCATGATTTTTTTCTCTATGGAATATTATCAGAAGATTTTTGACAAAATACCAAAAAAAGCATATAATAATATGCTTTACTCT
>CAYQLB010000038.1:0-5203 GCA_964418415.1 uncultured Candidatus Peribacteria bacterium
CTACATCAATCTTTGCATTATCTCCAGGCATAATCATTTCAACTCCTGATTTTAATGTAGCAGTTCCTGTTACATCAGTAGTTCTCAAGAAAAATTGTGGTCTATATCCTGTCATGAAAGGAGTGTGTCTTCCACCTTCTTCTTTCTTCAATACATAGACTTCAGCTTCGAATTTATTGTGAGCTTTGACAGTTCCTGGTTTGCAAAGAACTTGTCCTCTCTCTATTTGATCTTTTTCAATACCTCTAAGAAGCAATCCAACATTCATACCAGCTTCAGCTGTATCAAATTGTTTATGGAACATTTCAACTCCAGTAATAACTGTTTTCTTTGGTTCTACTCCAAGTCCAAGAATTTCAAGCTCATCATTCATTTTAATTACACCTCTTTCAATTCTTCCTGTAGCAACAGTTCCTCTTCCTTTGATAGAGAAAACATCTTCCACTGGCATAAGGAATGGCTTATCAGTAGCTCTTTCTGGTACAGGAATATATTCATCCAATGCCTTGACAAGATCCCAAACACACTTAGCGGCACCAGCTTCATCACTTGGATTTTCCAAAGCTTTAAGAGCAGAACCTCTAATAATTGGAGAATTTTCGTCGTAGTAATTTTTCTTCAAAACATCTCTAATTTCTTCTTCTACAAGTTCTAATTCTTCAGGGTCAGCAACCATATCACATTTATTCAAAAATACAACAATCTTAGGAACGTTAACCTGATGAGCAAGAAGAACGTGTTCTCTTGTCTGAGGCATAGGTCCATCAGTTGCAGCTACTACAAGAATAGCTCCATCCATTTGAGCAGCACCAACGATCATGTTCTTAACATAATCAGCATGTCCTGGACAATCGATGTGTGCATAATGTCTAGTGTCACTTTCGTATTCTACGTGTCTAGTATTAATCGTAATACCTCTTGCTTTTTCTTCTGGAGCATTATCAATTGCATCAAAAGCCATAGATTTAGCAAATCATTTAGTAGATAATACTGCTGTCATAGCAGCGGTTAATGTTGTCTTTCCATGATCTACGTGACCAATGGTTCCGACATTGACATGAACTTTGTTAGCCATAGGTAAATATATTAAAAGTTAAAATAGATATACAAATCCAAACACAAAAAAAACATGTGGACAGATAAGATACAAAATTAGACGTGAATTGCAAGTGTTTTTTCTATAATTGTTAACAAAATACTGATTTCGATCAACTTGGTAGTCAATATTTCACAAGGAAATATGCTATCAGTTTTTCCGAAACCATGGAGCTGTACATAATTAACCCTTAGAAGGATCATTGTATTTACAGCATAAGTTAAGGTCACATGGACCTTCAGGGGATGAAGTCGCCAATACGTTGACAGCGGTCTATTATTTCAGCCATCCACCCAGCTAAAATAATTTTGTTGAGATTTTTTATAATCTCGGGGATGCGGGACTCGAACTCGCGGCCTCTTGGTCCCAAACCAAGCGCTCTAGCCATCTGAGCTAATCCCCGGGCTAGACTTGAGTTGAATGGACTTTATACCACTAACTAATACAATTCATTACTTTTGTTTATTTTTGTTTTTTTATTATCGTAATACAATTCGAACTCGCGGCCTTCCCGGTTCTTACCGGGACGCTCTAGCCATCTGAGCTAATCCCCGGGCTAGACTTGAGTTGAATGGACTTTATACCACTAACTAATACAATTCATTACTTTTGTTTATTTTTGTTTTTTTATTATCGTAATACAATTCGAACTCGCGGTCTTCCCGGTTCTTACCGGGACGCTCTAGCCATCTGAGCTAATCCCCGGACTAGACTTGAATCATTGGACCTAACAAACGCAATTTTTTTCTAAATTTTTGTTTCTTGTTTCTAAATTCTTGTTTCTAAATTCTGAAGTTTATTAATGGTGCCAGGAGGCAGAATTGAACTGCCGACACAAGGCTTTTCAGGCCTCTGCTCTACCACTGAGCTACCCTGGCATGGTGGGCATAGGTGGACTCGAACCACCGACCTCGTCCTTATCAGAGACGCGCTCTAACCAACTGAGCTATATGCCCATAACGTATTTTAGCTATACAAAAAAATAAAGCTGTTTGAGGTGTATAACAATCTCATCCGCAATTTCAAGCAAAAAAACGAAAAATTGCTTGTTTGGATTATAAAAATAATTACCATAACAATATCTACCCTTATATATAGTATCAGAGATGAAAAAATTTTGAATCAGTCAAGAAAAAAAGAAAACACGAAAATATTACCTCAAATATATGAACGGAGCATTTGTCGTTATCATTATTCTCTGTTTTATGTGTTTTGTCTTTTTCGCAAAAATTCATGATTTGATGTTCAGTAAAGATAAGATAGATGTATTCAAAGAAGATTTGGGACAGATAGCTTTTTATATGCGAACTATAGATAAAGAACTTTCTAATTTTCTGATCGAACTAGATAATATAGTACAGAGCTATAATAAAGGAGAAAATATTTTCAAAGTCAAAGCTAAGGAAATTGATGAGTGTTTGGAATATATAGAAAAAAATAAAGAATATTTAAAAAAAGTCGGATTTGCAAATTATGAATGAGTCATCGAACTACTATCAGACCTTAGAACATATAAAAAAGATATATTTACTCTCTTAGGAGAAGATCAGTCATTCAATTATCTCATCATCCTACAGAATACAAACGAAAAAAGACCGAATGGATGATTTTTCGGATCTTTTGCTTTCATAAAAGTACAACAAGGACATATCAAGGAACTAGAAATAATAGATTCTTATTATCCTGATTTCATAGCATATAAAACACGTATCATAGCACCTGTTCGGACTGCACCTTTTTTACCAGATCGTAAAATAGGATTCATTGCAGGTAATAAGTTTTGATTCACTGATATCGACGGAAAAAATCTTAAAGAACTCTACGAATTGATGTTCAATAAGACCTACGAAATGCGAAAAGTAAAACAAACAATGCAGCCAGATTTATATACTAAAGTATTAAATCAAAACATAAAAGGAGTTATTTTCATTAGGTCGGATCTCTTGGAAGATTTTTTTTCAACATTCAAGCAAAAAGCTCGAGAACGGGAATTTCTCAATGCATCTATCGATCTGATCAGGAAAGAAACCCGTGGAAATAAAAAAGAGTTGTATATCAAAGAAATCAAAGAATATTTCAATAATCAGAAAGGGAATATTTTAAAAAATGTCATAAACAGATTTAATGAGATCACAAACAGACAATATATCACGATGTATTTTTCGAATGTTTCCAGTGGATTCAATGACATACTCATCAGACACAACCTGACAAATATATTCGATCCCAACTACGCATATTTTCGAGACACAAACGTCAGTTACAATAAGATAGATGGATTTGTAACAAAACATATTCAAATCATGGATGATCACGATATGATGGTAAAAGACAGTAAAGAAGACATCATAGATATCTCAGATCTTAAGGATGGAAATTATACTATCGATATCTATTACAAGTTTAGTATACCAGAGTTTTATCCAGAGTTTATCAAGAGTCTAGAAAAAAAATACGACATTCAGATTACTGATAGAGAGATGGCGATTTTGGGCTTGAAGTCTGGTATGTACGATGAACCATGATTCGGCAAAGTTAGAAAATGGCGAGAGACAAAAGCGACCGCATATTTTCCAAAGTATGTTACAATAAAAGATGTAGCGGGAGATATCTATTATCAAGAGCCGTTTTACGCACCCTTCGCCAATGGGGTGTTTTATCAAGCAGGAAGCATAGAAAACAATAGTCTAAAAACTATCAGGATACACATAACAATAAAAAGATAGATAATCAAACAACAATAAAGTATATAGAGTCAATTTTTTGACTTTTTTTGTGATTAGGGATATAATAAGAGAGCTTTTACTTTGAACAAAGCGTATGACAATACATACACCAAAAAAAACATCGTACAAAATAGAAAATGTAGAATTACTCAGACCATGAGTAGTAAAAATTCCTTATACCATGAATGGAAGAAGATTAGATCTTGTTATATACAAAGAAGAAACAGGATGATTTAGCATTAGAGTGAATGAATTTTACAATAAAGTGTGGATAAAAATAAAAAGCAAAGATGAAATATTACCAAAACGAGAAACAAATCGCATATACGAAAATAAAGAGGAATTGAGCAAAAAAATAGCTGAAGTCTTAGATTATTATGTAGGAAAAAAAAGATTGAGAATACCTCAAAAAGTAGAAGAAGCATATGAATTACTCATGCAAGAAAAAAAACAAAAAATAGAAGGAAAAAATATAAAAAGAAATTTTTTTATTTGAGCAAGAATAGCTGCAACAATAGCAGCAATATTGATGGCAAAAGAAATAAAAGAAGAAAAAACATATCAAAATGATCAGATACAAACAGAAAAAGGAATGATGATCAACCAAGAAAAAACAGAAAAAACAATAACACGAAAAAATGACATAGATAAACAAAAAAATACAAATGAAAAAAAAATTACCAAAGAGAAAAAACAAACAATACATACACAAACAATTATTAATCAAAATTTTACTCAAGATGAAGTATTTGGTCTTATAGAACAACCTGACCCAAAGATAGATCCGAATAGATACGCAAATCGAATGGCATTGACACCAACAGAAAAACAAACAGTAAAAGATATATATATCAAAGTAATGGGTACTACCAACAAAGAAGAAATTATAGCAATAATAAATAACATAAACAACATCAAAATAACAAGAGGGCTAAGAGATATTTTAGTCAAAAAAACATATCTTTTACAAAAAAAAGGGGTAGAAGTGAAACACCTGCAAATAATAGGAAAACAGAATGTAACAAGAGAACGAGCTATCATCGATCAAGATATAACAAAAACCAGAGAGAAAATAAAAAATTATAATATCGAGCCAGGAACCTTCGATATATTACTCACACCATGAACGGAAGAGGCAAAAGATCTAAACACAAAAGAAGGCACTATACAAATATATTTTGTAATACAACATAATGGAAAAAATATAGGGAAAATTAGTTTTGATACCGATGGAAATCTTTTGACCAACACACTCCAAAAGAACAATATTGAGTATGAGTTATCACAGAACGGAACGAATATTCAAATCACAGAAGGATATCTAGCAGCCAAATTTATAGAAACAAGTGCAACAGAAAAGTTATAGGTTATAGTAACAATA
>CAYQLB010000039.1:0-3216 GCA_964418415.1 uncultured Candidatus Peribacteria bacterium
TCAAAATTATTTCCAATATCAAAACAATAAACCTCAATGAAATAGATTTGGAAGTTTGTCAGATGAGTGTAGATCAATATAGAACATTTTTGGAATCTAATAAAATTATTAGACAAGATTTTTGTAGCGAATATCGACAATGAAAGTACAAAGTAAAAAATAATCATTGGTTTCTTACGCCAAACAAAATAGATCTAGAATCAGATATCTTCAAAAAAGAAATAGAACATCCAGTTGTAATAGTAAAAGCGAAAATTCCAGGCGCGAAAACTTGGGAAGAATATGAGAATTACGGTAAAGATATGATCCAGGTATATCTCAGACAAAACGCAAGTATCGTAATGGAGCGCGCAACCGACAAAACCATATTTTTTGCAACAACTATAGATGGTAAAGAAATTCTAAAAGATATGTCGTTCACTCTATATTCGAGAAATTGATACGGATACGGAAGTAGCAACAAATACACAGAAATAACAAAACAACCAATTTACAATAGCAAAAAGCAAGTTTATGAAATAGCTTATGAGGGAAATATTGATTTTGTTGTTGCAAATGACAGAGAACATCTAGCTATTGTAAAATCAGAAGATAATGCAGAGAATTACGATTTCAATTACATAGGATGATATAGTTCTTACGACAAATCATTCTTGTATCTTTATACCGACAGACCAATATACAAACCAGGCGATAAGGTATATTACAAATGAATTTGAAGAATTTTTACACCTACAGGATACGATCGCCTCAAACAAAAAATTTCTATTAATATGATAGACCAAAACACTTTGGAGTCAATAAAAACGCGAACAGTGACTCCAGATAAAAACGGAAATATAAACGGAGAATTTGTATTGCCAAAAGATATAAAATTAGGAATGTATCATTTCCAATCAGATTGAATAATTGTTGTAAATATGCCAATAGATGTACAAGAGTACAAAAAACCATTGTTTAAAACGGATGTTGCTATAGAAAAATCCGATTATCAAATGGGCGAAACAATCAAGGCAGAAATATGAGCGAGTTATTATTTTTGATGAAAAATTACTAGTGCGAAATGAAATTATACTATCCAACGTCAAAATTATTTCTTTGATGCAAAAGATTATTCAGATTATCAATTTGGAAAATGATATGAATATTTTTCATGTCTTTATCGATGAGAATGTAGAAGTGGAGACCAATGGATAAAAGACGAGGAATTTTCTATCGATGCGCAATGAAGGTGAATAATCCAATACACAAGCCCAAAATATGACACAGGATATGAATACATTTACACATTCAATGTAAATATTGTAGATCCACAAACATCAAATCTGGTTAATAAATCTAGTTCAGTTGTACTTCATCAAACGGATTGATATGTTGGTATCAAGCTTCCATATCGAACATCTTTGGAAAAATGAATAGATGTTAGATGAATTGTTTTGGATCGAAATGCTACTCCAAAAATCAATGCTTCAGTAGAAGTCAAAATTATCAAAAGAGATCGACAAGCAGTAAAAAAACAATCAGTAAATGGAATATTTTTTACTGATTATGAGCTCAAAGAAACAGAAGTAGATAGTTTTACGCTTACTAGCAATAATGTATGAGAAATTCAAAAAAGTATAAAACTCAAGAAATGATGACAATATCTCGTAGAAGCTAGATATATCTGATCAAACAAAAGAAGTTTTATCTCTAGTCAAGAAGTGTACGTAGATAATGATGAATATATGATGCGAAATAATGACAATAATAGCGTAACTTCTGTGATGGCTGAGTCAGTAAAACTGAATATAGGAGAAACACAAACATTTACAGTACAATCGCCGGTAAATAGTGGAAAAATGTTTATCTCAATAGAAAAAGATGATGGAATTTTGGATTATCGAGTGCAAGAAATTGATTCGTATTCTCCACAAATCATAGTTCCTATAAAAGAAAATTATTATCCAAATATGTATACAAAAGTATTTTTACTTGGACAGGGTTCTTGAGATTTGCCTATTTATAAAAGAGCGCTTTGAATGACAAAAGTTGATACGAATTACAAGAAGGTAAATATCCAAATCGACACAGATAAAAAACTATACAAACCAGGAGAAAAAATCAGTATAACTGCCAAAATTACCGATGAAAAATGAAAACCTATCGCAAACGCCAATGCAAGTATAGCAGTTGTCGACCAAAGTGTCCTTGCTCTCAAAGGAAACCCCCAAAAAAATCCATACGCATTTTTCTTTGATATGAAAAGATATTTATGAGTAAACACATATTTATCTCTTTGGAATCTCATAGAAAAATTAGAAATTAAAGACCCAACAGATGGATCAAAATGATGAGATTGAGAGCTAACCAAATGATGAAACTCCAAAAAGAAAAGATGAATTTTCAAAGATACGGCTTTTTGGACAGCAAATGTAACTAGTGATAAAAATTGAATTATACAAGTCGTAACTGATGTTTTGCCAGATAATCTGACAACATGGAATATAGAAATGTTGGTAAATACAAGTCCAGAAACTCAAATTTGAGTAACTCAAACAACAATTATGACCAACAAAGATTTGATGATTCAAGAAAACTTACCACAAGTTTTTTGAGCTGGTGACATTATTACCTTAAAACCACTTATCATCAATAAAACTGGTAAACCAACCAAAGTGGAAGTTGCTTTAAAAGCTTCCCATGCGAAAATAAAAACTCCTGTGCAAATAATAGAATTACAAGATTGAGAATCCAAAACTATTGATTTTGAAATTACGGTAGATAAATTAAACGATTTGAATAAACAAATAAGTCAGATTGAATTTTCTGCAAAAGATAGTTTATCAACTGCACAAGATGCAGTACAAAAATATGTGCAAATTGTACCAACAAGTACCTTGGAAACTACAACAACTATTGGTAAATGATCGAATAAGCCAGAAAAAGAAACAATAAATTTAGAATGAATACTGAATTATCCAGGTAAATTGACTATTACATATTCACCAAGTCTGATGGGAAATATTTTGCAAAGTGTTTCATTTTTGTCTGACTATCCATATTGATGTTTGGAGCAAAAATCTTCCAAGATAATTCCTATCGCTTTGCTCAAACAGCTTCATACAAAATTAAACGAAACATATGATCTTAAAAAAACCAAAATTCAACGTCGAGAATGATCTGATGAATGAATGGTTGATGTCTCTTTGGATCAGGTGATTCAAGAATTTATAG
>CAYQLB010000039.1:3226-4991 GCA_964418415.1 uncultured Candidatus Peribacteria bacterium
AAGTTTCCAAAATAGAGACTGATGAATGGTGTATCGAGCTGATTCCAAAGATAAATTGCCAAGTAGTATGCGAGCAACTAGTTATTTGCTTTCCACTATTTGATATCTGCAAGATATATGATATAAAGTTCCTGCAAAGATTGTTTCAGATATGAGGTCTTATTTGCAAACAGAGCGATATCGCAACAAAATGCCAAATTGCCAAATACTTTGTGAATATGATCTTACTACAAGAATTATGGTAATAGATGCTTTGGCTAGCCAAAGTAAAAATGAATATGTTCCTTACAAAATGCGAACTTTGCTCAAAGAAACAAAATCAAAAGAACTTAATCAGCGCAAAGATTTGCTTCTTCCTCAAGCCTTAATGCTTGCAAAATTATCTCAAAATACAAATCTTTCAAAAAAAGAACGTGATAACGTTTTGGAAGATGCAAAGAGAATTATCCAAAAAGTACAAAATGATGATCTTGTAGTAAATCCAAGAGATGCATATATTGGAAAGGCAGCTTATTCAAATAGAATTCAACAAACTTCACAAATGATAGAATCAGTATTTTTGTTGGATAAAACGTATGCAACAGAGCAGGAACAAGTTGTAGAAATGATGATAAAATGGCTTGCTAGCCAGAAAAGACAATGATGATTTGGATCTACAACAGATACTATTTTGGTGATGAAAGCAATGATATCTTATTTTGAGTTTGCTCCAATTCCACAAAAAACTCGTCTTGCAAAGTTAGTTCTCAATGACAATGTAGTTCATCAAGAAACATTGAAAGCAAAAGATAAATTTACTATGTATACAAAAACATTTGATTTCTCCAAGTTGAGTAAAACAAATACCTTTGCTTTGCAGGTAGAAACGGGATCTGTTTATTATGATCTAACACTTTCTTATTACCTTCCATCTCAAAATATTTTGGAAAGAGATGAATGATTTGCAATAAAAAGAACATACTACGATTATCAAGACTACCTCAAAATACAAGCTTTGAGAACAAAAGAACAAGAAGAATATAGAAAATGAAAAATAAGTTATAGCGATCTCAAATATCCAAAAAATATTACAGCATATCTTACTCCAGTTCAACAAGCAAAAGTAGGGCAACTATTAATCGTTGATAATCAAATTGTAGCTTCCGAGGCAAGAGATCAAGTTGTCTTCGAATGATTTTTGCCAGCTTGAGTAGATGCGGTAAATACTTCTTTGGCAACAAGCCAAAAATTAAATCTTCAAAATACATCTTCAAAAGTAAATTGATATGGTTACGGATATGATAATTATTACGGAGAATCCGTAGAAAAAAATCCATTGGCAGAAAACTGATTTACACAAATTAATACTGATGGAAACTTATTTGAAAGAGTAGAATTTAGAGCAGATCGTGTCATGGCTTACTCAGAGAAAGTTGAACCAGGAATACATCGTTTTATGTACGCAATAAGAGCTGGATACGCTGGTCAGTTTGGTATAAATCCAACAATGATAAGTCAAATGTATAGTCCAGAAGTGTTCTGAAGAACAGCATGACAAATATTTAAAATATATTAATAAAATAAAATCAGATGTATTTGTTGATTATTTTGCTATCTTTTTACACAAACAATTTATGGTAAAATTAAAATTAAAGAAAAAATATCTTATTTGGATAACAACACTAATTTTTCTATTATCGGTTTTGTTTATTCCACGAGTTCCATTACCAAAAATTCCAAATTCAACTCGTATTTTTGATAAAAATGGAATTCAAATTTGAGAAGT
>CAYQLB010000040.1:0-4808 GCA_964418415.1 uncultured Candidatus Peribacteria bacterium
GGTTGTCCACAAAACCATTCTCTGAGTGTTCCGTTCGGATTACAAGAATCTTGTTCCACACGTTGATATCAACTAACAATGACAGTAATAGTTCATTTTTCTTCGTAATCGATACCACCATCAGTGTCTATACAAGTGTTTTTTATGAGCGGAATTTTTTGTTTCTCGCTAAAATCAAGTTTTCTTTGTTGTGCAATTTTACTGAGATTGAGAACAGAGCTAAACATAGAATCTGAATTTGCGGCTATAATACCACCAACAAGGATGAGTATACCGAGTCCGCCAAAAATAATAAGCTTTTTCTTTAAGAAAAAGTTCTTTTTAACATGTTTGATAAAGTGTTTTAATATCATGGAAAAAGATATAAAAAAGTAAAAACTATAAAATAATTATATATATTATTACAAATTTGTCAAATATTGTATTGATTGGTACAAGTCAGATTATACTTTACAAAAAAATCCCTCCGCACTATCGCGAGGGGATTTTTTTATGAGAGATTTTATTGACTCAAATAGTTTTCTGTCCAAGTTTTTAATAGAGGGACATTATCCGTCATAATCATACGGACTCAGAGATTATAGAGACGTTGAATATCGCCCGTAGTGTTTACGGTATACACTACCAATCTTTTTCCCAAATCTTCGACTTCCTGTGCTATAGTTCCAGTGATATTCGTATATGGCGTCATGAAATATTGGTGGTTGATATAGGTGATTGCTGACAGATCTCCGATATCGAAAGTATCCCATGCAGCGATAATATTTTTATATGATCAGAGTGCATAGTTTGCTGTTTTGTCATAGCTGCTGAGGATGACTCTATCTTGCATACCCAGTTGTTGAACTATAGCTATAGCGTCATTGACTTGTTGTTCAGCATCTTTGGTGTCATAAACTTTGATATCGATAAAGTAACTGTCAAACATGCCGTCGATGGCTTTGAGCATTTCTTCAAGTGTCCTTACATGTTCACCATTCTTAAGCAGACAATTGTTTTTGATATATGCTAGATCATGATTGCCGACTTTTTTCTTCTGGCAGGATGATGTTGCTCGCATATATTCTCCATGGAGCACGACAAGGTGATTATCTTTGGTATAGGATACATCCATTTCCACTCCTTGTGCCCCATTCTTTTTTGCAAGTTGAAATCCTGCGAGTGAATTTTCTGGGGTCTCAAGTGGAGATCACTGATGGGCTATGATACTTATAGAAGAGTTTCCTGATGTTATGGCGCCTGTGCCACGTTGAAAAATAATATAAGACGAGAGATATTTATAGACCAAA
The DNA here is from genome assembly GCA_964418415.1 of uncultured Candidatus Peribacteria bacterium. Classification (GTDB taxonomy): domain Bacteria; phylum Patescibacteriota; class Gracilibacteria; order Absconditabacterales; family Absconditicoccaceae; genus CAJBLF01. Next base: position 1,290 of record CAYQLB010000040.1, read on the forward strand.
GGATAATACGGTATAATCTCCGAAAGATCATTAAATGTCATACCATTACCGCTTTTTTGGACAATGGTATATTTGTTGTTTTTCTGAAAATAACGACAGTATACGATTCACCGATCTCTTTTTTTTGTAAAAGAGAAAACGTCATTAAATATCTTGGAGATCGTAACAATGCCTTTGCTCGTGAATTGTTTCAGACTATAGAAGATATCGGTATGTTGGATAATATTGTTATTGATAGTTCCTGGGGCTATTCAGGTACCGACGATAGTAGCGAGTCCTCTAGCATATCGATAGTCTCAGAGTGCTGTTTTTTCTCCTTCCTTGAGTTCTTCCATTTTTCTATGATCGGCAACGATGACGAGGATACCGTTTTTGAAGAATCAGGATTTTTTGAGTTGGAGATAAAAATAGAATAAACTCTTATCAGCATATCTGAGTGCATCTGTTTCGGTTTTTCCATACGGAGTATTGTATGGTTTATGAAAGGAAATATTTTGTAAAGTGATGAAATATGATCAGGTTTGTTGTTTGATGGTTTCCATAGTTTTTTGATACAAACTATGATCAGCAGCTGCTCAGAAAACATACGTATCTTCTCAAGAGAATGCATCATCTCCTATAATCTGTGAAAATCATATATCAAAAAGAAATTGCTTTTGTCCCAAAAAATCTATATCAACAGCACTGATAAATGTCGTGGAGTATCATTGTTTGTTGAAAAAATTAGGAATACTTTCTGTATAATGTTTAAAACCAGAATACGCACCTACATGATATCAAAATAACTTGATCGGCTCTGTTCACAGCAAGGTCGCGATATGTGAGGTGTCGGAAGTACACCCATTATTCACGAAATTAGTAAAGGTGATTCCTTGTTTAGAGATGAAATCAAAATAGGGCAGATTATTATTTACCTTACCCACTCTGAGCGAATCTATTGGCGATAGCGATTCTGCGAAGAGGAGTATGATATTGGGATGATGATCGTATCATCGTTTTCTCGTAAAAAATTTTTCATAGATATCAGGCATATTATTTTCCGATATATCAGAGAATTGATCAATTATTGCTGATATATTCAGTGAGATAATGTTGTCGGGTATCGATCTTAATCCTCCTGGTGAATACATACCAAACCCGATACAGCCGATGGTGAAAAGAGAAAAATAGATAGCGAGCAATGATTTTTGTCGCTTTTTAAATCTCGGTCTTTGGACAATCAAAAACACTACAATACTGATGATACAGACGATGATAATGATACCCACAAAGAGTCAGGAAAAATTTCCCAATGATGGGGTAACGAACTGTTTGATATCTAGGATAGAAATTCTGCTCTGAAAGAAATACATCGTGAAGATGTCGAGGACGAACAGCAAAAATATTCAGGAAATAAGTATATTATTTACAAGTTTGAAGAGTGTTTTTTTGATCAAGGTATTGATGATAACCAATCACAATATAATAAGACATACAAGAAAATCACTGACAAAATATCATAGATAGTGGGTTAAGGTCTCTGTAGAATTCACTCCTTCAAAAAGTCTTCCATACGAAAGTAAGAGTACGAATTGTTTTACCAATAAGAAAAAAAAAGAGAGTACAACAAGCGTTCTGCCGAAAAACGGAGTAGTGCGTAGAGATCTATATATGGAGGAAAATGTTTTGGACATGAAGTGTTTTTTGTTTTGCAAATACAAAAAATAACTGAAAAGATAGTAGATATTTGATATGAGTTTGCAAACAAAAAAGCTGACAAAAAATACAGATTTCGTCTATTATTGTTTTGTTGACTTTTTATAGAGAATATATATAAAAAATAAAGTTACCTAACCATAAAACAAAAAGGAGAAACAACGTATGTCACATTGGTATTATTTTTTAGTAGGCGCCTTAGTAGGCAGTGTACTGAGTATGATTGGTACTTACCTATTGGTATGTGGACATTATGCACGAAAAGAACAACAAAAAAAACTCATCCGCTTTATCCGGGCGATGAGAAAACTGTACAAAAGTGGTAATATCGATCAGGTAGAAATAGCCTTACTCGAATTTGCCAAAAAATGTATGAATTTTCAGGTTGATACGTTCGATGCATTTAAGAACAAAGAAATTCGTGGTATAGGAAGCCTACTAAATCAATATGTTTATCAAGGCGTTCTGTATCATAATGACAACGAGACATTATCATCAGTGTCTGCTGTAAAAACATGGGTGAGTCAGGAGACAACGGTTCAGGAGATCTGTAACCATCTCCGAAATGCTATCATAAAATAGCGGTATTGTGGTACGTGCGGTTGTTTGTAACCGCACTTTTTTTTATTTCTTTTCTCCAGATCTTAGTGTCCGGCTTACCGATTTGACTGCTGCATCGCCAAGTTGTTCAAGCGAGACTTTTTGCTCTTTGACTAGTTTCTGTACTTTAAACCTATCGACTTCCATCGCTTCGTTGAGCAATCACAATTCGCCCAAAATAATTTTGACTTTCTCTTTGTCTTCGATACTGATATTTTCTGCTTGCGAAGCAGATATTTTGCCAGTATTGCCAAATAGTTTCAGTAGATTATGTTCTTCCAAATATTCCACCAAAATACTTTTTATCAGATCTTTGTCGCGTTTCGCTTGTGACTCTTGCTTGGACAATTCAACATACTCATCGACCAACCCTTTCACAGTTTTTTCTCCTAACTCTCCTCCAACGACTTCATCATCAAACTTCAAATGGGCAAACAAAGGACACAGTGAATAATATTCGCAGTATCTACAATAGGTATTTTCCTTTGGCTCAAAACATTTTTTATCTCCCATATTGTAGGCGAATTTTTTCGCTTCGATATCTTTTATCGTGTCCGTGTATTTTTTCGTGACCGTAGCCAAAAGCTCATCCGTGATTTCCCATTCGTCCATCAAGTCAAAATGAAGATAGTGCAATCTGGCTTTTATGTTTTTAAAATATTTTGCATAATTCTGTTGAACTCAAAGACCGTAGAGCGTAAGTTGTTCTCTGTATTCTTCTTTGCTTTCTAGCGGCAGATTTTTGTTCGTCTTGTAATCATTGATGACAAATGTTTCTCATTCTTTATCTAATCTATCGATGAAGCCACGAAACTTTATCGCATTTTTGTCCTCCTTTTGCAAAGGAGGGGTGGTGCGAAGCACAGGAGGATTTATAGGAGAATTCAGCTCAAAAACTATCGACGCTTCCGTCGCTACGACACTGATATTTTCGAACGGACTATATTTGTCATAATAATTCGCTACATAATGAATACCTCTACGAATGTAGTCTTCAAGTGTCTGTTCTCACTTCATCTCCAGCGGTTTCTCTTTCATCGCTTCCTTCAATTCGCTGTCCCGCTGGTCCTTGAACTTCGCCAACGCCTCGTCCTTGGTCGGTACTTTAAACACATTCACCTGATTGTACAATCGTTCCAATGCTGCGTGGACGCTATGTCCGAGAATCAGATCCGGACTTGATTCGAATTCTTTTTCCTGGATTTTGTCGACATATTTATATTG
>CAYQLB010000041.1:0-4661 GCA_964418415.1 uncultured Candidatus Peribacteria bacterium
TACGGTGTTAAACTTAATTTATAACAATTTGTTGCACTTTGGACTGGAAATCAGGCAGAAAATTAAACATAACTATATATAATTTTTCAAAAAAGAGAAGTAAAATAAAGAGAGAAAGCTGGGTTTTTTGGCTTTTTTTTGATTTAGGGATAAAATTAGGCTACTATATAAGATATTTAATTTTTATGATATCTCATGACAACAAACAAAAAAACGGACAAAGACTATCTTTTGACGATGCTCACCGCCTTGGAAAAAAAACGAAAGGCAGCTGCAGGACTCAAAGTTCTGGTAAAAAAAGATCTCATCAATGAATCACAAATCATGCAACTATTGCATACATTTTTGGATGTTATCTATGAAACACATACCAAAGTAGACTTAAAAAAACTTAAAAACATCGTAAAGAAATAAGGCATTTTATTATCTGTAATACATTCACATGACTAATACGCTACAACAGAATTTAGAAGCAGCAAATCTTCAAGACGCAAACAAGGAGATGTTTTCTGAAACTGATCTCAAAAAATTCAACGAACTTATCACAGATGAAGATACGTTCAAAGAATTGATTAAAGGATTCGAAGATGAAAAAACAGTCGAAGAGATAAAAGAAATACAAGGACTGAAAGAAGTTTTGGATGCTTTTGTAGCTACGAAAAAAGATCTTGCTAGTGTTTTTGATACAACATACGAAGAAGCTGTGGATGTAAACAAAGATCTCTATGAGGTGTGTGTATTAGGAGCTATACTAACCAAAGGAAAAGTAGATAATGCTGATTACAAAGTATTGGCAAAAGAATACTATGAAAGTATTAAAAAAATAGAAGCAAACGAAACCCTCACAACAAAACCTATCGCAGGGACATATGAAACAGCATCATCAGAACTTCCAGGAGAAACCGTCACCAAAATAGAAACAGCAACTACAACAGAAGCAGGCAAAAACATCACGGAAGCATCGGTTACTATCTCTGCAGGAGCAGATCAAAGAACAATGAATCTGGAAAAAGGTAAGTGAGAATGGACCACTAAAATGGAGGAATTGAAAACTATGAAAACAAAATTTTTGATAACAGAAAATCAAAACACGATAGAAAAACTCATTAACGAACTTTCTGCAGCAAACATAGAAAGCCAGATTATAGACCAAGTAACAGGAAATAAGACAAATACGGAACAACATGGAAATCGTTATCTCATAGCAGCAAGAATTGCTGAAGGATTCATAAATGTTTTGAATAAACTTGTTACGACACCTGAACCAAAATTGACAACATTATCAATCGATCGAGCAAATTGTAATATCGGATCAGTGAACGCTGATGTACCAACAGATAGAGATATTACTATCAGTTTAGATGTTAAGATGGAAACGAACACAACTATAACTACAGATATTTCTGGTGCAGGATGATCTGGTACAGGTATTGGCGGAGCTGGTGGTACTGGAGGTGGTGGAACAAAAGACGATGGTACAGCTGGTGGAACAAAAACCGGAGGTAAAAACACAACAACCGTATATACATCAACAGGAGGAGGAAAAAAAGTAAGTGGACCGAACGCAAGTGGTGATATTCCAATAGATATACAACAAGACGATATAGATATCGCAGCAAACGAACCTACGGAAGATGTAGAAACACCTAATATCATCAGCCTCAAAAAAGAGATCAGCGAACAGGTGACCATCAATGGAACAGCTATCAGCAGAGAAGTAGATATCTCCAATACTATCACCTATGAAAACGGAATGTATACGATAGCTATCAAAGGATATTCATGATTGGAATTCGCGTTTGATCCAAAGCAAAATACACTTGAAATCAAAACAAGCACGGGAGGAGTCAGAAAAGGATTATTTTTGTATGATGTACCAGGCAAGAAAATATCTACAACTGACGATAAAGCGAAAATAGATATCGTTCCAAAATTTAATAATGCGAAGACTATAGAAGCGTTGAACAAGCAATTGGAAATAAACGATGTAGATGGTGATAAAAAGGCTGATTACAAAGTAACAAAAATAACAGATTCAAGTATAGATTTCGAATATGGAGTGAAATTCATCAAGGACAAAACAGATGAGATAAAGACCAAGACAGATAAATTCACGCTCAATCTGGATACGGAGAACAACATCGTCACACCAGACAGCCAAGGAGAAGGGCAAATCAGCCAACGGAAAAAAGTCGAAGGAACGATTACCAAAGATACGGATTTCGTATTCGACGACGAACACAAGACAGAATCAGGGAAAAAAGTGCTTTATTATATGCAGACCAAAACAGACAGCAACGGTATACCTCAACTAAGCATCATGAACAATATCCAAGAGACAGTCACCGGCGGATACGAAAGTATCTATACGGAACACAAGGAGATGACAAATCCGGAATTCAAAGAGATCAAAGATGATTTCTTAGCAAACAAGATAGAAAGGATTTTCGTAGGAACACTAAATAGTAAACATAGCACAGACTTCCAGAATAATTGGAAGATCACCAAAGGCGAGAAAAAAGGCAGTTACAATTTTTCTATAAATTTCACGAAGAATGACGGAAGACAACAAGAAGTAAAAATACCGTTTCTTATGACGATAGACAATGCAAACAATACAAGAAAATATACCTTCACAGGCAAAAAGAAATCAGAAACGATAGATAATATTGTTTACGATATCAATACACCTACAGGAACAGATGGTGTACCAAGCATCAAGATGATAGAAAATCAGGAAGAGACATTGAAGAACGCAGAAAAAGCAACGAGCAACAAATTATATTCAGATATCTTTTCAGGAGAGAAAGCTAACAGAGGAAGCGACAACAACATCTACGAAGTTAAACCGCCAGCATTTTCATTGGGAAATATCGAATTTGATGGAAAAGGAGGGTACAAAAGAACTATCTTCTTTGGAGAACAGAAAGATGCAAATGGAAACATCCTACTCACAGGAGAAGAAGAAGGAACAGTATTCTACGATCAGGATCATAAAATCATCAAGGTAATGATCAAGAACAAAGGCAAGGAAGTGGAAATAGATTTCACTGACAAGGATACAGAGATCAATATGGAAGACATTCTGGAAGATGAAGACGGAAAAAATAAATGAGTAGTACTCAAACCAGGAATCGTAGAAAAAGATGGAAAAAAGTCCGTGGAGCTGAATTTCAAAACACCGAAAGAGAAAGATAAGAATCGACAGACTGTTGATCTCTACAAAGAGAGAATCAGGGAAGAGAAAGAAACGATATTCACAGCACTCAAACAACTCAGTAAAACACTCACGGGAAATGTCTTTATGCTTCCAAGTATCAAGAATGCCGACGAGACAAATTACAAGACATCCAAGATCATAGGCCCTGATGGTAAAGGATTGTACAAACGGAAATTAACCAATGTATACGAAAAAGGAAGAGATAAATATCTCGAACAGAACATCTACTGCAAAGCAGAAGGAACAGGACTCACGATTTGTGACAGTGATGGAAACACAATGGAAAAAATGTATGTCATCGACTATGAAAAGGGAGATTATTACGAAATGAAAGTCGATACAGGTGACAGCAAATATTTCAGCGTAAAAAAATTGGATAATATAAAACTTCAAGATGTTGCAAAGATGGAGACGGAAGATATGGAATACAAAAACGGAAAAGTAGCGATAGAACTCAAGACAGAAAACATAGAATTATTGAAGAGTAATTTCAAAGATAGCTATACATTTGCCAACAACAAGCATGAGATGTGTACGATAAAACTCGATACAGAAGGTAAGCTGGATGAATCAGCATTAGAAACAGGAGCATCCAAGAAATCAGAAATTGTAGAAACCAATAATGTACTCTTCGGATCCTATCAGAAATATTTCGCAGGCGATGGAAGAGAGAATCTCGGCATAGGAGAAGAGAACTACAGAAGCGCATTCAAATCCATTTACGAAGAGAAATACAGCGAAAAGGATGCAGATAAAAAAATCATCCAAGTGAAATTACGGTCAACTACCGATAAGAAATACTACTACGACTACATGGCCATCAAACAGAAAGGGAAAGGAAAATTCTCTCTCGAGAAACTCAACGGAATAGAAGAGGCGAAGAATGAGATGAAAAGAAGATTGGATAATCTCGTGCTTCTGACCAAGATCCAGACATCCACAAAAGGAGATAAATTGAGAGGAGTGAAAATCAATAATAAGGATAATGCAAGTAGATTAGCATATCTCAAAGATAAGAATAGTCCTGTAAAAATCACACTGACGGATTCCAACAAAAAGACAAGTGCTCCAATAGAAATAACTATGAAAGACTATCAAAAACGAACACTATCCAACAATAAGGATTTGGAACTTTGAGAACAGAAAATCAACTGTGAATTGGAATTCAAAGACGACATCCCGATGCTCAAAATGGAAGTAATAGAACAGGAAAACGAAAATCAATAAACAAGAATATAACAAAAAATACAGACCCCGTACTCGTTACGGGGTTTTTTTGATAATCTCCGAAAACATACCTTACCCAAAAATAGACTTGACTTTTTATTATTTTTCTGTAAATTAAAGAATAATCTAACAAAAGTAAAAATATATAAATCTATCCATATCCTGATTTCCAGTCCAAAGTGCAACAAATTGTTATAAATTAAGTTTAACACCG
>CAYQLB010000042.1:0-4287 GCA_964418415.1 uncultured Candidatus Peribacteria bacterium
TCATCAGACTATGACTGAATGTGTCATACTACTTGCTCAGACATATGTTATCTTGTTTCCTTGTCCTCCCCCAACAAATGAATAGTTTACTGCTCATGATATACTATTACTTGTACCTCCTCCAATAACATTTCTTCATCATTCAATAGTTGAATATATACTGTTTCCATTTCCTCCTCCTATGGTACTGTTTGTTGCAGTGCCTGGACTGTAAATAGTATTACTACTTCCTCATCCAATGAAATGACGATTTCCTATTATATTATTGCCTTGTCCTCCTCCAATAAATGAAACAAATCATCCTAACTGATTACCCGTACCTGCAACGATCGCTGATGCTATAGCCATTAACATATTATTTTCTCCTCCCACTATTGAGGTATATCCTGTAAGCGTATTTCCACTTCCCGCTATGATACTTGAGTGCGCTCATGAGATGGTATTATTTTCAGTTCCTGCGATGAAATTTCCTATAACGTGAAGATTGGCTTTTGGTCATGTAGTTCAGATACCTACTTCACCGCTTGGAATAATACTTACAAATTGATCCAATCCTGGAATACCAATATAGAAAATATCTGGAAATGAATCACCTCCTATGGTTCGTGTCCTTGTTGTATTTTTGAAATTAATATTTGCTGCTTTATTCACTTCGAGATCTTCGATATATACATCCGTATCTCATGAACCTATGATATGCAACTTACCGCTGCTTGGTTGTCATCCTATACCGACATTTCCTTCATTGATATTTCGGATATCTGTTAGATTATCTCCCGTCCGGTGTCCATCTCCTCATCCTCCGTTTGTTCACGAAACGATAAGATGTTGACTATATGTATAGATAAGATTACCATCATCATCGATACCGAGTACTTTCCCGGAAAATGTCGTTTCTTCGAATGATGAATCAAGATTGATATATGCACCTCCATTTCCTCAGCTATTAAAATCCCATAATGGTGTTCCACTATCTGTTCCATCGCTAGTAATCGTAATTCTCATGATGGTTTGCCAAGCATTATCTATACTCGAAGGAATAGAAATCTGTGCTAAGGTAATAACCGATCCAAATCCCATGACGATCGTCAAAAAGAGCAGAATCAGATTCTTGATTGAGATAATGTTGTTATTGACGTTGTGTACCTTAAACATGCTTTTAAGATTAGAAATTAAATCGTAATTTGCACTTTGTGCATAATTTATCCTTCGGATGTAATGTGTCCTATCGGACGTAATTGATTGTAATTGGTAATTGAAATTACGCGAACGATAGTGAGCTATTTAATTATAACTAGAAATAGCAAAAAATGCAAATTTACGAAGACTGAAAAATCTTAAAAATATCTGAAAAATTCTTTTTACTTTTGTTTAGAAATTAGAAATTGAAAATTAGAAATTCGTAAATATTTAATTACTTAGTTTATCTTGATATTATGGTCTATATTACTACTATATTCGCACATTTTTACGTTATTTCTTAATGTATGCCAAAGACACCAGTCAAAACAACGAAACCAGCAGCAAAAAAATCCTCTAAAGAGGACAAAGTGCTGACGAAAACAGCTCCAAAGACTAAAGCTTCTCCAAAAGAAAAAGGGGAGAAAGTTGCTGTAGTCAAAGAAAAAGATGCTGCAGCGAAAGTATTGAAAGCTGATGAGCTTCTCTGATGATGATGAGGATTTCTTTCATGACTTGGTTTCAAAAAAGTCGAAAAGACCCAAAAGCAGAAAGAGGAAGAAAAGCGTGTAGAGCAGGAAGAACAAGAAAGTATCGTTCTCGAAAAACCGAGACGTACCTTTTCGTTTGATAAAGTAGAAGTTGGTACAACAAAAATTGTTTGAAGAGAAGATACATCGTTTGTAGGGAGAGAAAGAAGACCAGCAAGACCATTTTCTCCTAAACCAAGTAAACCGATCAAACCAAGTAGGCCACCTCAAAGAGGTGATCAACCCCATAGAGCATTCAATAAACCTACATTTTCTCAGGGTAAGCCTTCTGTCTATAATCAAAGGCCTGCAGTTCATTCACAAAAACCCGTAGTTCATCAAGCACCTGTAATGCCAAGAATACAAAAAGTTGCTACAACTTCCGCTAATTTGGTAAAAAAATCAGAAATATTTATCGAAGATAAGATTACTATCAAGGAATTTTCTGAAAAGATGGGAGTACCATTGCCAGAACTTATGAAGAAACTTATCGAAAATAAAATCATGACAGGTATCACCGCGTCATTAGATTTTGATACTGCAGCATTGATCGCTGGAGAATTTCATATCATTGTCAAAAAACCTGAAAACAAAGTTGATGTACAAACGTTCATGAGTGGTGATTTGCAAGCAATATTGGATATGGATAAGGAAGCAGAGCATCTCTTACCTCGCTCCCCTATCGTTACGGTTATGGGACATGTGGATCATGGAAAAACTTCTTTGCTCGATTATCTTAGAAAAACTGTTGTCGCTGAAGGTGAAGCATGAGGAATAACCCAATCTATCTGAGCTTCTGTAGTTAATTACAACGGTAAAGAAATATGTTTTATCGATACTCCAGGACATGAATTATTTACTAGTTTGAGAGCAAGATGAGCTAAGTTAACAAATATTGCCGTAATAGTTGTCGCTGCTGATGATAGCGTAATGCCCCAAACAATTGAATCTATCGGACATGCAAAAGAATCTTGAGTACCTATTATTGTTGCTATTACCAAGATAGATAAACCTGGAAAGAAACTTGATCAGATCAAACAAGATCTTGCATCTGCTGGATTGACTCCTGAGGATTGGTGATGAGAAACTCCTATGATTGGTATTTCTTCCAAGACAGGGCAAGGTATTCCTGAATTACTTGAACAAATATTGTTACAGTCTGAAATGCTCGAACTCAAATACAATCCAAAAAGATCAGCTGTCGGTGTAGTCGTCGATGCACATATGGATCCTAAGCAAGGAGTTGTTTCTACTATCATTGTGATGACAGGAACTCTGAAAGTCTGAGATATTATCGTCGCGTACAATACTACGGGAAAAATCAGAAGAATGCAGGATCGAAAATGAAAAAATATCCAATCTGCTACTGGTTGAGAACCTGTACAGGTATTAGGAATTAGTGAACTACCAGAACCAGGACGTATCGTGGAAGTTGTCAAAAATGAAAAAGAAGCTCATGAAAAAATAGCACTTATCCAAGCACAAGTCAAAAAAGACACGGGAGAATCTGTAGTTACTCAATTTATCAATCAATTACAGTCAGGTACACAATGAGCAGAATTGAAACTTATCCTCAAATCAGATGGATCAAGTTCTTTGGAAGCATTGAAACAAGCGGTAAGTGGTATTCAACTACCAAAAAATGTTACTATCAAAATTATTCAAGCAAACGTAGGACATTTTTCTGATTCTGATCTTTCATTGGCTCAAGCATCATGAGCATTACTTCTTGGATTCAATATCTCCCTTAATTCTATTCTCAAGAAGAAAGCAGATAGTCTCAAGATAGAAATGAAAAACTTTGATATTATCTACGAACTCACTGATTATCTCAATAAATTATTGCTTGGAATGGTAGAGATAGAACAACACGAAGTTATGTTTTCCAAATTGGAAGTACTCGGAGTGTTCTTTACCAAGAACAAAGATATGACCATCTGAGGTAAGGTTATTTTTGGAAAACTCCATGGTAAACCTAAATTTACGGTTATGAGAGGTGAAGATATCCTTTGTAATGGTAACGTAGTCTCATTACATAAAAATAAAGATGAGGTCAAAGAAATAGGAGAAGGTGAAGAATGTGGAATTAAGGTCACTACGGGAAAAAAGATTGAAATTTGAGATATCATAGAATTCTTTGAGATGCAGGACGTAGTAGACTAAAATAACGTACCCTCTTTATTCAAAAGAGGGAGGTATCCTTTAGGATGGGAGATTTTACTCAGTCACAAAATCCTCCACCGCTCGTCCCGCAGTATGCGGGGTTCGGTCCCCTCCTTTTCCCACTGGATTCCCTTCGGTCCAATAAAGGATGAACTCTTTGTTTGATTTTTAAAGAAATGAAATTAATCGTCTGACTCGGTAATCCGGGCAAAGAATACGAAAAAACTAGACATAATATCGGATTTATTGCGGTAGATAATTTTATCGAACCTTGAATAAGGGACAAGGAACAAGGAACGAGGGTAAAGGGACAAGGAAAATGGGAATATAAGAATACACGAAAATGAGAAATAATAGAAGCGAATATTGAGGGTCAGAAAATAGTTTTTTTGAAACCTATGGAATTTATGAATCG
>CAYQLB010000043.1:0-4175 GCA_964418415.1 uncultured Candidatus Peribacteria bacterium
CATCAATGATTTATGAGTAATGTGGTTGAAAATTCAAGCGAAAATACTAAAAACCAGTATACAATACCTGAAAATAATGCTAAGTGTTGAATGCTAAATGCGAAATATAAAGGAAATTATTTAAAACTTAACATTTAGAACGTAAAATTGTAGTTGAGTATGGCTATTCGTAGATTACCAGAATATCTCATCAATAGACTCAAAGCAGGGGAGATCGTCGAAAGACCAGCTTCTATTTTGAAGGAACTTGTAGAAAATAGTCTAGATGCTTGAGCTACGCGTATTGTGATAGATATTAACGATGGCGGAAAATCATTGATTAGTGTCGAAGATAATGGATCTGGGATAGAACTATCAGATATGGAATTGTTGTTTGAAAGATATGCAACATCAAAGATTTATGGTGAACAGGATTTGTTTAATCTTATGAGCTACGGTTTCCGTGGAGAAGCATTGGCGAGTATTGCAGAAGTTAGTAAGACTACCGTAATTTCTAAGACGGAATATAGCGAAATATGAACCAAAATAACAAAATTATGAATGGATCCCATAATCAAGCATCAGCCAGTAGGGTTTTCGCATGGAACTATCGTTACGGTTGAAGATTTGTTTTATAACGTACCTGCAAGACTTAAATTTCTTAAATCTTCACAGACAGAATTTTTTTATTGTTACAATTACATTACAGATATTGCAATTATCCATCCAGACAAATGATTTGTATTCAAAAAGAATGATAAAGTGATATTTGATCTACAACCAAGATCGTCGCTCATGGAGAGGATTCAAGATATTTATAAAAAAGATTGGAGTAATCATATCAAAGAAATTCAATATGCGGTAGAGGAACTATCATTGTATGGTATTATCTGAAATGCTCAATTACTCTTTTGATCAGCAGAAAATATTAAGATCTATGTTAATAAAAGGCCAGTTCAGGATAAAGTGATTAAGAAAGCACTGATGGATGCTTACTATAGGCAAATAACTCCGAATGAATATCCATTAGCATTATTGATGATAGATGCAAAACCTAGCTTTGTGGATGTTAATGTACATCCAAGGAAACTTGAAGTGAAATTCGCAGATTCGAGAAAGGTATATGATCTCATTTATTCTAGTGTTATCAAATCGTTCGGTGAACATAGGATTTCAACCATAAGCCAAGAGTTTTCTAAGAAGGAAGTATTTTCATCGGCCATGCCGACTGTAGAGCAAAATAGTATGTTCGGAGTAAATGATTTTGCTACAGTTGCTCAACCTACAGTTACGCAGACTGCTGCATTCATTCTTACGGAACCACAAGAACAGCTTCGAGATAAAGAAATAGGCGATTACAAAGTCATCGGTCAGTTACGAAATTCGTATATATTAGTAGAATCGGTAGATTCTTTATTTTATATAGATCAGCACGCGCTTGCAGAAAGGATACTTTTCGAACATATCAAGGCATGAGTGAAAGAAAAAAATCAGTCAGAAATTCTTTTACAACCTATTGTTATAGAAATAAATAATATCCCAAATATAGATCAGAAGTTAGATGAGATCAATATGTTAGGATTTGATATATCCATGATCGGTGAAAATAAAATCGCCATATATTCAGTTCCGCAAATTTTTTCTATCCACAAGATAGATATGGAAAAAATATTCAATCATATTCTTTATTTAGAAAATATTACGTTTGATCATATACTCGATAAAATATTTGCTACTCATGCATGCAAGGTCTCTATAAAAGCAGGGGATAGGCTCTCATTGCCGGAGATGACTAATCTCGTAAAAGAAGGTCTTTCAGCTGTTTCATGACTCTTCGTGTGTCAACATGGTAGACCCTTCTTTATCAAGACACCAAAGAGTGATATCGATAAGTTTTTTGATAGATAAACACTTCCGATAAAGGTATATATTGAAGAATAAAAAAAACTCCCATTAGGGAGTTTTTTATCTTTAGACAAAATATATTCATCTATTTATACTGCAGCTTCTTCAGTAGTTTCTTCTTTAGCTTCATCTTCTTTAACTTCTTCAGCAGGTGCTTCAGTAGTCGTTTCAGCCTCTGGAGTAGTTTCTACTACATTGTTAGTAGTTTCTTCAACTACTGTTGTTTCGTCTGTCATAGCTTTGGCGATTAGGAAATAAAACCCGCATGTCCTCATAATGATTTCATAACGACCTATACGATAATGATTTCTTAGAAAAAAGCAAGGTATTACCTAATAAATCTTATTATAAAAAGACTCCCGCTACAGGAGTCCTTTTGTGAAAAAATTTCTTTATCTAATCTCTATCTGGTATCCGGTCAATTGCGTAGCTAATTTTACGTTAGACGCTCATTTGCCGATAGCAAGAGCTTTTTGGCTTTCATCCATGGTAACGATAGCTTTATTATCATCCAATTCTACATTGTTTATTTGTGCAGGCTTCAAACAATTTTTTATCAACTGGATAGGATCTTCAGTATCTTCGATAAAATCTATTTTTTCTCCATCGAGCAGAGAGAGAACAGTATTGATTCTATCTCACTTACTTCCGACCATAACACCAACCGGATCGACTTTTTGTTCATTTGAATACACAATGATTTTGGTTCTTTTTCCTGGAATTCTGACAATCTTTTCTATTCCTACAACTCCTTCTTCCAATTCTGGTACAATTTTTCTTAAGATTGCTTCGATATATTCTGTCGTAGATTGAGTGATTTCCAATATAATTCATCCTTGTCCTTTCGATATTTGTTTTAACAATACAAAAATTTCTTCCCCTGGCTCGTACATCCTATTGGGAATTTGACCATCTGGCTGCAAGACAACGGCAGTTCCTTCAATATCCAAAATAACACTATCTGCATGGACTCTAATAACTCTTGCTTTCAAAAGTTCTCCCTGCTTATTTTGGAATTTTTCATAAAATCTTTCTCTCTCTATTCCTTTCAGGCTTTGCTTTATGGTCTGAGCAGCGGATTGTGCAGCTATTCTAGATAATTCAAGTGTCTCAGGCGTTACGTTAATAAGGAGTTTTTCTCCCAAAGTAACATCTTTCCTTATTTTTTTAGCTTCTGGAAGGGTGATTTGGATTTCATCATCTTCGACATCAGCTACTACTTCAAGTTCTCTATAGATTTCTACCGTTCCATCGTTCTCGATATTTACAATGATCTCAGATTTTTTGTACTGAGGATAGTCTTTTTTGAATCCTGACTTGATACCAGCTTTGACAATCTCCAAAACTTGATACGGATCAAATTTATAATCATCAACCAGGGCCATAATTGCAGTTTGGATGCTTTTACCGTCTAATCTCATTAATTTTTACAGTAAATAAAAAATAGGATAATCGTATTATCCTATACTGAAGATAGTCTTTCGGGGTAAGTTTGCAAGAGGATTTGGAAATACAAAAAAAGGGAGAAAACCGCCCAATATTCATTTCTTTTTCCAAATAGTGGCTTGGAATGGGATAGTAAGACATAAGTTTACAAGCAATTTATCTGCTTTATGCCACGTGGTACCCACCTCAATTGCTCCCCATACACTGGTATTGCCATTGAGTAATTCTGTCTCCCAGGCAATCATAACGTTACCACCTCGGCTACCGAAATTTTTACTGGTAACCAGGTAGATATCTTGCTTTCCTTTGGGATGGTAGACCCATCCATTTACGAGCACCAAGGCGTTCGCTCCCCACACATAACATATGTTATGATATGTCTTTGGGGTAACGAAGATGATGTTGCTAAGCAAAGGTACGCTTATTTGTAGTTTGTTAAAATCTATTGTACCTTCACTGCTCACTTGCGGATTGAGTATAAACCCTCCTTTGATCTCTGTGAGTTGAGAAAAACCGGGTATCGTAAAGAATGCGCAACATATAAGAATCAGTAGTGTTCTCATGTGTTTATATTTTTATATACTATATTTATTTATAAATAAAAGTCAATAAAAAAAGGTAGGAAAAACTCCTACCTTTAGATATGCAAATGAATTATGCAGCATAGATGATTATCACTATCACAGCAACAATAATTATGCTAAGAACGGCAGATCTTACCGGATGTTCATAAATCTCGGGTAATCTAGCGTTTTTTCCAAAATAATATTGAAAAATTTTTTTCATGGTTTTCCAAATTTATAGAAACAAGTGCAACAGAAAAGTTATAGGTTATAGTAACAATA
>CAYQLB010000044.1:0-3157 GCA_964418415.1 uncultured Candidatus Peribacteria bacterium
TCTTCGTATTTAGCATCTCCAAATACGGTGTTTTTGAGTTTTGTGTTTTCTTCTTCTAATTTTTTCTTCTCTTCTTGGGTTTTTTTGAGTTCTGCTATGATTTTTTCTCTTTCTGTTCATTCGCTATTTCTTATCTTTTCTATTTCTTCTTTCCCCTTTTGTCTTAAGACTGAGAATCATTTTTTCATCTGATTTTTGCTTTTGCTTAATCATTCGTTTTGTTCTTTGCTATCTTTTAGAGCACTATTCAATCTTTGTATTTCGCTATCTTTTTCGTCTTGCAAATTCTGTGATTGTGTTTTGTTTTTTTTATCCTTTTCTTCTTGGATAATTTTTTTGATATCTTCTTCATTGTTTTTATCTTCGAGTTGTGGAAATATTCTCATTATCGCATTGTAGGGATATTCTCCTTTTGTCGTACTATTTTTTTGTAGATACATCCATAATGATTGTGCTGCTCATCCATTTGGATCAAAATCTTTTCCATCAGCTCTTTTACCGTTGGTTTTCTTTTTCCATTCTTCATATCCATCAAACAGTTTCTGTGTTGGTTCCTCTCACGTTCATTCTAATCCTTTGATTTCATCTCTTAATGTGGCAGCTTTTTCAAAATCTTCGTTGACTATTGCATCCTTCTGTTCATT
This sequence comes from uncultured Candidatus Peribacteria bacterium, assembly GCA_964418415.1. Classification (GTDB taxonomy): domain Bacteria; phylum Patescibacteriota; class Gracilibacteria; order Absconditabacterales; family Absconditicoccaceae; genus CAJBLF01. Next base: position 645 of record CAYQLB010000044.1, read on the forward strand.
TTTCAGTCTTGCTATCTTTTCTTCTTTGGTCTCATTGACTGAGACATTTGCAGTATTTTGTACGCTTGTTACTGCTGTGTTGACTGTAGTAGTAGTCATTTTTTTTGAACAGTAATTAAAAATTTCATACTTCAATTATACCCAGAATTTTTTTTCTGTCAAAAAAATGGGCACTTTTTTTGTGTCCATCACTGATAAATCTCTGTAAATCGCTTAATTTCGCCAAAAAACGACTAAAATGGCGTAAAATTCGACAAAATTACTCGGATTCTACTTAAATTCCTGGCTCATCTGTTTTTTTCTGTAAGAATTGGCGAATCTATGTGCTTCATCTCTGGCTTTTAAAAATATTTTGTCTGCTTGATCGTAGACTATTGATTGACTATGGATGTTTAGCTTTTTGTCGAAGTAATATATTTTTTCGGCGATAATACTTCATTTTTCTTTAGCTTGAAGCTTGAAGCTTGATGCTTGAAGCCTTTTTTTTCAGATGTTTGTCTTGTTTCTTGCTTCTCATTTCCCCAAAGAAATAATATCAATCTGACTGACTATTTTTTTTCGTTTTAGATCCTTGCATAACTTTTTTACGACTCCCAATTGACCTTTTCCTCAGTCCAAAATTAAGAGATTCGGAAAATCAGTCGAAGGTCCATAAGGTCCAAGGTCCATAAGGTCATTTTCTTCGGCTTTAGACTTTAGACTTGATGACTTTAAACTAGAAAATCTACGTTCAAGAAGCTCCTGTAATGCTTCATAATCATCAGATTTTTTTGCTTTGATTTTGTATTTGCGATATCATTTTTTGTAGGGGAGTCATGCCATCAGACAGGAAAGTCACCCACTGGTCCATCATCCACTGAGATGTGAGATATCTATACATTCTATTCTATAGGGTATATTTTTTAGTCCATATCTATCTTTTAGCGTTTTGAACATATCATTGATTATCGTACTTTCTTCTTGGAGTGATTGTGAAATGATATACGATTCCAAAAAATTCTCTGCTAACTTCCATAATTCTTCTGTTGTGTTTTTTCCAATATTTACAAACTTTTTACTCGTAATCTGTACTTCATTTTTATTTTTCTTTATTGTTCATTCGCCGAAGGTTCTTTGAATTGATAGATGAAGACTATCTTCTTCGATATCACTGTGGTGTTCTTTGCTTGTGATAATATCCATAAGTTTTCCTTGAGTGAAAACCAATACTGTGTAAATCCGTTGTGTTCCAATTGATTTTATCAATGCAAGATAGCCGTCTTTTTTTTCTGGAAGCACAACATCTTGTTTCTCAACGAATCATTGTAATGATGTATAGATATCCCTCAGCTGAGCTGCCCATTCGAAATTTTCGTGGATTATTGCTGTCTCTATTTGTTCATGAATTTCTTTTTCAATTGGTTTCGTATTTCATTTAAAGAATGATGTAATGCTATTCAAAATATTTTTATATTCTTCAGGTTTGCTTTTAAACGGTTCTTTACATCGTCATCTACAGAGTCAAAAATAATAATCCGAGCATAATTTTCCTTGTTTGAATTGTGTAGCTTTACAGCCTCTAAATTTCACTATCTGTCTGAGATATTGTAAAAACCTTTTAAGTTGAATAGTATCGTTTTTTGGACCAATATACAAAGATCCATCATTAATTCTTCTTTTGGTAAGGAATATTTGTGGAAAGACTTCTTTGGTAATTTTTATATACGTATAACTGTTGTCTGCTTTGAGGAGATTGTTGTACAATGGCTGATGCTGTTTGATGAGATTATCTTCCAAATAGAGTGCTTCGCTTTCATTTTTGACGGTGAGAAAGTCTACTTTCGTTGCTTTTTCGAGCATTTCTTGTTTTCGGAGCGAGTTAGCCGCAAAATATTGTCAGAGTCTTTTTTGGAGATTCTTAGCTTTTCCGATATAGAGAATCGTATCTTTCCTGTCTTTGAAGAGGTAGATGCCTGATTGATTTGGTACTTTGCTGATATCTATAGTAAACATACGTTTAGAGTAGTATTCTTTTGGCTTTTTTCAAGCTATCTTGTTTTGAAATCCACTGAAAAATCATTATATTCTTTTCCAACAAAAAAATATTCCATGAAAATAATTAATTGGGTGATCTTTACGATCTCTTTATCTTTTGTGTGGTTTTTCCTCACGGTGCTCGGCATCTTTATTCGTATCGTAGAATGGCTTAGAGCGGATTTATGGACTTGGGTACATCGTTTTTGGTGGTTCGGCATATCCTGTATGTCGATTTGGTTTGCCTTCTTTGGTATCCGTATGGTGTCTCAAGCATTCAATGCTACTGATATTGGTGCTCGTGTCGTTGTTTGCTTTACAGGGATTCTAATATTCGTTTTGGCTATAGCATTCTTCGTTAAGTTTAGTCCCAGAAAAGAGTATACAACAAACTGATGTATTCTTATCGTATGTCCTGCGTATCTTTGCAGGACTTTTTTTGTCTCTTGAAAAAAAGAACAAAATATTTATATTACCTCAAACAAAATTATTGACATATG
>CAYQLB010000045.1:0-2563 GCA_964418415.1 uncultured Candidatus Peribacteria bacterium
ATTATCAGAAATCAATGAAAACAAAAATTAACTTAAATCTTCATACTATGAAAACTATTTTGATCGTTTTGGTGTCTGTTATTATGTTTGCTTCTTGTTCTTCTCAAAGTGGCCGAAGAGCTGCTGAACCTAAAGCTAAAGCAAAAATCCTTTCGTCTGGAAATGTTGTCATTGTTCAGGATAGAAGATTGGATAACTTAGCTGCTGGAGATACAGTAATGATTCAACAAAATGGTGGTGTTTTTAGTCTTTCTAATTTTCATTATCAGCGAGATACTTCTGTAGTATTAGGAAAAGGAGAGACTATTGAAAAATTTTTCTTTCGTGCTGTTATTTCGGAAAAGTTTCCAGTTGCTCAGTCGCCTAGGAATTGATTGTTGTTATTACCCGCATAACTTGCGGGTTTTTTTAAAAATCCCAATTTCCTTTCATACTGCTTGATTGTGTATAGTTGGTAACTGTTGATTCGAAGAAATTGGATTTTTCGGAGTTGTTATCTTGGAGGCGTTCGAGGTGTTTGTAGGGGTTTTCTGTGATTTCTGGATAAAGGGGTTCGAGGCCTATCAGACTCAGTCTATTGTTGGCTAACCATTTTGTATATGTTTCTGTCGTTTGATGATTAATTCCGATAATATTATTTCCCAAGATAAACTGTGACCACTTGATTTCTTGGTTTACGGCATTACGAAACATATCATAAATAATTTCTTTTTTGATCATATCTGGAAACTCTTTTTGGAGTTCTTTGATAATGTAGGTGAACATGGTTACGTGAGTAAGTTCGTCTCTACGAATATAGTTGATCATTCTGTCGGTAGCTTTCATTTTCTGATGATCAGCAAGGGTATCGAAAAAAGCAAATCCATTGTAAAAATATAATCCTTCCAATAAAAAATTTCAGATTAATCCTTTGAAAAAATTTTCATCATTGGGATTGTCTATGAAGTCTTGATAAATTTGTCCGATATATTGATTTCTTTCCAAAAGAATTGGATTATCTCTTCGGAAGTAGTAGATCTCGTCTCTTTTGTTACTTTCAACTACTGATTCGAGAATAGTTGCGTAACTTTGAGAGTGTATAGCTTCTTGGTAGGTTTGAATTGCTAGGAGAAGACTAACTTCTGGAGCAGTGATATAATCAGAGAAGTTGGGAAGATTGACCGTTTGGATACTATCCAAAAAAATAAGAAACGAGAGAATTCCATCGTATGCTCTGCGTTCGTGATCAGTGAGTTCTTTGTATTGGATACTGTCTTCATTGAGTCCTGAGACTTTTTCTGGTACTCGAAAATTTCCAATCATAATGGTGTAAAGTGACTTTGCTCGTGTGTATTTGGTGTTGTTGAGGTTGAAAAGCCCTGTGGTGTTTCCTTTGATGATGGTTCTATTTTGTGGATTATCATTTCCTGATGGGTTGAAGATTTGATTTGCTTGCATTTCTATTGACTTTATTATTTAAAATTTTATAATAGATGTCACTAGCTTCTTTAAAGAACCCACGAAAAGGCGTGGGAAGCTAGTTTGGACATATGAAACAGCTGATATATCTTAAAGCATCCTTTGTCGTTTTAGTGCTTGTTGTTGCTATTTCTTTTTTACTTCAGCCATTTAATATTCACATTTCTTGGCTAGGAGTTATTCTTTGTTTTTTTGCCTTTGTCTTTTTTGCCTTTTATGTTGTTAAACTGTTGCCATATTATTTTGTAAGAACTCTTTTCTATTTATTAATTATGGCAGTTCTCTTTTCCTTAATTTTACTTCAAAATTTACCTAGATATATATTTTTTGGGTAAATATTGCCTTCCTTTTTGGAAGGCTTTTTTTTATTCCAGTTCCTCTCCGATCTTTCCAGCAATGTCGAGAGATGGTTTGAGTGTTTTGAGACCGATATTTCGACTAGCTGGACAGGCGTGACCTGGATTGTTTTCGATAAAATCTAATGCTTGGATTTTTCTCAGTAATTCTTGAGCGCTTCTTCCCAAAGGTTCTGTAGTAATTTCTATAGATTTCAAAATTCCTTTTGGAGAAATAATAAAGGTTCCTCTTTCTGCATTTCCTGTTGTATTATTTCGGATGTTGAAATATTTTGTTAATTCCCCTGTTCTATCACTAATCATGGGGATGTTGAAATCTTTGAGTAGACTTTCGGTTTCTATCCATCTTTTGTGAGAGAAAATAGTGTCGGTGCTTACCACGAAAAGTTCTGCATTGCATTCTATAATTTTTCCATATACTTTAGATAAATCTTTGAGTTCAGTTGGGCAAACAAAGGTAAAGTCTGCTGGATAAAATGCTAAAATTACTCGTTTTCCTTCATATTCAGAAAACATTTTTTTATAGCTTTTATCATTTTTTGGATCGTAAAGATCAAATTCGTGGTTTTGAATTTGAGATTCTAGGGTGATTGGTGTGTTTTCCATGGTGATAGGGTGTAAGTAACTAAAAAATTATTTTCCTATGTTACTTTTTGCTCCCAGGTCAAAAAGTAACCAAAAAACCCCTCGTTCGCTGTTGAATTTTCTTAACGGTAGAAAACACAAACAAATTCGACTCCATGTATTTT
>CAYQLB010000046.1:0-2526 GCA_964418415.1 uncultured Candidatus Peribacteria bacterium
CCATAGACTGGTTCACTTCGGTAAGCCCAAAATCATCAGAAGCGTGGAATTCATATGGATCAGCTCTTAAAGCAATGAATCTTGAGGAGCAAGCAGAATATGCTTTTGACCGAGCCACAGGCTAAAGCGAATCTGCTTTAACCAAGAATTTTTTTGCCTTGACCACACTAAACATCACTGCAAAGGCGAGGTGAAGCGGCTTTGGATCTGCAGGATCTATCATGTCCTGAGATCAACGCTGCTGAATTGGAGTTATGATATATTTAACTAAACACCACAATTTGTAATTATAAAATTACAATATTTGTTATAATCACCTTAGCCGAAGACCAATGAACTCAATCAAGAATCGTACTTCAAAATACCAAATTTTTTTTATTTTCAGTCAATAAACAATTAATATCACAAAATAGCTTCTCAAATCTATCGAGTGTTTGGTCATAATCTGGAAGAATGGGCCTCAAATCTGCCGTATTTTCAATAAGGAAGGAGGATGGTTTATAATGATCAAATTCCGGAAACATTTCATCAGGCAATAGTGAAAAATGTTTTTTCACTTCTTTTAAAACCCGAATTGGAGCATCTGTAGGTTTCTCTCTCGGAATTGCATATAAATCCTTTAATGAATAACATCTATTGATCAAAGCGACATAGAATGATCTGCCAATTATGTCTTCAATATCTGCTTCATCTTGATTGGCATACATTTCAGCGCTAAAAACATGCCCTTTCTTAAGCAATGAGGATTCTCTAAGATCACGAATTTTCTTTTTTTGGCCTTCAGAAAAATCGGTTAGTATGGCAACATCTAATCTGTTTCCGCCGAATAGTGCGTTGAAACTACCGATTTTATCTATGCCACCGCACGGCGTAATTATCCATCTAGGATCTAAATAAGCTCTTCCTAAATTATGAAGTTCATTTGAAAACCATTTTAAATATAATAAATCTGACGGGCCTTCAACGAGCAAGACATGTTTTCCTATAAACAATGTTTGGGTTATTTCGTATCCAAGGGCAGCCTGCAATGGAAAAATTGTATCAGCATCTGTACTAAATACTCTATCTCCTACCTTAGTACCTTGAAAGCCCCTTTCGGATATTACGTCTTCAACGGTCCTAATGCCCAAAAAATTGTCGGGATCTATCATAAACGGAGAATGTGTGGTATAAATCACTTGGTAGTATGGCTTGAGTTTGTCGTTTATATATCTCAACAAATCGGCCTGCGCCTTTCCATGAAGAGTCAAACCTGGCTCGTCAAGCAATATTATCAAGTTCTCTCCATATACTTTTTTCAGTTGGGAAAACCATACAAGGAATGAAAAAAACCACACAAAGCCAGCACTTCGTTCATCAAAGCTCAAAGTAACTTTGTGCCGATTATTCTTAATACGTATTCTAAAGATTATGCCAGTGTTATAAGGAGCGGGATCTCCCTCTAATGCTCTGCTAAAATCACAGTTTACTTCCAAATGACTATTTTGGCTCCAGTAATCAAATATTTCATGACTTATTCGATTTGAAACCGCTTCCATTTCAGCTTTTAATTCCTCATATTGTGTGATCTGGTTTACCTTATCTAAACTGGTCCCAGCAAGATCTAATAACGCCAGAAATACTCTATCCTTTGATTCCAATCTATTCTCATTTCGTTTTTTTATCAGATCATCTATAGATATTTGTCCTGGCAATTTGTAATATGATCCGAAATATAAAAATGTCGGAAGTTTTTTATTCAAAATGTTTATGCACAATCTAACAGGGTCACCGTTTGGAATAGCTTCATTAATATCATCTAGCAAATCGTTTTGCTGATCTGAAATTGTCTCTAAAGATTCTAGTTTTTCAATCAATTCAATGATGGTGTTCGGATTTTCTAATTTTTCAATTTCGCCTAGATCAAGCTGCCATTTTTTATAATAGTAATCTAATATATATTTTTCGTTAATGTGCAAGTCATAATAAGTTTTATTGTCATATCCTTTTGTAATTTCCACTATATTATCTACAAATGCATTCTTACCAAGCTTTTCTATTAATATCTCTTGATCTGATTCCTCGAGCTCCCATCTAGTCGTTAATACATTAGCGGGCTCCTTTTTAGGCTGAGACCTATATTCAGAATAAATCCGCCTTGGATATTCACGCAGCTCATCAAACTTCCCTTCTTCCTTTATGTCAGGATTGAGCTTGCATAGTGATTGAAGAAGTGCAGTCTTACCCGATTCATTTTTGCCGACAAGACAAATAATTGGTTCGATTGAGAACTCATTTGAATCTTCAATGCACTTGTAATTTTGAACCCTAAGTGATTTTAGTATCATAATTTTTCCTTATTTGTGGGAATGTAATCGCATATTGCCTTTAAGTATTTATCCCTCCGAACACCATTATCAGTTATCTTCTTTCTTGTCATCGATTATTATTGGATGATAATGATTGGTCACAACTTCAGGAATTGGTCGTATCTCTCGCGTTTTGATTCATCGGCTAGGTGCAGATATCTCATTGTTGTTTTTATAT
>CAYQLB010000047.1:0-2471 GCA_964418415.1 uncultured Candidatus Peribacteria bacterium
AGAATACGAAGATCCAAAAGTATTAATTAATCAGATTAGAGAGATTGAAAAAAATATAAGTAAATGATTAGATGAAGTATAAAAAATGATTTAGCTAAAAAAGCCCTGCGGGGCTTTTTCCTTATTTCTTTTTTGCAACTGCTTTCTTCGCAGCTGGCTTCTTTGCAGGAGCCTTTTTTGTTACTGGTTTAGCAGCTGGCTTTCCGCAGCTTTTACAACATGGCATAGAGCAATGTGATAATGAGATAAAACTAAGAAATATGTAGAGGATTATCCAAGAATTGCAAGAGGAACTTCTATTTGATATTGAAATACCTAGGATAATGGGTACAAACACACTATCTTTTATTTTCTGTTATCAATCATCATGGTAATCACAAAAAGTAAAAAACCTACCAAAGCTCCTGCAAAAGCAAAAGCTGCAACACTAAAGATCGAAGCATCTTGCGATAGCGAGCAATTATCTCAAGCAGTTGGTTCTTGCAAAAAAATGACCTGCTGTACACCAAAGCCAAGTTGTATTTATATTATGGGAGTTATTGGTGCTGCTATCTATTTTATCGGAAATGCAGTAGGATTTCGAGGTGGGGTAGTAGCTTTCCTCAAAGCTCTTGTTTGGCCAGTATTTTTGGTAAAAGGACTATTAGCTTACATAGTAATGTAATTTTCTCTCACATATATTTTCAGACAATCCAGAAGCAATTCTGGATTTTTTTGTTGGGTAAAATTGATTACTTTGTCAAAAATAGGTTTGACAATAAGATGTGAATTTCTATAATTGAGAAAATAAAAACAAAAAACTTGCATTTATTTTATATTTCATTAAAATGGGTATGTTTTTATACCCAAAACAATGACAAATGAAATATGTAGCAAATATATTAGGTTCTGGACATACAGTATTTACCTACGATTATCTCAAAGGTATTTTGCATATTCAAAATCATAATACACTCAAAGAAATAGTGAAAAGACTTATAAAATCTGGAATTTTTGTTCGTCAGTTTCCTGGTATATGGACGTTGGTAACTTATGATGCCTATGAATTTGCAAGTAAAATTAGATATCCTTCTTATATTTCATTGGAAACAGTTTTACAAAAGGAGGGCGTTATATTCCAAGATTATTCAAAAGTAATAACAATGATTTCAGATAATACCTTAAACAAAAAAATAGGTGATATGTTGTATAGTTATCGTAAAATCAATCCTAAAATATTATTTAATCCATTGGGTATTATAAACAAAAAGAAATACATGATAGCAACCAAAGAGAGAGCAATTTGTGATATGCTTTATTATAATCATTCCTATTATTTTGATAATGTGAATGACATAGACATGGATATGATGAACCAGCTTTCTGTAATATATCCCCAGAAAACAGCTTTAGCTATTAAGACAATTATCAAAGATGTTGAACATCGCAAGTCATAGAAAATATATGTATGAATTTATCAAAGAATTTTTTGTGTTACCACAATCAAGTGATTATGCTTTCAAAGGTGGGACTATGGCATATTTTTTGTATAATTTAGATAGATTTTCTACAGATATAGATATTGATTGTTTACAGGGATTGCCATCTTTGGAATTTCAAAAAGAAATAGAAAAATTAATACAATCTCTTGGCAAAATAAAGGAGTTTCAATCATTTAGAAATATGTATCGTTATATATTTAGTTATGGCGAAAGTGATCATAATATCAAAATAGAATTTAATGAAAGAATCCGAAAAGCAAACAAATATGAAACAGCAAATTTCTTTGGTATCCCTTTGCAAGTCATGGAAAAGAGTACAATGTTTGCAAATAAATTGGTTGCTTTGGTAAATAGACCAAAACTAGCAACAAGAGATCTTTGGGATATTAGATTTTTTTTCAAAAATAATTTTCCTATAAATACAGAGGTAATAGAGGAAAGAACAGAAAAAAATATAAAAAATTTTATTCAGGATCTTATCGTTTTTTTGGATACAAAATGTAACAAGAGTATTATTGTGGACGCAAACCTTGGAATTGTACTTACTGATCAACAAAAGCGTTGGGCTAAAAAATATTTAGTTTCTGAAGTTCGTTCTTTGTTGGAATACACTTTATTTGAATTAGATCATAAATAAATGTTATCCCTCACTTCTCTCAGAACACAACTCCAATCACTCTCAGATCCCAAAACTAGAGAATCTTTTCATCGTTTCTTCAAAGAACCTGTCCTTGCCTATGGAGCCAAAAGCGCACTCGTAGAAAAACTCGCCAAAGAGAAATGGAAAGAGATCAAAGAACTCGATAAAAAAACAATTTTCTGATTATGTGAACAATTATTCATATCTGACTATTGTGAAGAAGCATTTGTCGCCTGCAATCGAAGCTATGCCTTGAGGAACCAGTACCAACCAGAAGATTTTCAGACTTTTTATAATTGGATAGAAAAATATATAAATAACCGAGCAAAATGTGATACCTTTTGTAATCA
>CAYQLB010000048.1:0-1945 GCA_964418415.1 uncultured Candidatus Peribacteria bacterium
GTTCTTACAGAAACAAAAGATACAAAAACATATATTAGAGATATGAAAAATAGAGATAATGAACTTTCAAAAGGGTGGGGGAAAATATCCTCCCCCCTTTGGGTAGATACCAAATGATGACGCCAAAAACTCAACTGTACCAATACAAAATGAGCGCTGAGAATCCTCCAATCTACCCCATCACCCAAAGCAGAACCATTTAAACAATGGTTGGCTTCACTTTGAAAAGAAAGATTGGATGAAATTAATAATCCAGAATTATGAATTCAAAGAGCAAAAGCTAGAGCTATTGAGATACGAAGAAAACAATGACATGATGAAAAATGGATTGCAAAAAGATTACAAAGTATAGATACAAGAAATTCTTTTACAGATTTACTCAAAGAGAGAGGAATCAAAGATTGATTTGAGTATGCTTTGTTGACCAACAAAGTTTATAGTATTTGATTGTGAGTGTCTGGAGCGTCGGAATATAGAAATATAAAATGAATCAAAAAAACAGATAATCTTAGAGATCATATGGATAATTTGGAAATAGCATTAGTTGATTTAGCAGAAGCATGATCCCAAAAAATTATGGAAGAAAAATGAAGTAAATGATTTGAGGAAGTGCAAGATGCTGTAACTATATGATCATGAGTCGCATGAGAAGCTAGAGATACTATAGAAAAATATATATGAAAACCAATTATTTCTGATAAAAATTATAAACTGGATTCCAAAAAATGATTAAATTAATTTCTCTCGAGATCTAATTGTTAGACATATATAACCTCGCCTCGGCGTGGTGCAAAGAACCCTTGGACTCCGGTCTGAGGGTTTTTTGTGTTGTCAAAAAAAGATTTGATTTTTGTGTTTTTTCTTGTATAATTGGAGAAATTTATATTGTAAGATATGAAAGATGGAAAAATCTATTATAAAAAATCTTATGAATAATTTCGAATCAATTATACATATCACGGAAGATTGAGTCGAATTTTGGCTCGCAAGAGAAATACAACCGTTGCTATGATATTCTAAATGGGATAATTTTATTGAAGTTGTAAATAAAGCAAAAAAATCTTGTAAAAATAGCTCAAAAGAGATTTCTGATCATTTTGCTGATGTCGGGAAAACGATAAATATGCCAAAAGGAGCAAAGAAAACGATACAAGATATAATGTTAACTAGGTATGCTTGTTATCTTATTGCTCAAAATTGAGATCCAAGAAAACAAGAAATAGCTTTTGCTCAGACATATTTTGCCCTACAGACAAGAAATTTTGAAATTATTCAACAGAAAGTATCTCTTTATGAAAGAGTTATTGCTCGCAAGAAATTAACCGAAACAGAAAAAGAGTTATCAAAAGTTATTTTTGAACAAACAAAAAGCGATAAGAATTTTGCTCTTATCCGTAGTAAATGAGATTCTGCTCTTTTTGGTAGATCTACAAAGGATATGAAAGATAGACGAAAAATAAAAGAGAATCAACCATTGGCAGATTTTATGCCAACAATCCTCTTAAAAGCCAAAGATTTTGCAACAGAAATTACTATATATAATGCAAAAAACAATAATATGGATACAGAAGATAAAATTTCTAAAGAGCATATTATAAATAATTCTTCTGTTAGAGAAACCCTTATAAGCAGATGAATAATTCCTGAAGATATAAAACCAGAACCAGATATAAAAAAGATTGAAAGAAAACTTACAACAGAAGATAAAAAGTGACTAGAAAAAACAAAAAAATTTAAATAACATACATCTAATTATTGACATATATAGCCTCTCTTCGGCGTGGTGCAGAGAACCCTTGGACTTCGGTCTGAGGGTTTTTTTGTGCTTTGTCATTCCCGCGTTGCCAGTTGCGGCGGGAATCTAAGGCTGATCAATTTGGATTTCCTCCCCAAATCCTTGAAGAGGAAATGACACAGAAGTTTGTCAAAAAAAGATTTGATTTTT